>NZ_CP045350.1:2769335-3138671 GCF_009363415.1 Vibrio aquimaris | reverse complement strand
GTTGGGCCCACCCTAAATAAATGATCGAAAAAGATTTGTAATTTTACCTGTTGATAACCAAGATCGCCAGTAAATGATCGCGGTTCCAGTGAATAAGATCTAAGTTATTCACAATATCTTCTTTATTATTCGTAAGATCAACACAAGTAGCCCTATTGTTACTCACAAAAAGATCCACATTTGAGCAATTTCTCACAGATCTAAACTCTGGTGATAACTCTGTGGAACAAGTTTTCTTAAGTTGTGATTGGTCGCGCTATTTTTGATCCTTTCACTCACAGCTTATTCCTCGACTGTCTAGGTTATTGCTCTTGGTTATTTTCATTAGTAAGCAAATTAACAGTAGTATCAGCTCCATTAAACTATGGAGTTTTACTATGAAGACCTGGATTAAGGCTGCAATAGCCGCATTAGCATTTTCTGCAATAACCGTTCAAGCCGCAACCAATGTCAAGGTTGGCATGTCAGGCCGTTATTACCCTTTTACATTTGTTGAACAAGACAAGCTGCAAGGATTTGAAGTTGATCTTTGGGATGAGATTGGTAAGCGTAACGACTACAAAGTCGAGTACGTCACCGCCAATTTCTCTGGGTTGTTTGGTCTACTTGAAACAGGACGTATCGATACCATTTCAAACCAAATAACGATTACCGATGCACGAAAAAACAAATACCTTTTTGCCAACCCTTATGTTGTTGATGGTGCACAAATCACGGTTAGAAAAGGCAATGCAAGTATAAAAAACATAAACGATCTAGAAGGTAAAACGGTTGCCGTTAACTTGGGATCTAACTTCGAACAACTGTTAAGAAAGCATGACCAAAGCGGTAAAATAAACATTAAGACATACGATACTGGAATAGAGCACGATGTCGCTTTAGGCCGAGCCGATGCTTTTGTCATGGACCGACTTTCTGCACTTGAACTTATCAAGAAAACAGGTTTGCCTTTGCAACTCGCTGGCAAACCATTCGAAACCATCGAAAATGCCTGGCCATTTGTTGATAACGAAAAAGGTCAAAAACTTCAAGGTGAAGTGAATAAAGCTCTAGCAGCCATGCGTGCTGACGGAACATTAAATACCATTTCACAAAAATGGTTTGGTGCAGACATCACCCAATAATTTAGAAAAAGGTCATACAGCCCACTGTGCCTAGTTATTGCAGTGGGTTGTTACTTTTTGGTAAGACGAATTTTATCGAGATACGCTATGGGATTTGATTTCAACTACATGCTAAACCTAATGCCAATACTTCTAAAGTATCTTGGTACTACCATGGAAATCGCAACATTAGGTTTAGTCTTCGCTTTAATATTAGCTGTTGTATTAGCCAACATTAGAGTCTTTCGCGTACCAGTATTGGATCAATTGAGCCAAGTCTATATTAGCTTTTTCCGTGGTACACCGCTCCTCGTTCAACTGTTTCTTCTTTATTACGGGTTACCACAAATTTTTCCTCTATTTGTGGGGCTCAATGCCTTTAGCGCAGCTGTGATCGGTCTAACTCTGCACTTTGCAGCCTACATGGCGGAAAGCATTCGAGCAGCAATCATAGGGGTAGACCGCAGTCAGATGGAAGCCAGTATGTCTGTGGGAATGACCACTTTCCAAGCTATGCGTCGGATAATCCTTCCTCAAGCAACGCGAATTGCGCTTCCCTCCCTGATGAATTACTTCATTGATATGATTAAATCGACTTCGCTGGCCTTTACTTTAGGCGTTGCTGAGATCATGGCTAAAGCACAAATGGAGGCTTCATCCAGTTTCCGTTTTTTCGAAGCCTTTTTGGCCGTCGCGTTAATTTACTGGGCCGTCGTTGTCATTCTCACCCGAATACAAAACTGGGCAGAGGTCAAACTGAATAAGGCGTATATAAGATGATTAAGCTTACCAATATCCATAAACGCTTTGGTGATTCAGAGGTTCTCAATGGCATTGACCTTGAAATCAACCAAGGTGAAATCATTGTCATTATCGGATCCAGCGGGACAGGAAAATCAACCTTACTGCGGACAGTTAATTTTTTAGAACAAGCCGACAAAGGTGAAATAACCATAGGCGATATCAGTGTTGATGCAGAGAAGTACTCAAAACCTGAGATACTCAAGCTGCGTCGAAAAACAGGATTTGTTTTCCAAAACTATGCCTTGTTCGCCCATATGACGGCAAAGCAAAACATTGCTGAAGGTTTAATTACGGTTCACGGCTGGAAAAAAGCACTCGCCCTAACACACGCGCAAAAAATTCTCGATGAGATTGGCCTTGGCGATAAAGGAGATAGTTATCCTGCCTCTCTTTCAGGTGGTCAGCAGCAACGTGTAAGTATAGGTCGAGCCATGGCGCTTCAACCAGAACTATTATTGTTTGATGAGCCAACTTCAGCTCTCGATCCTGAGTGGGTTGGTGAGGTACTACAGCTAATGAAAGAGTTGGCCAACAAAGATCAGACCATGTTGGTAGTCACTCATGAAATGCAATTTGCCCGAGAAGTCGCAGACAGAGTGATCTTTATGGCCGAAGGACATATTGTAGAACAAGGTATTCCACAGGGTATTTTTAATCATCCACAGGATCCTCGACTGAAAAAATTCCTTAGACAAGTAGGCGAAAAATAAAGATCGCCACCAAGCAGCGCTTGATCCTTGAGATTTTGTGCACACTCCGTATAATCGCTCAGCCGGAATTTAGCAGTTGCTCAATGATTGACACTTTGTGTGACTGTGATTACAATTCCGCCTCTTTGTTTAGAGGTGTCGGTCTGTCTTATCTGCTTAGCAAGAGACAAAATGACCAACGCAAGGATAACATTGACCTAAAACTACTGATCAGTAAAGGTAATTATCATGAAACGCACTTTTCAACCTTCAGTTCTAAAGCGCAAGCGTACTCACGGTTTCCGTGCTCGCATGGCAACTAAGAACGGTCGTAAAGTAATCAATGCACGTCGTGCAAAAGGCCGTGCGCGCCTTTCAAAGTAATCATTAGTTTATTTTGAATACGTACGCGTTCAATCGGGAGTTACGTTTGTTAACTCCCGAGCATTACAAAAATGTCTTTCAGCAAGCTCATAGAGCTGGCTCACCTCATTTCACTATCATTGCTCGCAATAACTCTCTTTCTCACCCAAGATTGGGGTTAGCTGTTCCAAAAAAGCAAATTAAAACAGCACCTGCTCGTAATCGCTTTAAGCGCCTAGCTCGTGAAAGTTTTCGCAATAAACAACATCATCTTCCTAATAAGGATTTTGTTGTGATTGCTAAAAAAAGTGCTCAGTATCTCAGCAATGATGAAATTTTTAAGTTGTTTGATAAATTATGGCAACGTCTGTCTCGCCCTTCGCGTGGGTAGCTATCGGGTTAGTCCGTCTTTACCAAGGCCTAATCAGTCCACTGATAGGACCGCGTTGTCGTTTCACTCCAACCTGCTCAAGTTATGCTATTGAAGCACTTAAATCTTATGGATTTGTAAAAGGTTGTTGGTTATCGAGCAAACGTCTATTAAAATGCCACCCTTTGAATGCGGGTGGTTTTGACCCAGTACCACCAGTCCAGAAACAAGACAGAGATAAATAACGATGGATTCTCAACGTAATATCCTGTTAATCGCGCTAGCACTGGTTTCTTTCTTGTTGTTTCAACAATGGCAAGTAGCAAAGAATCCAGCACCACAGCCGGTTGAACAGGCACAATCAAGCAGTACAGCACCTGCACCGTCTCTTGCGGATGATTTAGATCCCGCTCCCGCGCAGCAAGCGTCTGCTAAAACGATTACCGTGACAACTGACGTCTTGACTCTGTCGATTGATACGGTAGGTGGTGATGTAGTCACCGCAGACCTAAACCAATACTCAGCTGAACTTAACTCCGCAGACCCATTCGTTCTATTGAAAAATGAAGCGGGTCACCAGTTCGTAGCCCAAAGTGGGTTAGTTGGACCTCAAGGTATCGATTTGAGCAGTGGCAACCGCCCTGCTTATCAAGTCGCAGCCGACAGTTTCACCTTAGCCGATGGCCAAGATGAGTTACGTATTCCAATGACTTATCAAGCCAATGGACTTGAGTATACAAAGACCTTCATTTTAAAACGCGGTAGTTATGCAGTTGATGTTGAATATGATGTGAAAAACAACTCGGGTAACAATGCTACTTTTGGTATGTATGCCCACCTGCGTCAAAATTTAATGGATGATGGCGGCAGTATAACTATGCCAACCTACCGTGGTGGTGCTTATTCAAGCGAAGAAACACGCTATAAAAAGTACAGCTTTGACGATATGCAAGACCGTAATCTATCGGTCAACTTGCCAGATGGTCAAGGTTGGGCTGCTATGATTCAGCACTATTTTGCTACTGCTTGGGTACCTCGCAATGAACCAGGTACCAATCTTTACACTCGTGTGATTGGTAACCTTGGTGATATTGGCGTTCGCATGCCAAACAAAACTATCGCTAACGGTGACTCTGCTAAGTTTAAAGCCACACTTTGGATTGGTCCTAAGCTTCAAGAACAAATGGCAGAAGTGGCTCCAAACCTAGATTTGGTAGTGGATTACGGCTGGTTATGGTTTATTGCTAAACCACTTCATACTCTGCTTTCTTTCATCCAAGGCTTTGTGGGCAACTGGGGTCTGGCAATTATCTGTCTAACCTTTATTGTACGTGGTGCTATGTACCCACTTACTAAAGCTCAGTACACCTCAATGGCTAAAATGCGTATGCTTCAACCTAAGCTGCAAGCTATGCGTGAGCGTATTGGTGACGACCGCCAGCGTATGAGCCAAGAAATGATGGAGCTGTATAAGAAAGAGAAAGTGAACCCATTGGGTGGCTGTTTACCTCTAGTTTTACAAATGCCTATTTTCATCGCTCTGTATTGGGCACTGATGGAATCGGTAGAACTTCGCCACTCTCCATTCTTTGGTTGGATTACTGACTTATCAGCACAAGATCCGTATTACATCTTGCCATTGCTCATGGGCGCTTCTATGTTCATGATTCAAAAGATGAGCCCAACCACAGTCACAGATCCTATGCAGCAGAAGATCATGACCTTTATGCCGGTTATGTTTACCTTCTTCTTCCTATTCTTCCCATCAGGCCTAGTGCTGTATTGGCTAGTATCAAATGTTGTGACACTTATCCAACAAACCTTGATATACAAGTCACTGGAAAAGAAAGGTTTGCATAGCAAGTAAGCCATTAATAGAAATACTATCAAAAGGCGACCAAAGGGTCGCCTTTTCGTTTTGAGCTGATTACAATTCAGCTAACAGATATTTGCCTTATTGGGCATGAAAGACAACACAGGCACATTTATGACAACTGATACCATAGTGGCTCAAGCCACCGCTCTTGGTCGTGGGGGCGTAGGCATTATTCGTGTATCCGGTCCTCTTGCGAGTCAAGTCGCGCTAACGTTAACTGGTAAGCAACTACGGCCTCGATATGCTGAATACCTGCCATTTATCGACCAAGATGGTATTCAGCTTGATCAAGGTATTGCCCTATTTTTCCCGAATCCAAATTCTTTTACAGGGGAAGATGTTCTTGAACTTCAAGGACACGGTGGACCTGTAGTTATGGACATGCTCATCAAGCGTATCTTAAAGATAGAAGGGATCAGAACCGCGCGTCCTGGGGAATTTTCTGAGCGAGCGTTTCTAAATGATAAGCTGGATCTTGCTCAAGCAGAAGCGATCGCCGATTTAATTGATGCCAGTTCAGAGCAAGCAGCAAAGTCCGCGTTAAAATCTCTCCAAGGTGCTTTCTCACAGCACATTCATGCACTAGTAGAGTCTCTAATCCATCTAAGAATATATGTCGAAGCTGCGATCGATTTCCCTGAAGAGGAAATTGATTTCCTTGCCGATGGCAAAGTATCAACAGATCTACAGGCAATCATAGACAAGCTCAATTCTGTTCGAAAAGAGGCCAATCAAGGGTCTATTATGCGCGAAGGCATGAAAGTGGTTATTGCAGGTAGACCCAACGCCGGTAAATCCAGCCTTCTCAATGCGCTATCAGGTAAGGAGTCTGCGATAGTCACAGACATCGCAGGCACTACACGTGATGTTCTTCGTGAGCACATACATATAGATGGTATGCCGCTGCATATCATAGACACAGCAGGGTTACGCGATGCCTCTGATGAAGTAGAAAAGATCGGTATTGAAAGAGCTTGGGAAGAGATAGAACAAGCTGATCGCGTACTTTTCATGGTGGATGGCACAACAACCAATGCCACCGACCCCAAAGAAATATGGCCAGACTTTGTTGATCGCTTAGCGGATAATATCGGCATGACAGTGATCCGCAACAAAGCCGATCAAACCAATGAGGAAATCGGAATTTGTCATGTTAATAATCCGACTTTGATTCGTTTATCTGCTCGAACAGGACAAGGTGTTGAGGCGCTGCGTCACCATCTCAAAGAATGTATGGGCTTTGCCGGTAGTAGCGAAGGTGGTTTTATGGCTCGCCGGCGTCACTTGGAAGCACTTGAACAAGCAGCAATGCACCTTGATATTGGTCAGCAACAACTCGAAGGCTATATGGCAGGAGAGATTCTGGCGGAAGAGCTCAGAATCGCCCAGCAACACCTTAATGAGATCACAGGCGAATTTAGCTCTGATGATCTTCTTGGACGTATTTTTTCTTCCTTTTGTATTGGGAAATAATTCATCTGTTCAGCACATAAAGAAAGTAATCTATAGATAAAGGAAACAACATGATCCAAATCATTACAGGCAGTACTTTGGGTGGCGCAGAATATGTTGGTGATCACCTAAACGATCTATTAGTAAAACATGGGTTTGAAACCTGTATTCATAACGAGCCAGTACTCGATGACATCCCAGCAGAGGGGACTTGGCTTATCATCACCTCCACTCACGGTGCTGGAGATTATCCGGATAATATTCAGCCCTTTATTCAAGCGTTACAAGACACCCCACCAAAAATGTCTAATGTAAAATATGCCGTGATCGCGATTGGAGACTCAAGTTATGACACCTTTTGTGGTGCAGGGAAACATGCGTATGCTTTACTTGAGGATATAGGAAGCACACCTATTACAGAGTGCCTCACCATAGATGTTCTAAGCCATGATGTACCTGAAGATGCCGCAGAAGCTTGGTTAACAAAATACATTGATCAACTATAAAATCGGGGGAAGTAGTAACTCAGGCTACTTCCTACACCAAATATTTTCGCCAAACTCTCAAAAAGTGTTGTGGATAAAATGATAATTATCCGGTGATCAACCTATAGTTATCCCAATAATAACTTAATGTTCATAATCCCCCTGTGCATAACTATCCATTTTGATCTCAGGAAATCCTTGTTCAGATCAAAGCTAGATCACAAGATAAGATCCATCTAAGAACTATGATCTTGTTGATCAAAATCCACTTATCCACAGAAACCTGTGATCCTAATAATAGATCCAATAAAAGATCATATATAAGATCATATAAGATTAAGCTTTGCCAGTAGCTTAGATTAAAAACATCAAAAGCGATTTTCTATCTCAGCGAAAGCAGGTAGAATAACGCTCCTTTTAGTTGCCTATATCTCTTTTGAATACCAGAGGTCAGTACATGTTGTACCATGAAAGTTTTGATGTCATCGTTGTTGGTGGTGGACATGCAGGAACCGAAGCGGCTCTTGCCTCTGCTCGTACAGGACAAAAAACCTTATTGTTGACTCATAACATCGATACTTTAGGTCAAATGTCATGCAATCCAGCAATCGGTGGGATTGGTAAAGGACATTTAGTTAAAGAAGTAGATGCTATGGGCGGTCTGATGGCAAAAGCGATTGATCATGCAGGTATTCAATTTAGAACTCTCAATGCATCTAAAGGGCCAGCGGTAAGAGCAACACGCGCTCAGGCCGATAGAGCCTTGTACAAAGCTTATGTTCGTGAAGCATTAGAAAATGAGCCTAATCTCACCTTATTTCAACAATCAGTCGATGACTTAATTGTTGAGCAAGATCGTGCCGTTGGGGTTGTTACCCAAATGGGGCTCAAATTTATAGCTCAAGCGATTGTACTTACAGTTGGAACTTTTCTTGGTGGCAAGCTTCACATTGGTATGGAAAGTTCATCAGGAGGTCGTGCAGGCGATCCTCCTTCAATTGCTCTTGCAGACCGGTTACGTGAACTACCATTTAGAGTTGATCGACTTAAAACGGGAACCCCACCAAGAATTGATGCCAGAAGTGTAGATTTCTCCGATCTTCAGGTTCAACATGGTGACGATCCCACTCCAGTATTTTCATTCATGGGTCAAAGATCCCAGCATCCTAGACAAATACCATGCTTCATTACTCACACTAATGATCAAACTCATGAGATCATTAGACACAATCTCGATCGCAGTCCGATGTACTCTGGAGTTATTGAAGGAATTGGTCCGCGTTATTGCCCGTCAATTGAAGATAAGGTAATGCGTTTTGCTGATAAGAATAGTCACCAGATCTTCATTGAGCCTGAGGGGCTAACAACGCATGAGCTATACCCGAATGGTATTTCCACCAGTCTGCCTTTCGATGTTCAGGTTGAAATTGTAAGGACCATGAAAGGGTTTGAAAATGCGCATATTGTTCGACCTGGTTATGCAATCGAATATGACTTTTTTGATCCTAGAGACCTAAAACAAACCTATGAAACTAAATTTATTCAGGGTTTATTTTTTGCTGGTCAAATCAATGGCACAACAGGTTATGAAGAAGCTGCGGCACAAGGATTAGTTGCTGGGCTTAATGCCAGCCTATATAGCCAAGAAAAAGAAGGTTGGAGCCCACGAAGAGATCAAGCTTATATGGGCGTTTTGATCGATGATCTCTCTACCATGGGGACAAAAGAACCTTACCGTATGTTTACTTCTCGCGCCGAATATCGGCTACTCCTACGGGAAGATAATGCTGATTTACGTTTGACAGAAAAAGCGCGTGAGCTTGGCCTGGTCGATGATACTCGCTGGGCAAGATTCAATCAGAAATTAGACAACATAGCTAAGGAAAGACAAAGACTTCAAGATGTGTGGATGAACCCAAAGTCTGCAGATGTTGATGATCTCAATCTTTTGCTCAAAACACCAATGATCCGTGAGGCAAGTGGCGAAGATTTGTTACGCCGGCCTGAAATGACGTATCAAAAGTTGACTCAGCTTGATGCTTTTAGCCCAGCGATGGATGATACCCAGGCAGCAGAGCAAGTTGAAATACAAGTTAAGTACGAAGGCTATATCAAACGTCAGCAAGATGAAATTGAGAAATCACTTCGTCATGAGAACACTTTACTACCAGCTGATCTCGATTATTCGAACATTAAGGGCTTATCCAACGAAGTGGTGGTAAAATTGACTGACTCGAGACCAGAATCGATTGGTATTGCATCTCGCATCTCTGGAATAACACCAGCAGCAATATCAATCTTGCTTGTTCATTTAAAAAAACAAGGCATGCTGCGCAAAGGCGGTGAAGCATAATGAGCCAATTACGTCTACAGTTGGATTCTTTGATCGCCCAAACTACACTTGAAGTATCTGATAAACAACGCCAACAGCTTGTTGGTTATGTTGAAATGCTACACAAGTGGAATAAAGCGTATAATCTCACTTCTGTTCGTGAGCCAAGTGATATGCTCGTCAAACATATTTTAGATAGCATAGTGGTTGGTGAGTATTTAGAAGGTGAACGTTTTATTGATGTAGGAACAGGCCCAGGATTGCCAGGTATACCGCTGGCGATCATGCATCCAACAAAAGAGTTTTATTTACTCGATAGCTTGGGTAAGCGTATTCGTTTTATTAAACAAGTTTTACATGAGTTACAGATTAAAAATGTCACTCCAGTTCAGAGCAGAGTTGAGCAGTTCCAGCCTGACGATAAGTTTGATGGTGTGTTGAGCCGAGCATTCGCATCTATGGTTGATATGGTTGAATGGTGCCATCATCTTCCTAAACAAGGAGTTGGACGTTTCTTTGCATTAAAGGGACAACTACCACAGGATGAGATTACACAGCTACCAAGTTGGTGTTCTGTGATGGACATCAAAGCTTTGACTGTTCCTCAATTGGAAGGTGAGCGTCATCTAGTAATCTTATCCCGCAAGGAATAAAAGCGAGGTTCGTCGTGGGAAAAATCGTAGCAATTGCAAACCAGAAAGGTGGTGTTGGTAAAACAACGACCTGCATTAACTTAGCCGCGTCTATGGCGGCGACAAAGCGCAAGGTGTTGGTTATTGACCTCGATCCCCAAGGCAATGCCACTATGGCCAGTGGTGTAGATAAATACCAAGTTGATGCGACCGCTTACGAATTGTTGGTCGAAGAAATGGCCTTTGACGATGTCGTTTGCCGTAAGACATCTGGCAACTATGATCTCATTGCTGCAAATGGTGATGTGACTGCTGCAGAGATCAAATTAATGGAAGTTTTTGCTCGAGAAGTCCGTTTAAAGCACGCGCTTGCTGGCGTGCGAGATCATTATGACTTTATTTTTATTGATTGCCCCCCTTCGCTTAATCTTCTCACCGTTAATGCGATGGCTGCTGCTGATTCTGTATTGGTACCTATGCAGTGTGAGTATTTTGCTTTAGAAGGGCTGACAGCTTTGATGGATACTATCAGTAAGCTTGCCGCTGTCGTTAATGATAAACTCAAAATAGAGGGCCTTTTACGTACCATGTATGACCCTCGTAACCGTCTATCCAATGAAGTTTCGGATCAGTTGAAAAAGCATTTCGGTAATAAAGTCTATCGTACGGTTATTCCGCGTAATGTCCGTCTAGCTGAAGCGCCTAGCCATGGCAAACCAGCTATGTACTACGACAAGTATTCTGCAGGTGCTAAAGCTTATCTTGCTCTGGCCGGAGAGATGCTTCGCCGTGATGAAGTTCCTGCATAACTCAACCAAAGGAATTGTGTTTCATGTCTAAACGTGGCTTAGGTAAGGGGCTAGATGCTCTGCTTTCAACAAGTTCTCTTGCGCGTGAGAAACAGCAAAGTGCAATACACAGTCAGGAGTTGTCTTCTGAGGGCGATTTCACTGAGATTAACATTAATTCTCTCAAGCCAGGTATGTACCAACCGCGCACAGATATGGAGCCAGAAGCGCTTGAAGAATTGGCTGCATCAATAGAATCTCAAGGCATAATACAGCCTATTGTTGTTCGTCAGATCGAGAATGATAAGTATGAGATAATTGCTGGTGAAAGGCGTTGGCGCGCAGCGCGTAAAGCCGGTTTAAAAGAAGTACCGTGCGTGATCAAAAATGTCGATGACCGCGCGGCGATCGCTATGGCTTTGGTTGAGAATATCCAGCGAGAAGATCTTAATGTGATCGAAGAAGCTGTGGCGTTGGATCGTCTCCAAGAAGAGTTTTCTTTAACTCATCAGCAAGTCGCTGAAGTCATCGGTAAGTCTCGAACAACAGTAACCAACTTGCTTAGACTCAACCAGTTAGAGATGGATGTTAAGTATCTCTTGTCCGAAAGGTTGCTCGAAATGGGCCATGCTCGCGCTTTACTTGCTCTTGAGGGTGAACAGCAAGTTGATGTGGCAGAGCTTGTGGCCAAAAAGCGCATGACGGTTCGCCAGACAGAGCAGCTAGTGAAAAAATGCCTTCAGCCACAATCTGAAGAGAAAAATCAGCCGCAAGACACTGAAGCACAACAAATGTCACAGAAATTAAGTCAAATGTTGGATGCTAAGGTTGCAATTGTAAAAGCCAAAAATGGAACATCCAAGGTAACAATTAGTCTAGATGAACCTCACAAATTAGAGCATCTTATTGCCAAGCTAGCAGGCTAGATGAGATAATCGCTCCCAATCAATTATGTAAAAAACGATTTTTTGTGCGAAAGTTGTCGGTTTGTAAACAAAATTGTAACTTTTTACGGTGTTTTAATTGCATTCAATAAGACTCACCGTATAATTTTCGCCAATTTCCCAGCATGAGGTAGTAAGGCTGTGGATTTTACTCGAGGTACGAATACATGGTAGCGGCGTTAGCTAGACCAGGGCGAGAGCTTGCAAAGCGATTGTTAATGATCCAGTTAAGCGCGGTTACACTTACGGCAGTGGTAATGGCACTGGCTGTGGATGTTAAATGGGGACTTTCTGCACTGATTGGTGGCGGCATTTTTGTCGTGGCTAATGCGGTGTTTGCTTTATTTGTGTTTATGTATGGAGGAGCTCGTGCTGCAAAGCGCATAGCGAACTCTTTCTACGCAGGTGAAGCACTGAAAATCCTGATCACGGTTGCGCTTTTTTCCATTGCTTACATGTATATACAGGTGGAACTTGTTCCCCTTAAGCTAACCTATTTGCTGGCACTAGGTATTAATATCTGTGCGCCAGTGCTATTCATTAACAACAAAAAAATAGGATGAGTTATGGCTGCGCCAGGTGAAGCGCTAACTTCGTCCGGATACATTTCCCACCACCTTGCAAACCTTTCTACTTATAAGTTAGGTCTTGTAGCGGAGGAGGCAAGTTTCTGGAACGTACATATCGATAGCCTGTTTTTTTCTTGGTTTACTGGTTTAATTTTCCTAGGAATTTTTTACAAAGTAGCAAAGAGAACAACAGCGGGTGTACCAGGTAAGCTTCAGTGTGCTGTAGAAATGATCGTTGAATTTGTCGCAGAAAACGTCAAAGACACGTTCCATGGACGCAACCCACTGATCGCACCTTTAGCACTGACTATCTTTTGTTGGGTATTTTTAATGAACGTGATGGACCTAGTGCCTATCGACTTCTTACCTTACCCGGCACAACATTGGCTTGGTATTCCTTATCTTAAGGTTGTACCGTCAGCTGATGTTAATATCACCATGGCTATGGCTCTAGGCGTGTTTGCTTTGATGATTTATTACAGCATCAAAGTGAAAGGTCTAGGTGGATTCGCTAAAGAATTAGCATTGCATCCATTTAATCACCCCTTGATGATTCCGTTTAACCTGCTAATCGAAGTGGTTTCGCTACTGGCAAAACCTCTCTCACTTGGTATGCGTCTTTTCGGTAACATGTTCGCGGGTGAGGTTGTATTCATTCTTTGTGCGGCAATGCTGCCATGGTATTTACAATGGATGGGTTCACTACCGTGGGCAATCTTCCATGTATTGGTTATTACGATTCAAGCCTTCGTGTTTATGATGTTGACAATTGTTTACCTGTCAATGGCACATGAAGACAGCGATCATTAATTTTTTAAAAGCTTTTATTTGGGCAACTAGCCAAAAAACTATAAATTGGAGATAGTAATGGAAACTTTACTGAGCTTTTCTGCAATCGCCGTAGGTCTTATCGTCGGTCTTGCTTCTCTTGGTACAGCGATTGGTTTCGCACTTCTAGGTGGTAAATTCCTTGAAGGTGCAGCGCGTCAACCAGAAATGGCTCCTATGCTACAAGTTAAGATGTTCATCATCGCAGGTCTACTTGATGCGGTTCCAATGATCGGTATCGTTATCGCACTTCTATTCACGTTCGCTAACCCGTTCGTTGGTCAGCTAGGTTAATCGCAGCTTATAGTCGACAAGCCTAGCTTGTTATTGATTAACACTAAGTCCGAATAGAAGGGGTAGCTGTTGTGAACATAAACGCAACTCTGCTGGGTCAAGCAATCTCGTTTGCACTATTTGTCTGGTTCTGCATGAAGTATGTATGGCCACCATTGATGCAAGCGATCGAAGAACGTCAGAAAAAAATCGCTGACGGTCTGCAAGCAGCTGAACGTGCTGCGAAAGATCTAGACCTAGCACAAGCAAACGCTTCTGATCAGTTGAAAGAAGCGAAGCGCACAGCAACTGAGATCATCGAGCAAGCGAATAAGCGTAAAGCTCAAATTTTAGATGAAGCTCGTGAAGATGCTCAGACAGAACGTCAGAAAATTCTTTCGCAAGCAGAAGCTGAACTTGAAGCTGAACGTAACCGTGCACGCGATGAGCTGCGCAAACAAGTTGCAACTCTGGCTGTAGCTGGTGCTGAGAAAATCATTGAACGCTCTATTGATAAAGAAGCGCACAAAGATATTCTCGACAACATTACTGCAAAACTTTAAGTCTGGGGGCGCTTATGTCTGATTTGACTACTATCGCACGCCCCTATGCTAAAGCAGCATTTGACTTTGCCGTAGAAAAGAACGCATTAGACCAATGGGGTCAAATGCTATCCTTCGCTGCGGAAGTTGCTAAAAACGAGCAAATCCATGAACTCTTAACCGGGTCTATGTCAGCAGATAAGTTGGCTGAGGTATTTGTGGCTGTTTGTGGCGACCAAGTTGATGTTCATGGTCAAAACCTTTTGAAGGTGATGGCAGAGAATGGTCGTTTAGCGACCCTTCCTGATGTTTGTGAGCAGTTTTTAGCGCTTAAAAAAGAGCGTGAGAAAGAAATTGATGTTGACGTTATTTCAGCATCAGAGCTTTCGCAGGAACAGTGCGCAAATATCAGCAGCAAACTTGAGCAGCGTTTAGAGCGCAAAGTTAAGCTGAATTGCAGTATAGATGAGGCCCTACTTGGTGGGGTGATTATTCGAGCCGGAGACTTAGTCATCGATGATTCAGCGCGTGGTCGTCTGAATCGCCTAAGCGATGCATTGCAGTCTTAATGGGGATTGGAGCATGCAACTTAATTCCACGGAAATAAGCGATCTAATTAAACAACGTATCGAATCTTTCGACGTTGTTAGTGAAGCTCGCAACGAAGGTACTATCGTATCGGTAAGCGATGGTATCATCCGCATTCACGGCTTAGCTGACGTGATGCAAGGTGAAATGATTGAATTACCGGGTGGCCGTTATGCCCTTGCACTTAACCTTGAGCGTGACTCGGTTGGTGCGGTTGTAATGGGTCCTTATGCCGACTTAAAAGAAGGCATGAAAGTTACAGGTACAGGTCGTATTCTTGAAGTTCCTGTTGGTCCAGAACTTTTAGGTCGCGTAGTGAATACACTTGGTGAGCCTATTGATGGTAAAGGTCCAATTGAAGCCAAGTTATCTTCGCCTGTAGAAGTGATTGCACCAGGTGTAATCGACCGTCAGTCGGTTGATCAGCCTGTTCAAACTGGTTATAAATCTGTTGACTCAATGATCCCTATCGGTCGTGGTCAGCGTGAGCTTGTGATTGGTGACCGTCAGACAGGTAAAACTGCTCTAGCGATCGATGCAATCATCAACCAGAAAGATTCTGGTATTTACTCAATCTACGTAGCAATTGGCCAGAAAGCCTCAACGATTGCTAACGTTGTTCGCAAATTGGAAGAGCATGGTGCACTAGCAAACACTATCGTGGTTGTAGCATCGGCTTCTGAATCTGCTGCGCTACAATACCTAGCGCCTTATTCAGGTTGTGCGATGGGTGAATACTTCCGCGATCGCGGTGAAGATGCATTGATTGTTTATGATGATCTATCAAAGCAAGCGGTGGCTTACCGTCAGATCTCTCTACTACTAAAACGTCCACCAGGCCGTGAAGCATTCCCAGGGGATGTATTCTACCTTCACTCTCGTCTACTAGAGCGTGCTGCTCGAGTAAATGCAGACTACGTAGAAAAATTCACTAACGGTGAAGTGAAAGGTAAAACTGGTTCATTGACCGCTCTGCCTATCATTGAAACTCAAGCTGGTGACGTTTCAGCATTCGTACCGACTAACGTAATCTCGATTACCGATGGTCAGATCTTCCTACAAACTGAACTATTCAATGCAGGTGTTCGTCCAGCGGTTGATCCAGGTATCTCAGTATCTCGTGTAGGTGGTTCTGCTCAGACGAAAATCATTAAGAAGCTATCAGGTGGTATTCGTACTGCACTAGCTCAGTACCGTGAACTTGCAGCGTTTGCTCAGTTCTCGTCTGATCTTGATGAAGCAACGAAGAAGCAGTTAGACCATGGTCAGAAAGTTACAGAGCTAATGAAGCAAAAACAATATGCTCCAATGTCTGTATTTGACCAAGCGCTGGTAATCTTCGCGGCAGAGCGCGGCTATTTAGAAGATGTTGAACTCAACAAACTGCTAGATTTCGAAGCGGCTCTACTATCGTATGCTCGCGGTCAATACGCTGAATTGGCGTCTGAGATCGACAAGACGGGTGCTTATAACAATGATGTCGAAGCTCAGCTTAAGAAGCTAGTTGACGATTTCAAAGCAACCCAAACTTGGTAATAGGTCGGTGGCATTGATTGCCACCAACTAATGGAGAGTAACGATGGCCGGCGCAAAAGAGATACGTAATAAAATCGGTAGTGTTAAAAGCACTCAGAAAATTACGAAAGCGATGGAAATGGTAGCAGCTTCAAAAATGCGTCGTTCACAAGACGCTATGGAAGCTTCTCGTCCATACGCTGAAACAATGCGTAAAGTGATCGGTCACGTGGCGAACGCAAATCTAGAGTATCGTCATCCGTACTTAGAAGAGCGTGAAGCGAAACGAGTTGGTTACATCATCGTTTCTACAGACCGTGGCTTGTGTGGTGGTTTGAATATTAACGTGTTCAAGAAAGCAATCACAGACATGCAAGCTTGGAAAGAAAAAGGTGCTGAGGTTGAACTTGCAGTTGTCGGTTCAAAAGCAACGGCTTTTTTCAACAATAGTGGTGCTAAAGTCGCCGCGCAGGTTTCTGGTCTTGGCGATAGCCCGAGCCTAGAAGACCTAATTGGTTCTGTAAGCGTAATGCTAAAGAAATACGATGAGGGTGAACTGGACCGTCTGTATGTAGTGTTCAACAAGTTTGTTAACACTATGGTTCAGCAACCAACGATCGATCAATTGCTACCTTTGCCTAAATCAGACAGCGAAGAAATGCAGCGTGATCATTCATGGGACTACATCTACGAGCCTGAGCCACAACCTCTACTGGATGCACTATTGGTGCGTTACGTAGAGTCTCAGGTCTACCAAGGTGTAGTAGAGAACCTTGCTTGTGAGCAAGCGGCTCGTATGATTGCGATGAAAGCTGCAACTGACAATGCGACCAACTTGATTGAAGATCTTGAACTTGTGTATAACAAAGCCCGTCAGGCTGCGATTACTCAAGAACTGTCTGAAATTGTTGGTGGTGCTGCTGCGGTTTAAGCATAGGTAAAACGAAATAGTTTAGAGGATTAACGATGGCTACAGGTAAGATCGTACAGATCATCGGTGCGGTAGTCGACGTAGAGTTCCCACAGAGCGAAGTACCTAGTGTATATGACGCTCTAAACGTAACGGACTCAAAAGAGCGTCTAGTTCTTGAAGTTCAGCAACAGCTAGGCGGTGGCGTAGTTCGTTGTATCGTGATGGGTAGCTCTGATGGTTTACGTCGTGGAGTAGAAGTAGTAAATACTGGTGCTCCAATTTCAGTACCAGTTGGTACTAAGACCCTAGGTCGTATCATGAACGTTCTAGGTGACGCAATTGACGAGCGTGGTGAAATCGGTGCAGAAGAGACTTACTCTATTCACCGTGAAGCACCAAGCTACGAAGAGCAATCAAATGAAACTGCTCTACTAGAGACTGGCGTTAAAGTAATCGACCTAGTTTGTCCATTCGCTAAGGGTGGTAAGATTGGTCTATTCGGTGGTGCTGGTGTTGGTAAGACCGTTAACATGATGGAACTTATCAACAACATCGCACTTCAGCATTCTGGTCTATCAGTATTTGCAGGTGTTGGTGAGCGTACTCGTGAGGGTAACGATTTCTACTTTGAGATGCAGGAAGCGGGCGTTGTAAACGTTGAGAAACCTGAAGAGTCTAAAGTAGCAATGGTTTACGGTCAGATGAACGAGCCACCGGGTAACCGTCTACGTGTTGCTTTGACTGGTCTAACAATGGCTGAGCGTTTCCGTGACGAAGGCCGTGACGTTCTACTGTTCGTTGATAACATCTATCGTTATACACTAGCAGGTACTGAGGTATCAGCCCTTCTAGGTCGTATGCCTTCAGCGGTAGGTTATCAGCCTACTCTAGCTGAAGAAATGGGTGTTCTGCAGGAGCGTATCACGTCAACTAAGCAAGGTTCTATCACGTCTGTACAGGCGGTATACGTACCTGCTGATGACTTGACTGACCCGTCCCCAGCTACTACGTTCGCGCACTTGGATGCAACGGTTGTACTTAACCGTAACATCGCTGCTATGGGTCTATACCCAGCGATCGACCCACTAGATTCGACATCTCGTCAGCTTGACCCTCTCGTTGTAGGTCAAGAGCACTATGATATCGCTCGTGGTGTTCAGTCTACACTACAGCGTTATAAAGAGCTGAAAGATATCATTGCGATTCTAGGTATGGACGAGCTGTCTGAAGAAGATAAGCAAGTTGTATCTCGTGCTCGTAAGATTGAGCGTTTCCTAACTCAGCCTTACCACGTAGCGGAAGTATTCACTGGTGACCCTGGCATCTACGTACCTCTTAAAGAGACTCTACGTGGCTTCAAAGGTCTACTAGCTGGTGATTACGATGACGTTCCAGAGCAAGCGTTTATGTACTGTGGTGCAATTGACGATGCTATCGAGAATGCGAAAAAGCTATAAGGCTAACTAGGAGGCGATATGGCACCAATAACCTTTCACCTAGACGTTGTCAGCGCAGAAAAGAAAATCTTTTCGGGTCGTGTTGAAACGTTCCAGGTGACCGGTAGCGAAGGTGAGCTAGGGATTTTCCATGGCCACACTCCGTTACTGACCGCTATCAAGCCCGGTATGGTGCGTATTGTGAAACAGCACGGCCACGAGGAAATTATTTATGTTTCCGGTGGTATGGTAGAAGTACAGCCCGGCACAGCAACAGTGCTTGCTGATACGGCTATCCGTGGTGAAGAACTAGACGCAGCGAAGGCAGAAGAAGCCAAGCGCCGCGCTGAGGAGAGTATTCAGAATCAGCATGGTGATATGGACTTTGCTCAAGCGGCCAGTGAGCTGGCAAAAGCCATTGCTCAGCTACGTGTTATCGAGCTGACAAAGAAACGCCGTTAAAAATTTTAAGGTGTTTCAAAAATGATAAAGGCGGTCGTTTGACCGCCTTTTTGTCTATTTTAGAGTAAATTTTTTCTGCAACGATTAACTAGTTATCCGTTAATGTCTACAATACATCTCAGTTTTACAACACCAATTGAAGGTCTTTTTAATGAAATTTAGCGCGGTGATCCTCGCAGCGGGTAAAGGTACTCGCATGTACTCTAACAAGCCTAAAGTTCTGCATACCCTAGCAGGTAAGCCTATGGTTAAGCATGTCATTGATACGTGTAAAGGTATAGGAGCGCAAAATGTCCACTTAGTTTATGGTCATGGTGGCGATCAAATGCAGACAGTACTCTCGAAAGAGTCTGTCAATTGGGTATTGCAAGCAGAGCAGCTGGGTACAGGACATGCAGTAGATCAAGCATCGCCTCAGTTTGAAGACGATGAAAAAGTGTTAATTCTCTACGGTGATGTCCCTTTAATCTCTGAAGAGACTCTAGCAAGCTTGCTTGATGCGCAGCCTACGGGCGGAATCGCATTGCTTACTGTGGTTTTGGATAACCCTACTGGCTATGGTCGCATTGTGCGTAAAAATGGCCCAGTAGTGGCGATTGTCGAACAAAAAGATGCGACTGAAGAGCAGAAACTTATCAAAGAGATAAATACTGGTGTGATGGTCGCTACGGGAAGAGATCTCAAACGCTGGTTGTCTGGGCTAAGTAATGATAATGCTCAAGGTGAATATTATCTGACTGATGTGATTGCGGCTGCTCACAATGAAGGGCGAGCGGTAGAAGCGGTCCACCCTGTAAGCGCTATCGAGGTTGAAGGCGTCAATGATAGAGCACAACTTGCTCGTTTAGAGCGTGCTTTTCAGCAGGCGCAGGCACAAAAGCTACTTGAACAGGGTGTTATGCTGCGCGATCCTGCTCGCTTTGATCTTCGCGGAGAATTGCAATGTGGAATGGATTGTGAAATTGATACCAATGTGATTGTTGAAGGTAAAGTTACTCTTGGTGATAATGTTTTCATCGGCACGGGCAGTGTACTTAAAGACTGTGAAATTGATGATAATACCCTAGTTCTCCCGTACAGTGTTATCGAGGGTGCCACTGTCGGTGAAGATTGTACTGTCGGTCCATTTACGCGTCTTAGACCTGGTGCTGAGATGCGCAATGACTCTCATGTTGGTAACTTTGTTGAAGTGAAAAACACCTTAGTTGGAGAGGGCTCTAAAGCCAATCATCTCACCTATCTGGGCGATGCAGAGATTGGTAAACGTACCAACATTGGAGCAGGAACGATTACCTGTAACTATGATGGAGTGAATAAGTTTAAGACCATCATAGGTAATGATGTTTTCATTGGCTCAGACACTCAGTTAGTGGCACCAGTTTCGGTTGCTGATGGAGCGACACTTGGCGCGGGTACGACTCTTACCAAGGATGTCGAAGAAGGTGAGTTAGTGATTACTCGCGTCAAAGAGCGAGTGATACAGAACTGGCAGAGACCTACGAAAAAATAAAGACTTGAGCGCCGCAATTAGCGGCGCTTTTTTAGTTTATTTTTCTGTAACGGCAGTGGAGTTATCCATCTCTTTTTCAACGTCTGTGCGTCGAGCTGATAGCCAGTAGCCAATCCACAATCCCACCATACAGATTAGGATTGCGATTCCTGTTACTGTTTGTGCTTGGCTTGCCATTGCAGCCACTAACGCACTAGAAAGGCTGCTGATGCAAATTTGCAAGCTATTTTGCAGGCCTGCTGCGGTTGCTGGGCTTTGTTTGGCACTTGCGAGCGCTCTATTGACTACTATTGGATATAGGGCACCATTGGCGACAGCGATTAAGCAAAAAGGAGCGAGAATAGGCCAGATTGAAGACAGCTGCCATTGAGATGTTGCAAATATTGTGACTGAGGCTAGGCTAAACAGTCCGATGAGTATCCTAAGGACGCTTTCATCACCGTATTTGGCCACGCATTTTTTGCCGATATACCCGCCCGCCATAAAAGCGATTGTTTGGGGAATGAAGCTCAAGCCTATATCTCTGGCATCATAGCCAAGCTGTGCCATAATTTCTGGCATGCCAGTAAGGTAGGCAAAAAAGGCGGCAGAAGCGGTCGCGAATATGGTGACATTGCCTACATAGGTTTTTGAGGTGAGCAAAGCTTTTATATCGGCTCCAACTGTGGATTTCTTCTCTTGCTGCTTTGGGTTATCTTGCGCAATAGTAGCTGTGATTAAGACTAATCCGACTATGGTTAAGGTGATAAAAATACTCTGCCAACCCCAAAGATCTGAGAGTAGAACGCCCAATTGAGGCGCCAATGCGGGCGAGAGAGCAACCAAGGGCATTATAGTGGCAAAGATTTGCTGGCTTTGGCTTGCGTGGCGTTTAATGACCATGGCTTGCCAAATCACCGCTGGAGCGCACACACCAATCGCTTGAATAAAACGCAAAGTGAGTAGTTGCCAGACTTGATCGCTAAATGCCAAACCTAAAGATGCGAGTGTAAATAAGCCTAGTCCCGCAGCTAGTGTGTTTTTGTGACCAAATTTATCAGAGGCGAGCCCCCAAGATAGCTGGCCAACCGCCATTCCAACTAGAAATACAGTTAGGGACAAAGCAATTTGTTCTGGGCCTGTGGCGAAATCACTTTCCATTGCTTTAAATGCTGGCAGGTACATATCTGTCGCAATAAACCCCAGCATCGATAGAGAAGCAAGGTAGAAAAGTTGTATCTTTGAGATGTTCATTCTATATCCATTCAAAAAAATTCATTTGAAAATATTGTCCATTTCCAATGCTAATATTGGCCTTTAGATTATATTTTTGGTAAACCTAGCTTATAAGCGTTATTTTTTATGGTTATCAATCAAAAAATTTGAAGGGAAGAGATGAGTGCGTTTTCTCAGGCATCTTTAGAGTTAATAGAGACGGTTGCTCGGCTTGGAAGTTTTACTTCTGCTGCTGAAGTTTTGCATAAAGTCCCGTCTGCAATAAGTTATAGCGTTCGTCAGGTTGAGCGAGATCTGGGAGTGGTTTTGTTTCGCCGCTTACCGAGGAAGGTGGAGCTCACCATTGCTGGAGAAGTATTTGTTGAACAGGCAAGAGCTATGTTAAGGCAAATGGAGGAGGTGAAAGCTCAAACCAAGAGGGCCGCTCATGGTTGGCAAAAAACGCTCAAGATAACACTTGATAATGTGGTCAAGTTGGATCGCTTAAAGCCTCTGGTAGAAGATTTTTACCAAACTTTTCCGCATGCTGAATTGCAGATTAACATGGAAGTGTTTAACGGCTCTTGGGAGGCTATATCACAAGAAAGGGCGGACATTGTGATTGGTGCAACTTCAGCTATTCCTGTTGGAGGAGACTTTGAAGTGAGAGATATGGGGGTTTTGGATTGGACGTTTGTTACAGCCCCTGAACACCCGTGCGCAAAAGCCAAGGTGCTAGCCGAAGAATTTGTCAGTCAATTTCCGGCCATTTGTTTAGATGATACCTCTACCGTTTTACCCAAACGCCATTCTGGTCATTATCCTTATCAACGCCGACTACTTTTACCTAATTGGCATACTGCAATTGAGTGTTTAAAAAATGGTGTGGGCGTGGGCTATATGCCACGTCATCTGGCTATGCCACTAGTTAAAAATGGTTTTTTGAAAGAGAAGATTTTGCCTGATCAACAGCCTGTGAGTCGATGTTGCTTGGTGTGGCGTAAGGACGATAACCATAAACTAATTCAATGGATGATCGATTATCTGGGGAATAGCGAGCGCCTTCATAAAGACTGGCTGGGGTATGACTAACTGTGCGCATTTAAGGCCAGCGTAGTGCCGGCCTTAATTTTGTTGTGTTTAAGGACGCTCAAATACGGTCGCAATGCCTTGGCCAAGGCCAATACACATAGTGGCTAGGCCGTATTTTGCATTCTTATCTTCCATAAGATTGATGAGTGTGGTCGAAATACGAGAACCTGAGCAACCGAGCGGATGACCAAGAGCGATCGCGCCACCGTTGAGGTTTACTTTTTCATCCATGACATCAAGTAAGCCTAGGTCTTTTGCACATGGTAGCGATTGTGCAGCAAAGGCTTCATTTAGCTCCACAACGTCCATATCTTCGATTGATAAGCCCGCACGTTTCAAAGCCTTCTGAGTTGCGGGAACAGGGCCATAGCCCATAATGGATGGATCGCACCCCGCCACTGCCATGCCCTTAATCTTGGCTCGGATTTTAAGGCCTAGCTGTGTGGCTTTCTCTTCGCTCATGATTAGCATTGCGGATGCACCATCAGATAGAGCGGATGAGCTGCCAGCGGTCACTGTACCATTGGCTGGATCAAATACTGGACGAAGTTGTGAAAGACCTTCGACAGAGGTTTCTGGACGTATGACTTCATCATTCTCAAGAGTGAAAAGCGTTCCGTCAGGCGCGTGCCCTTCTGTGGGCAATATTTCGTTTTTGAAGCGTCCTTCGATTGTAGCTGCATGTGCACGAGCATGAGAGCGGGCTGCAAACTTGTCTTGTTGCTCACGGCTAATATTGTGTATTTTACCCAACATCTCAGCTGTGAGTCCCATCATTCCCGCTGCTTTTGCGACATTTTTTGACATACCAGAATGGAAATCAACGCCGTGAGTCATAGGAACGTGTCCCATGTGTTCTACACCGCCAATCAAACAGATATCAGCATCACCTGTCATAATGGCGCGCGTGGCATCATGCAAAGCTTGCATAGAAGAGCCACATAAGCGATTAACCGTGACTGCGCCAATTTCAATAGGTAGCCCAGCCAGCAGAGCGGCATTTCGAGCAACATTGAAACCTTGCTCAAGCGTCTGCTGCACACAGCCCCAGTAGATGTCTTCTATGTCTTTAGGGTTAACTTGTGGGTTGCGAGCTAGAATCCCTTTCATGAGATGAGCAGAAAGGTCTTCAGCACGGGTGTGGCGAAAAGCCCCACCTTTGGAGCGCCCCATTGGTGTACGTAGGCAATCGACTACGACAACACTTTTTGTTTGGTTATTCATACGGGTATCTCCTTAGATAGAACCTTGTTGCTGATTGCCATAAAAGGTTTCACCTTTAGCTGCCATATCTATTAGTAGCTGTGGTACTTGGTACATAGCGCCTAAATCTGAGTGCTGTTTTGCCATTGCTACAAACTCCGCTATGCCAATACTGTCAAGGTAGCGGAATACGCCGCCACGGAATGGAGGGAAACCTAATCCGTACACCAGAGCCATATCTGCTTCTTGAGGAGAGGCGATAATATTTTCTTCTAGGCATAGGACAACTTCATTGATCATTGGAATCATCATGCGTTGAATGATCTCTTGAACGTCAAAGTCTTTTTTCTCCGCGCACACATCTGAGAGAACGGGTAGAATATCCTCGCTAAAGGTTTTTTTCGGCTTACCACGTTTATCAACGCTATAGCTGTAGAATCCATGGCCATTTTTCTGACCATACTTGTTGGCCTCAAATAAGGCATCTATCGCATCGCGATATGACTTGCCCATACGTTGTGGGAAGCCTTCTGCCATCACTGCTTGTGCGTGGTGAGCAGTATCAATACCTACTACATCAAGCAAATACGCAGGGCCCATTGGCCAGCCAAACTTACGCTCCATCACTTTGTCAATCTGGGTGAAGTCTGCTCCATCGCGCAGTAGCATGCTAAAACCACCAAAGTAAGGAAACAGCACACGGTTAACGAAGAACCCTGGGCAATCATTGACTACGATTGGGGATTTGCCCATTTTAGCCGCGTAGGCCACAACGCGATTGATGGTTTCTTCTGAGGTGTGTTCACCGCGAATAATTTCAACCAATGGCATTCTATGAACAGGGTTAAAGAAATGCATGCCACAGAAATTCTCAGGGCGTTTTAGCGATTTTGCGAGATGATTAATTGGTATGGTTGACGTATTCGATGTGATGACAGTATCTGGGTTGACTTGTTGTTCTACATCACTAAGAACGCTAGCCTTGATTTTTGGATTCTCAACCACGGCTTCGACAATAATATCTGACTCGTCAATACCTGCATAGTGTAGGCTAGGCGTGATGGAAGCTAAAATACCCGCCATCTTAAATCCATCAATTCGACCACGAGAAAGCCTCTTATTGAGCAGCTTTGAGGCTTCAGTCATACCAAGCTCAAGCGATGCTTGTGCTATATCTTTCATTAAGACAGGTACACCTTTTAAAGCCGATTGGTAGGCGATGCCACCTCCCATGATCCCCGCGCCTAACACAGCAGCGCGTTTGGTTTCTTTGCTTGCTGACTTTTCTGCTTTCTTGGCAATGCCCTTAATGTATTGGTCATTGAGAAACAGTCCGACAAGAGATTTGGCTTCTTCTGACTTGGCAAGCTCAACGAAGTATTTGCGTTCAATATCAAGCGCATCATCTCGATCGCTTTGTGCCGCTTGTTCAATCGCAACGACCGCTTTCATTGGAGCGGGATAGTGTGGGCCTGCTTTTTGAGCAACAAGTCCTTTAGCCATGGTAAAGCTCATCATAGACTCGAGTTTGCTAAGCGTAAGCGCTGATGTTTTTTGCTTGCGACGTTGCTGCCAATCTACCTTTTCGTTAATTGCTTGCGATATGGTCGCTAGAGCAGATTCAAATAGAGACTCGCTTTCTACAACTGCATCTATTAAACCAATCTTTAGGGCTTCATCGGCTCGACATGCTGTGCCTTGGGTGATGATTTCCATGGCGCTGTCTGCGCCGATCAGTCGAGGAAGACGAACACAGCCACCAAAACCTGGCATTATGCCAAGTTTTGTCTCTGGTAACCCTATGCTTGTTGTTTTGTCACCTATTCTAAAATCGGTAGCAAGTACACACTCACATCCACCACCAAGAGCGTGCCCTTTCAATACCGAAAGGGTTGGCACTGGCAAATCTTCCAGTTTGTTAAAGATACTATTTGCAAACTGAAGCCATTTATCCAGTTCTGCTTCTGGCTTGGCAAACAACCCCATAAATTCAGTAATATCGGCACCAACTATAAAGGCATCTTTATTTGAGGTAAGTAATAGGCCTTTTAGTCCATTATGGCTGTATAGTGCATCAAGGGCTTTGTTGAGTGATTCGAGGGTCGCTAGGTCTAGTTTATTGACGGAGTTTGGAGAGCAAAAATTTAGCTCAGCGATGCCGTCTTGTAATTCCTTTACCTGTAGGGTTTCGGCTTGGTAAATCATTATCTATCTCCATGACATACAATCTTGAGATTGCGCGTATGTCGGTCTTAAGCCGACATTGATAAATGTCGTACAGTCGTTCTGGTTAGACCAGTTTGTTAAGTTTGGACTTAGAGAAAATGAAATTCAATACATTTTTTAAACAAGTGTTTAACACTGTGCGCTGTAACTGATCTTTTTGACGCTCTTGAGGGATTGGCATGATAGACTCAAATGTCAGATATTTATAGCAATAGAGCCATGAATCAAAAGCCATTTCTTATCCCTGAAGAGTTAATTCTTTATCGAGAGGAAATAAAGAAAAGTGTATTTATTACTCAGTTAAATCACACGCCATCGGTTGCAGAGGCTAAGGCCTTTATCGAAGAAGTAAAAAGCCAGCATCCAGCAGCTAGACATAATTGCTGGGGTTTTGTTGCGGGTCGTCCGGAAGATTCAATGAAATGGGGTTTTAGTGATGATGGAGAACCCACTGGTACAGCAGGAAAGCCCATTCTGGCGCAGCTTTCAGGATCTGGGGTTGGTGAGATTACCGCTGTAGTGACTCGATACTCTGGAGGGGTAAAGCTTGGAACTGGAGGCTTAGTTCGAGCTTATGGTGGCGGAGTGCAGCAAGCACTTAAGTTGCTTCAAACAATTGAGAAAAAAATAACCACAAAGCTACTACTAGAGTTAGACTATGGTTTTGTTGCTATTGTTCAAGGTTTACTCATTCAATTTGATGCGCAAGAAGTCGAGGCTGACTATAGTCAACAAGTGAAAATGGTTGTCAACATTGAAGTGCGTCATGTCAGTGATTTCACCCAGAGCGTAATTAATAAGAGCGGTGCCAAAGTGATGGTGACCCCTATAAATGGTAAACAATGATAATCAGGAAGTCGGAAGCTTTGCTTCGGTAATCATCAATTCATGCAATTTCGTTCAATTATCCGAATTGTCGGGCTTTTGCTCGCTCTTTTTAGTGTGTCTATGTTGGCCCCTGCACTTGTCGCTTTGATCTATCGCGATGGTGCTGGTGTTTCCTTTGTGACAACTTTCTTTTTCCTATTCATTTGTGGGGCGATATGCTGGTGGCCAAACCGACGTCACAAACATGAACTTAAAGCGCGAGATGGCTTTCTGATAGTCGTTCTTTTCTGGACGGTTATTGGTAGCGCAGGTTCGATTCCTTTTTTACTGGCTGACAACCCCAATGTGTCAGTGACCGATGCCTTTTTTGAATCTTTCTCCGCTTTAACGACTACTGGGGCGACCGTCATAGTCGGTCTTGATGAGCTACCCAAAGCAATTTTGTTTTACCGCCAATTTTTACAATGGTTTGGAGGGATGGGAATTATAGTTTTAGCCGTCGCTATTCTTCCTGTACTCGGAATTGGAGGGATGCAGCTCTATCGTGCTGAAATCCCCGGACCAGTCAAAGACAGCAAAATGACACCACGTATTGCTGAAACGGCCAAGGCACTATGGTATATCTATTTAAGTCTGACTATTGCTTGTGCATTTGCATTTTGGTTAGCTGGGATGACACCTTTTGATGCGATTGGGCATAGCTTTTCTACCATAGCTATTGGCGGCTTCTCTACTCATGATACCAGCATAGGCTACTTTGATAGTTATGCTATTAATATGATTACCGTGGTTTTTTTGCTTATATCTGCGTGTAATTACTCTCTGCATTTTGCCGCTTTCGCCTCAGGTGGAGTACATCCGAAATATTACTGGAAGGATCCTGAATTTCGAGCGTTTATTTTTACTCAAACCTTGCTCTTTTTGGTGTGCTTTCTGGTTTTGCTTAATCACCATTCTTACAATTCTGTTTACGATGCATTTGATCAGGCCTTATTTCAAACCGTTTCTATTTCGACTACCGCTGGTTTTACTACAACGGGCTTTGCGGATTGGCCGCTGTTTTTGCCTGTGTTACTGCTGTTTTCTTCGTTTATTGGTGGGTGCGCAGGGTCAACAGGTGGAGGAATGAAGGTCATTCGTGTGTTACTGCTGACATTGCAAGGAGCTCGAGAGTTGAAACGCCTTGTCCACCCCCGTGCCGTTTATACGATTAAGGTTGGCGGTACCGCACTCTCTCAGCGAGTTGTTGATGCGGTTTGGGGATTCTTCTCAGCGTACGCTTTAGTTTTTGTCGTGTGTATGCTTGGTTTAATTGCTACCGGTATGGATGAGCTGAGTGCTTTTTCTGCCGTTGCAGCAACATTAAATAACTTGGGGCCCGGTCTGGGAGAAGTAGCGCTTCATTTTGGCGATGTGAACGAGAAAGCTAAATGGGTACTGATTGTTTCCATGCTATTTGGACGATTAGAAATTTTTACGTTATTGATTCTGCTAACCCCAACTTTTTGGCGTAGCTAAGGAGCCTGTGTGTCTAAAGCGTTATTTCTACATTCATCCCGTGAAGGACAAACAAAAAAAATCCTCTCTTATATAGAGGATAGTTTATCTAACCTCGAGGTCGAAATATCCGATTTACATACTGTTGAACAGGTTGATTTTTCAAAGTATGACAAAGTTTTGATTGGTGCTTCCATTCGCTATGGTCACCTCAATAAAAAGCTTTATCAGTTTATTGAGCATCATAAAGACCAATTAGATGCTGCTAAGGTGGGCTTTTTTTGTGTAAATTTAACGGCGAGAAAAGAAAGCCAGGGGAAGGACACTCCCGAAGGTAGTGCTTATATACAGAAGTTTTTAAGTAAGTCTCCATGGCAACCTACTTTAATAGGTGTGTTTGCTGGTGCGTTATATTATCCACGTTATAAATTTTTCGATAAAATGATGATTAAACTAATAATGAGCCTGACTGGTGGAGAGACAGATACGAGTAAAGAAGTCGAATACACCAACTGGGAAAAAGTATCTTTGTTTGCCCAAAATTTTAATGAACTGTAGAAAATAGAGTCAGATTTAGGCGTTTGAGTCTGTTTTTTAGCCTAAAAGTAAAAAATACTGAAAAATATCGAAAAGTACTTGTCATCGAGAATGTAATCTCTATAATTCCCCTCCGCTGACAGGGAAAGGCCTGGTTAAATAAGTCAAGCTCATAAAATGCTCAGCATACTAGGCTTTTAGAAACAAGCATAAATGCTCAAAAATAAGTTAAAAAAAGTGGTTGACACTTAACTTTAGAACGCTAAAATAGCCGACTCTTCCTTAGGGACTAAAAAGAACTAAAGAAGAACGCTCTTTAACAAACTAAACCTATCAATCTGTGTGGGCACTCGTTGATGATAATCCAAATAGTTTCTTTAGAAACAATTTAGGTTTCAATGATACGAAGTGACCATTCGAATTGGGAAGCAGCCTTGAGCTGTTTTGTTTTACTTTTTCAAAAGTGAACACCAATAAGAGCACAGTCAATTCAAACATTACGTTATGTAATGTTCAGTATTCATTGAGCCTCCCCTATTTATTTAGGGAATCAAAACTTTAAATTGAAGAGTTTGATCATGGCTCAGATTGAACGCTGGCGGCAGGCCTAACACATGCAAGTCGAGCGGAAACGAGTTATCTGACCCTTCGGGTGACGATAACGGCGTCGAGCGGCGGACGGGTGAGTAATGCCTGGGAAATTGCCCTGATGTGGGGGATAACCATTGGAAACGATGGCTAATACCGCATAATAGCTTCGGCTCAAAGAGGGGGACCTTCGGGCCTCTCGCGTCAGGATATGCCCAGGTGGGATTAGCTAGTTGGTGAGGTAAGGGCTCACCAAGGCGACGATCCCTAGCTGGTCTGAGAGGATGATCAGCCACACTGGAACTGAGACACGGTCCAGACTCCTACGGGAGGCAGCAGTGGGGAATATTGCACAATGGGCGCAAGCCTGATGCAGCCATGCCGCGTGTATGAAGAAGGCCTTCGGGTTGTAAAGTACTTTCAGCAGTGAGGAAGGTGGGTATGTTAATAGCATACTCATTTGACGTTAGCTGCAGAAGAAGCACCGGCTAACTCCGTGCCAGCAGCCGCGGTAATACGGAGGGTGCGAGCGTTAATCGGAATTACTGGGCGTAAAGCGCATGCAGGTGGATGATTAAGTCAGATGTGAAAGCCCGGGGCTCAACCTCGGAATAGCATTTGAAACTGGTCATCTAGAGTACTGTAGAGGGGGGTAGAATTTCAGGTGTAGCGGTGAAATGCGTAGAGATCTGAAGGAATACCGGTGGCGAAGGCGGCCCCCTGGACAGATACTGACACTCAGATGCGAAAGCGTGGGGAGCAAACAGGATTAGATACCCTGGTAGTCCACGCCGTAAACGATGTCTACTTGGAGGTTGTGGCCTTGAGCCGTGGCTTTCGGAGCTAACGCGTTAAGTAGACCGCCTGGGGAGTACGGTCGCAAGATTAAAACTCAAATGAATTGACGGGGGCCCGCACAAGCGGTGGAGCATGTGGTTTAATTCGATGCAACGCGAAGAACCTTACCTACTCTTGACATCCATAGAACTTTCCAGAGATGGATTGGTGCCTTCGGGAACTATGAGACAGGTGCTGCATGGCTGTCGTCAGCTCGTGTTGTGAAATGTTGGGTTAAGTCCCGCAACGAGCGCAACCCTTATCCTTGTTTGCCAGCACTTCGGGTGGGAACTCCAGGGAGACTGCCGGTGATAAACCGGAGGAAGGTGGGGACGACGTCAAGTCATCATGGCCCTTACGAGTAGGGCTACACACGTGCTACAATGGCGCATACAGAGGGCGGCCAACTTGCGAAAGTGAGCGAATCCCAAAAAGTGCGTCGTAGTCCGGATTGGAGTCTGCAACTCGACTCCATGAAGTCGGAATCGCTAGTAATCGTGGATCAGAATGCCACGGTGAATACGTTCCCGGGCCTTGTACACACCGCCCGTCACACCATGGGAGTGGGCTGCAAAAGAAGTGGGTAGTTTAACCTTCGGGGGGACGCTCACCACTTTGTGGTTCATGACTGGGGTGAAGTCGTAACAAGGTAGCGCTAGGGGAACCTGGCGCTGGATCACCTCCTTATACGATGATTATTAAGACAAGTGTCCACACAGATTGATGGTTTAGAAGTTTTAGAGACGATACTGGGTCTGTAGCTCAGGTGGTTAGAGCGTTCGCCTGATAAGCGAGAGGTCGGTGGTTCAAGTCCACTCAGACCCACCAATCTTATTCCCAATAAGACGTGGCATACAGTATCACCTGATGGGGCTATAGCTCAGCTGGGAGAGCGCCTGCCTTGCACGCAGGAGGTCAGCAGTTCGATCCTGCTTAGCTCCACCATCTTTAAGCGCATTTCTTTTGAAATAGAAAGTCTTAAGTGTTCTTAAACATGGTTCTTTAATGAATCTGCTCTTTAACAATTTGGAAAGCTGACAAAACAATCTTGATTCTTTGTGAATAAGATTGTTTGTAAAGTTCTCAATGTTTATCGAAAGATAAACACCAATAAACACATTCAAGTGTTCTTGGAAACAACACCTTAGTGTGTTGTTTATATTTGAGTCCGGCAAAATCGAGTCTGCATCATGTTTAAATAATTGCAGACACTTTGGTTGTTTAATCTAAGACCCTTTGGGGTTGTATGGTTAAGTGACTAAGCGTACACGGTGGATGCCTTGGCAGTCAGAGGCGATGAAGGACGTATTAACTTGCGATAAGCCCAGATTAGGTAGTAAAAACCATTTGAGTCTGGGATTTCCGAATGGGGAAACCCAACTGCATAAGCAGTTACTGTTAACTGAATTCATAGGTTAACAGAGCGAACCGGGGGAACTGAAACATCTAAGTACCCCGAGGAAAAGAAATCAACCGAGATTCCGAAAGTAGCGGCGAGCGAAATTGGATTAGCCCTTAAGCTTTACACGCGTTAGACGAACGGTCTGGAAAGTCCGACGATACAGGGTGATAGTCCCGTAGTTGACGACGCGTGTTCAGTGAAATCGAGTAGGGCGGGACACGTGATATCCTGTCTGAATATGGGGGGACCATCCTCCAAGGCTAAATACTACTGACTGACCGATAGTGAACCAGTACCGTGAGGGAAAGGCGAAAAGAACCCCTGTGAGGGGAGTGAAATAGAACCTGAAACCGTGTACGTACAAGCAGTAGGAGCAGGCTTGTCCTGTGACTGCGTACCTTTTGTATAATGGGTCAGCGACTTATATTCAGTAGCAAGGTTAACCATCTAGGGGAGCCGTAGAGAAATCGAGTCTTAACTGGGCGTCGAGTTGCTGGATATAGACCCGAAACCAGGTGATCTAGCCATGGGCAGGTTGAAGGTTGAGTAACATCAACTGGAGGACCGAACCGACTAATGTTGAAAAATTAGCGGATGACTTGTGGCTAGGGGTGAAAGGCCAATCAAACCTGGAGATAGCTGGTTCTCCCCGAAATCTATTTAGGTAGAGCCTCGGACGAATACTACTGGGGGTAGAGCACTGTTAAGGCTAGGGGGTCATCCCGACTTACCAACCCTTTGCAAACTCCGAATACCAGTAAGTACTATCCGGGAGACACACGGCGGGTGCTAACGTCCGTCGTGGAGAGGGAAACAACCCAGACCGCCAGCTAAGGTCCCAAATTACAGCTAAGTGGGAAACGATGTGGGAAGGCTTAGACAGCTAGGATGTTGGCTTAGAAGCAGCCATCATTTAAAGAAAGCGTAATAGCTCACTAGTCGAGTCGGCCTGCGCGGAAGATGTAACGGGGCTAAGCTGTAAACCGAAGCTGCGGCAATACGATTTATCGTATTGGGTAGGGGAGCGTTCTGTAAGCCGTTGAAGGTGTGTTGTAAAGCATGCTGGAGGTATCAGAAGTGCGAATGCTGACATGAGTAACGATAAAGGGGGTGAAAAACCCCCTCGCCGGAAGACCAAGGGTTCCTGTCCAACGTTAATCGGGGCAGGGTAAGTCGACCCCTAAGGCGAGGCCGAAAGGCGTAGTCGATGGGAAACGGGTTAATATTCCCGTACTTCTTACAATTGCGATGGGGGGACGGAGAAGGCTAGGTGGGCCTGGCGACGGTCGTCCAGGTTCAAGTGCGTAGGCTTGAGAGTTAGGTAAATCCGGCTCTCTACAAGGCTGAGACACGATGTCGAGCTACTACGGTAGTGAAGTCATTGATGCCATGCTTCCAGGAAAAGCCTCTAAGCTTCAGATTGTAAGGAATCGTACCCCAAACCGACACAGGTGGTCGGGTAGAGAATACCAAGGCGCTTGAGAGAACTCGGGTGAAGGAACTAGGCAAAATGGTACCGTAACTTCGGGAGAAGGTACGCTCTTGTCGGTGAAGTCCCTCGCGGATGGAGCTAATGAGAGTCGCAGATACCAGGTGGCTGCAACTGTTTATTAAAAACACAGCACTGTGCAAAATCGTAAGATGACGTATACGGTGTGACGCCTGCCCGGTGCCGGAAGGTTAATTGATGGGGTTAGACGTAAGTCGACGCTCTTGATCGAAGCCCCGGTAAACGGCGGCCGTAACTATAACGGTCCTAAGGTAGCGAAATTCCTTGTCGGGTAAGTTCCGACCTGCACGAATGGCGTAATGATGGCCACGCTGTCTCCACCCGAGACTCAGTGAAATTGAAATCGCTGTGAAGATGCAGTGTACCCGCGGCTAGACGGAAAGACCCCGTGAACCTTTACTACAGCTTGGCACTGAACATTGAGCCTACATGTGTAGGATAGGTGGGAGGCTTTGAAGTGTGCACGCCAGTGTGCATGGAGCCATCCTTGAAATACCACCCTTGTATGTTTGATGTTCTAACTTAGACCCATTATCTGGGTTGAGGACAGTGCCTGGTGGGTAGTTTGACTGGGGCGGTCTCCTCCCAAAGAGTAACGGAGGAGCACGAAGGTGGGCTAATCACGGTTGGACATCGTGAGGTTAGTGCAATGGCATAAGCCCGCTTGACTGCGAGAATGACAATTCGAGCAGGTGCGAAAGCAGGTCATAGTGATCCGGTGGTTCTGTATGGAAGGGCCATCGCTCAACGGATAAAAGGTACTCCGGGGATAACAGGCTGATACCGCCCAAGAGTTCATATCGACGGCGGTGTTTGGCACCTCGATGTCGGCTCATCACATCCTGGGGCTGAAGTCGGTCCCAAGGGTATGGCTGTTCGCCATTTAAAGTGGTACGCGAGCTGGGTTTAGAACGTCGTGAGACAGTTCGGTCCCTATCTGCCGTGGGCGTTGGAAGATTGAAGGGGGCTGCTCCTAGTACGAGAGGACCGGAGTGGACGAACCTCTGGTGTTCGGGTTGTGTCGCCAGACGCATTGCCCGGTAGCTAAGTTCGGAATCGATAACCGCTGAAAGCATCTAAGCGGGAAGCGAGCCCTAAGATGAGTCTTCCCTGACCCCTTGAGGGTCCTAAAGGGTTGTTCGAGACTAGAACGTTGATAGGCAGGGTGTGTAAGCGTTGTGAGGCGTTGAGCTAACCTGTACTAATTGCCCGTGAGGCTTAACCATACAACACCCAAAGGGTTTTGATGGACTCAACTAGAACATTGAATGTGTTAAGAACAAAAACAGCTTTCCAAGTTATTCTCTAGAGATAGAGAGAAAGAATTTGCTTGGCGACCATAGCGTTGTGGACCCACCTGACTCCATGCCGAACTCAGTAGTGAAACGCAATAGCGCCGATGGTAGTGTGGGGCTTCCCCATGCGAGAGTAGGACATCGCCAGGCTTTATATTTAGACTTAGGTCTAACCAGTGCGGAGCGGTAGTTCAGTTGGTTAGAATACCGGCCTGTCACGCCGGGGGTCGCGGGTTCGAGTCCCGTCCGCTCCGCCACTTATTTAGAAACCTCGCTAATGCGAGGTTTTTTCAGATATCCACAGGGGTGTAGCTCCAATTGGCAGAGCAGCGGATTCCAAATCCGCGTGTTGGGAGTTCGAATCTCTCCACCCCTGCCATATTTAAGGCTCTAGTCTAAAGACTGGAGCCTTTTTACTTTGTAGCTCTCAAGCAGCGGATTCAGCTTATACCCAAAGAATACGCGTGTTGGGAGTTCGAATCTCTCCACCCCTGCCATATTTAAGGCTCTAGTCTAAAGACTGAAGCCTTTTTACTTTGTAGCTCTAAAGCAGCGGATTCAGCTTATACCCAAAGAATACGCGTGTTGGGAGTTCGAATCTCTCCACCCCTGCCATATTTAAGGCTCTAGTCTAAAGACTGGAGCCTTTTTACTTTGTAGCTCTAAAGCAGCGGATTCAGCTTATACCCAAAGAATACGCGTGTTGGGAGTTCGAATCTCTCCACCCCTGCCATATTTAAGGCTCTAGTCTAAAGACTGAAGCCTTTTTACTTTGTAGCTCTCAAGCAGCGGATTCAGCTTATACCCAAAGAATGGGCGTGTTGGAGCTTAGAATCTCTCCACTCCTGTAACATATAGAAGATCTAGTTGTAAAACAGCAGGCTTTTCTCGACTCAACTTTTTATGCTTCATGGATGGTCGATGATTTTTGTTATACATCGATGAGAAGTATTCTTATTTATCTGTTACATTTATCGCCCTGTTGAATTCATATTCTATTATCTATGAGTATCTCTCGTCGCCAATTTGTAAAATCTGGTCTAGCACTTTCCGCACTCAGTGTTCTTCCAGCTTGTAGTTTAACTCGAACTTCCACTAATCCAGATGAATGGATATACGATCTTACGGCAGAGCCGGCTTCAGTGGAGCTTGTTCCCGGTTATACGACCAATGTGCTAGGTTTCAATGGCGAGATACCTGCTCCGACTATTCGGTGTCGTCAGGGGCAAGAGGTAACGATTCGGTTTACGAATAAACTTGATGAGCCTACAACCATTCATTGGCATGGGTTGCGAATACCTATAGAAATGGATGGTGTCCCATTTCTTAGTCAGCCCCCTATTATGCCCGGTGAAACCTTTGTATATAAATTTACCCCGCCAGATGCAGGCACATTTTGGTATCACCCTCATATGAACAGCGTTAAGCAATTAGGCATGGGCTTGGTTGGCTTGATCATTGTCGAAGAGTCAGTTCCTGTTCGGTTTGACCAAGAATACGACCTGATGCTCAAACATTGGCACCTTGATAAACAGGGGCAGTGGAAAGATCTCATGATCCCTCGCCTAAGTGCAAGAATGGGCACGCCGGGTGAATGGAGTAGTGTCAATGGCGTTCATGAACCGGTTTATCAGTTAAAAGAAAACGCAGCGACACGAATACGTATAGCTAATGTGGACAATACCTTGACCTACCCAATCGCTATTGAAGGTGCTCAAGCATGGGTCATAGCGATAGACGGTAATCCAATAGAATTCCCCTATGAGCTTTCTCAGCATAAAATTGGCCCAGGTATGAGACTTGACCTTGCTTTAATTGCTCCTAAGCAAGGAGAGCGTGTTTATGTGCGTTATATGAAGGGGCGATTCCCTTTCCCATTATGTGAGTTTGATATTGTTCATTCAGATCTGCCAGATCAGCGGTCCATTCCAAAGTTGCTCCTTAACCCTGTTCCCGATCTGGACCTTGATAATGCTCAAAAACTTGATTTTGTATTCGAATGGGAGGGGGCAGTATCACCAGTTGGCAAAAATGGTAAGTCGATGCCTAAGTTCTGGTTAACCAATAAACGAGCATGGGAGGGGATGTCAAAAGATAATATACCTGAGCCTCTTGCTTCACTTGAACTGGGTAAAACATACATTTTCTATCTAAAGAATGTTACTCAATACCATCATCCAATCCACTTGCATGGGCATACATTCACAGTATTGGAGCTGAATGGCAAAAAAGTAGAAGCCCCTTTTCATACCGACACAGTGTTGCTTGGTAAGAATGGGACGGCTAAAGCGGCATTTGTTGCCGACAATCCCGGCCGCTGGATGTATCATTGCCATGTGATTGAGCATATGAAAACGGGCTTAATGGGTTATATTGAAGTAAAGTGACTCCTGTAACTTTTTAAATCTCATGTTATTTTGCAGTGATATTACTCGATAATTTGTTACTATTGTTCGTTAACTATCCAAAGGTAACAGGTATTCTCTGGGGGGATAATGGTACAGCTTTCGATTCTTGGGTTTATTGCACTAGGTGGGGCTTTGGGGGCATGTTCTCGTTATCTTGTGACTGAGGTTTTTGTTGCCTTACTTGGACGAGGTTTTCCGTACGGAACCTTGACGGTTAATGTGATTGGCTCTTTTGTTATGGGGCTTCTCATTGCTGCATTTGAAAATGAAATGTTAGCCAGTGAACCATGGCGCCAAATTATCGGCTTGGGGTTTCTTGGAGCTTTGACCACATTCTCGACTTTTTCCATGGATAATGTTTTGCTGATGCAGCAGGGCGAGTTTTTTAAAATGGGCCTCAATATATTAGCGAATGTTATTTTGAGTATTTCTGCTGCTTGGGTGGGCTTTCAATTGATCGCCAAGCTCTAGTGACTGTCAATATTTCGCTAATTACTGTTTAACTTGGCTTGGTTTAACCAAGTCTCTTCTATATACTTTGTTTACTTGTCGGAGTGCCATAAGGCTGAGACCGTTTATTCGGGATCCGTTGAACCTGATCAGATTAGTATCTGCGAAGGGAACAAGAGAAGATATCTATACCAGCTTCAGTTCTGGTTTATCTATCAACTTGTCGAACACAGCTGTATCGTTATTGTTACTTGAAGTAACCCTATTTGGCTCTCGTTTGACACCTCTTGTCGCATCTTTCCGCCAAGCATTTTTATGACTTTTTATCTAAGAATAACAAAGCAAGGAAAAATGCTATGTCGAATCGCAAACAAGCTCGACTGGAAGCAAAACAGTTTATAGACACGCTTTCAGCTGCACCATATCCTAATTCTAGTAAAGTCTATGTTGAAGGCTCTCGGCCCGATATCCGTGTTCCCATGCGTCAAATTAAACTTTCAGATAGTTTGATTGGTGGAAGTAAAGAGAGCCCCGTTTTTGAGCCCAATGAAGCTGTTAGAGTCTATGACACTTCTGGACCATATACAGATCCTGACTACGACATCGACCTTTATAATGGTCTACCTAAGCTCAGAGAGAGGTGGATCATAGAGCGCAGCGATACTGAGCTACTAGACGATGTAAGTTCAGTCTATTCCAAGCAGCGGTTAGCGGATGAAACACTTGATGATCTTAGGTATGGGAATCTTCCTCGTGTTCGTCGAGCAAAGAAAGGTCAATGCGTTACTCAACTCCATTATGCTCGCAAGGGTATCGTAACGCCAGAGATGGAATATATTGCACTGCGCGAGAATATGGGGCGTGCAGTCTATCGAGACAAGACTTTAAACCAACAGCATCCGGGTGAAAGCTTTGGCGCTCATTTACCCAAGGATATTACCCCTGAGTTCGTGCGTCAGGAGGTAGCACAGGGCCGCGCAATTATACCTTCCAACATAAACCATCCCGAGTCTGAGCCTATGATCATTGGCCGTAACTTTCTTGTCAAAGTGAACGCTAACATTGGTAATTCATCGGTTACGTCGTCAATTGAAGAGGAAGTTGAAAAGCTGGTTTGGTCAACTCGCTGGGGAGGCGATACGGTTATGGATCTTTCCACTGGTCGCAATATTCATGAAACGCGAGAGTGGATTTTACGTAATAGCCCGGTGCCAATAGGCACGGTTCCTATGTATCAGGCGCTAGAAAAGGTCAATGGTGTTGCTGAAAGCCTGAACTGGGAAGTTATGCGTGACACCCTGATAGAGCAAGCAGAGCAGGGCGTTGATTACTTTACCATCCATGCAGGCCTTCTTTTGCGTTATGTCCCTATGACGGCTAAACGCGTGACTGGAATCGTTTCTCGTGGAGGGTCGATTATTGCCAAATGGTGCTTGGCGCATCATGAAGAAAGCTTTCTTTACACACATTTTAGAGAGATTTGCGAAATTTGTGCGCAGTATGATGTTGCCCTTTCCCTCGGTGATGGATTAAGACCAGGATCGGTTGCTGATGCTAATGATGAAGCTCAATTTGCTGAGCTGAGGACTCTTGGTGAGCTCACCAAGATAGCTTGGGAATACGATGTACAAGTCATCATAGAGGGGCCAGGACATGTACCTATGCACATGATTAAAGAGAATATGGAAGAGCAATTACATCATTGCCATGAAGCACCTTTCTATACTCTTGGACCATTGACTACCGATATTGCACCAGGCTATGACCACATTACATCGGGTATAGGGGCGGCGATGATTGGTTGGTACGGATGCGCCATGCTTTGTTATGTCACACCTAAAGAGCATCTAGGTTTACCTAATAAAGAAGACGTCAAAACTGGACTGATTACCTACAAAATAGCTGCACATGCGGCAGATTTAGCTAAGGGGCATCCCGGAGCGCAAGTTCGAGATAATGCCTTGTCCAAAGCACGCTTTGAGTTTCGCTGGGAAGACCAATTTAACTTAGCTCTAGACCCAGATACTGCTCGTTCTTTTCATGACGAAACACTACCTCAAGAGTCAGGTAAAGTGGCGCACTTCTGCTCTATGTGTGGTCCTAAGTTTTGCTCGATGAAAATTTCCCAAGAGGTTCGAGAATACGCCAAAGACAAACAGCAGGTCGCTGCAGACCAAGCTATTAGCATACAAATGCTGGATGATCCGCTGGAAGGGATGCGTAAAAAGTCACAGGAGTTTCTAGCGACAGGGTCTGAACTTTACCATCCAGCGGCTCATGCTGAGGCCAATGAATAATGACAAAAATCCTTATTCCCAAGCCACTGATTGAGCTTACAGGTCTTATTCAACAGTATTTATTGAGCGCGAAAAAGCAAGGGTTTGCTATTAATGAGATAGAGTTGGGAGTGAGTTCTACTTCATCATTTAAAGTGATTAAAGAACATCAGGTGACTAATTTTAATACGGATATTATTGATGACGCTCTAGAGGTGACTGAAAACACTCATTATGTCTACTATCGTTCCAAGCTATCCGCTCTAGATTACAACCGTTACTCTCCTAGCTCTTTCTATATAGGTATTGATGATATAGAAAAAAACACAGAAAATCATATGGATATATGGTTTAGCCCTGCAACAGGTGAAACTCATGCGTTATCTTGTGGTCGCAAATGTGATAGTGATAATTTTAAGCCAAAGGAACATTTTTGTTGGTTAGTTACGCTCTTCGCATTGGAGTTTTCTATGGAGGACTCGTTGGTTTTGGCTCGAGCTATGACCAATAGAAAAGATAATGTTCCACGTGAAACATATGGAGATAACGACTTAAATCCTAGTTTACTCAGTTGGCCGAATAGCATTTCTGAGTTTCCCACACCTGTTCAGAACGATTCACGCTTGTGTATTAGATCGGCTCGGTCATCAAATACGCCTGATACACCATTTGCATCTATTGCGAAAGATGGCTTAGGCATATACCCGATTGTCAGCAGCAGCGAATGGGTGAAAAAGTTACTAGAGTTAGGCGTAAAAACAATTCAGTTACGCTTGAAGGGCTTAAGTCCAATTGAGTTGGAGAGTGAAATTGTTAGATCAATTGAGCTTGGATGCCGATATGGCGGCCAAGTTTTTATCAATGATTACTGGGAACTCGCGATTCAACATGGTGCTTTTGGCGTTCACCTAGGCCAAGAAGATTTAGAAAAATCAAACTTGTTACGTATTAAGCAGGCCAATCTTAGACTGGGTATATCAACTCATGGTTATTATGAGCTTTTACGTGGTTTGAGTCTTTGTCCTAGTTATATTGCCATAGGACCTATTTTTCATACCAACTCCAAGAAGTTAGTGTCCAAACCACAAGGGTTGGCACGTTTAGCATTATACCAACAGCTAATCGACAGTATTGGCTCTTGCAATATATCAAGCGGTCGCCTTAAAGCAAGCCCTTGTCCTACGGTAGCAATCGGTGGCATTAATCAAGCGAATGTTGAGCAGGTCTTGCAATGTGGTGTATCCAGTATTGCCTTGATAGGCGCTATTTCTGCTTCAGATAACTTAGAGACTACCGTTAGCTTTTTTACTGATCTACTCCAGAGCTATGTTGACAAAAGCAAGGGCCAAAAACCACTTTCTATAAAAGAATCTCGGAGGGCTTATGTTAACTGATGATGAGTTTAACCGTTATCAGCGGCAAGTCACTCTTCCAGAGATAAGTGAACAGGGACAAGTCAAGTTAAGTCAGTCACATGTGCTTATGATTGGTTGCGGCGGTCTGGGTAGTGCCGCGAGTTTATATTTAGCAGCATCAGGTGTGGGTAAGCTGATTATTATTGATGACGATGATGTTGAGCTTAGCAACCTCCATCGACAGGTTGTTTATCGCGATAAAGACATCTCTTCATCTAAAACTCAGGCGATGACGAGTCAGTTGCTAGCTTTAAACCCAGACGTAAAGATACGCAGTTTGGATAAAAGACTGAGCAAATCTCAACTTGAGCTAGAGGTAATGTTAGCTGACATCGTATTAGATTGCTCAGATAACATGCCTACTCGGCAGATGATTAACCAAGTTTGTTTAGAGCAGAATACAGATTTGATCTCTGCTGCTGCCATTGGTTGGCTAGGACAGTTCTGTGCTTTTGACTTTAGTTCGAAGAGGGAAAGTAGTGCTTGTTATCGTTGCCTATACCCATTTGATGAAGTGGATCAGGCACGCAAATGCACTGAGCTTGGTGTGATTGGGCCGGTTGTTGGGATTTTAGGAAACTATCAAGCACTTGCCGCCATTCAAAAGCTTGCAACTGGTCGGTTTCACTTCAAGGTCCCTATGCTGCATAGGTTCGATGGGCTGCAAATGCAATGGCAGTACTTATCGATAACGAAAGATAAACAGTGCAAAGTCTGTAGTTAAAGTTGGATTGAAACCCGAACTACATGGGATGCCTGAAGCATAAACTTTATCAAACATTCAAGGACAGGAAGGCAGTGACAACTTCTGAACAAAAAGTAGTTCATCGTTCACAAGCGAACCATGATCTAATAACTATCGTAATTAACGATATTTCAAAACAGGTGGCTAAAGACTCAAACCTCGAACAGATAGTAAATCAGTTAGGTTTGTCTGAGAACGGCTACGTATTCTCGATTAATAATCACGTGGTCCCCGGTAGTGAGTGGACTGAGACTCTACTGGTAGAAGGGGATCGCATTTGTTTGTTTCAAGCGATTGCGGGAGGGTGAGTGAGATGTTAACAATTGGAAAGAGACAGTTTAAATCGAGATTGATTACTGGCACTGGAAAATTCTCTAACAGTAGATTGATGGTCGAGGCAATTACTGCTGCTGGTTCTGAGCTCGCCACTATGGCGCTTAAGCGGGTTAACATAAACGACAGCAAAGACGACATTATTGAGCCGCTTTTAGAAAAAGGCATAGGATTATTGCCAAACACTTCTGGTGCGAAGAACGCTGAAGATGCCGTTTTTGCGGCGAACTTAGCCCGAGAGGCACTAAAGACCAACTGGGTAAAACTGGAAATTCATCCTGACCCCAAATATCTATTGCCTGATCCTATCGAGACACTCAAAGCTGCAGAGAGGCTTGTGAATCTTGGCTTTGTCGTATTGCCTTATTGCCACGCAGATCCAGTATTATGTAAACGGTTGGAAGAAGTCGGCTGCTCAGCTGTAATGCCTCTTGGTTCACCCATAGGGTCAAACCAAGGCTTAGTCACTAAGGATTTTTTGGAAATCATTATCGAACAAGCTAAGGTACCGGTTATTGTTGATGCAGGAATAGGTGCACCTTCTCATGCTGCGCAAGTGATGGAGATGGGTGCGGACGCTGTAATTGTCAATACGGCGATTGCAGCTTCTAGGGACCCTGTTATTATGGGAGAGGCATTTAAACTGGCGGTGAATGCTGGCCGTATAGCATATGAGGCAGGTTTAGCGAGTCAAGGTTCTCATGCGGTTTCGTCAAGTCCATTAACTTCATTTCTTGATGAAATCCAGCAATAAATGGAGGGGCTGATGAGTTTCAGTAAAGAGTTTAATCACTTTGTTTGGGACGATATTTCAATGTCGATTTATGCCAAAACCGCAAAGGATGTTGAAGCGGCGCTTAACAAAGAAAGGCTCGACTTAGAGGACTTTAAGGCACTTGTTTCACCAGCAGCAGAGCCATATCTCGAAATGATGGCTCAAAAATCGTATGCTGTTACCCGTAAGCGTTTTGGTAATACCATATCCTTATTCATTCCTTTGTATCTGTCTAACTTATGTGCCAATGACTGTACTTATTGTGGCTTCTCAATGCAGAACCGCATAAAACGCCGTACTTTAAGTAAAGGCGAAGTTATGGCTGAAGTTAGAGCGATTAAACGTATGAAGTTTGATAGCATACTCTTGGTGACCGGAGAGCATGAGTCAAAAGTAGGAATGGATTACTTTCGCGAGATGGTGCCAGTTATAAAACGCAGCTTCAACTATCTTGCAATGGAAGTTCAACCTCTTAAACAGCAACAATATGTTGAATTGAAAGCACTTGGCTTGGATGCGGTGATGGTTTATCAAGAGACGTATAAGCCTTCCACTTACGCACAACACCACTTGCGCGGCAACAAGACTGATTTTGAGTTTCGGCTGGACACGCCAGACCGTCTCGCTAGAGCGGGCATCGATAAAATTGGACTGGGTGCACTAATTGGTTTAGAAGAGTGGCGAACCGACTGCTTTTTTGTTGCCGCACATCTAGATTATTTAGAGCGCAATTATTGGCAAACTCGCTACTCAATATCATTTCCACGACTGCGTCCGTGCGAGGGATCAAACTCGTCGAATTATGTCCAGCCTAAGTCTGTGATGACAGATAAACAATTGGTGCAGCTTATATGTGCCTATCGTTTGTTTAACCCTCAGGTTGAACTTTCAATGTCAACTCGTGAATCTGCAACATTCAGAGACAACGTACTCCCCTTGGGAGTGACCACTATCTCTGCAGCGTCGAAAACTCAGCCTGGTGGCTATTCATTCGAGCAGGAAGAGCTGGAACAGTTTGAAATTAGTGATGGAAGAAGTGCAATGGAAGTGGAAAGTGCAATCATAGCTAGAGGGTTTGAGCCTGTGTGGCGAGATTGGCATTCCGCTTATTCGGGAGTTCGCCAAGTGCAATAAATGTTTCACGTGAAACATTATTGTTGATAGAGTTATGGTTTAAATCATAAAAAGCTCCTTAGTTGGAGCTTTTTATCTATGGATTATTTAGCGGCCTAGCTTATCGAATGACATTATCCGTTGCTTGGCGCAGCCACTCTTTTACATCACCTTCAACATGTTGGCTGACATCGTGCCACACCTTTTGGTGGTACTCGTTCAGCCAGTCTAACTCGGTGTCCGTCAACATATCAAAATTGATATTACGCTTGTCGATAGGACAGCGAGTTAGAGATTCAAAGCCAAGCACAGAAAAGTCGCCGTTGGTTTTTGATTCGACGACAAGCTCGAGGTTTTCAATTCGAATTCCAAATGCGTCAGCTCGGTAATACCCAGGCTCATTGGAGAGCACCATGCCAGTAGTTAGTGGAACGTCAATTTGTCGTTTGGAAATACTTGCTGGTCCCTCATGAACATTTAGGAAATGTCCGACACCATGGCCGGTACCATGATCGTAATCATAACCCTCTGCCCAAAGGTGCTGACGAGCGAGAGTGTCAATCTGATAGCCGCGAGTACTTTTGGGAAATTTCGCACGGGCAACATTAATATGGCCTTTAAGGACTAAAGTAAATTGCTTGATCATTTCGTCGCTGGGTTGACCAATGGCGATTGTGCGGGTGATATCCGTTGTGCCATCAATGTATTGACCTCCAGAATCAACAAGATAAAGAGAGTCCATCTCAAGTTGTCCAGGCGTGGGCTGATTTTCATGATTGTAGTGACACATGGCTGCATTCGGTCCAGCCGCAGAAATAGTATCAAAACTCAAGTCCTGTATTGTCGGATCTTGATAACGGAATGACTCAAGTTTATCTGCTAGTGTTGCTTCATTATGTAGATGCCCCGAGCTTACTTGCTCATCTAACCAAGACAAAAACTTGGCCATGGCTACACCATCGCGTATGTGACACGCCCTCATGCCCGCAACCTCTGTTGCGTTTTTTGCGGCTTTTGGCATTAGACATGGGTCTGCACAATGAACAATATTCGCACCTGTATTTTGTAACACTAGTTTGAACCAAGCATTGCTGGTAGCTGGATCCAAAATAACCTGCTTGCTAGTTAGAGCTTCTATTCTAGATTGAAGTGATTCTGGGTGGTGGATAGTGACATTCGGGCCGACATGAGAATGAAAGTCCTGTGGTAAGCGAGTTGGATCAAGAAAATATTCAAGACTTGAGTCAGCATGTAAGATCACATGGGAAAGTAGCACGGGTAAGCGAGAGACATCAAGCCCACGAATGTTAAGCAGCCAGCATATGGAGTCGAGAGCGGTAATGACAACGCTGTCCGCTCCCTGTTTTTTGATAAGTTCTGCGATTTGTAGACGTTTGCTTTCGCAGGTTTGACCAACAGCGTCCGCTGGCATTAGGCGCACAGTAGAAATAATAGGCTCTGGACGATCGTGCCAAAGTTCATCAATAGGGTTGGTGTCTAATATTTTTAGCTCTAGAGTATCTGCGAGTTGCTCTTGCGCCATACCTAACCAAGAGGCGCTATGCATTCTTGGATCAATGGCTAAACGAGAGCCTTTGGGTAGATGAGATTTAACCCACTCAAGTGCTGGTTCTTCAACTAGGTGTCGATACTCAAAGTGGTCGGCAGACACTTGCTTAGTCACTTGTACAGTATAACGACCGTCGACAAAAATGGCTGCTTGGTCTTTTGTGATGACAGCGGCACCAGCAGAGCCAGTAAAACCAGTTAGCCAGTGCAAGCGTTCGTTATGCGCGGGTACATATTCACCTAAATATTCGTCTTCATGCGGTACAAGCAGTGCGTCGATATCTTTGTCTTTTAGCCACTGACGTATTGCAGTTAGGCGTTGCTCAGTAGTCTTAAGCATTTATCGTAATCCTTCATTTGTTGTGCGTCCTTGCTGACTAAGCGACTGACAGCGGACGATATGGATAAGCTACTCTTTTTATCGTGAGCCTGCAAATCATCTAAGAGAAGTGGTTTTCTCTTCAATAATTTGTCGAAGCCATGAGATAGCAGGATCTTTTTCTCTATCTCTGTGCCAAAACATGGTGTAAGCCATAGGAGGAAACTCAAGCGGCAAGGGAAGGGTTGTCAAACCAAGCTGCCGCGATGAGAGTTTGATGAAATGACTTGGGGCCGTGAAAATAAAATCGGTATAAGAACAGAGGATTGCCGCACTATTGAAGTCGGGAACTGTGATAGCAATGTCTCGCTCTTTGCCGATATCTGCGAGGCGATAGTCAAGTAACCAGCGATCGTTGCCATCACACCTTACCTGAACGTGTCTTTGCGATAAATAGCTATCGAGATCCCAAGGTTTAGACAGGGCTGGGTGATTTTGACGCAACAAGCACATTTGGTTATCGCGGTAAATTTCTTTTTCACAAATATCGCTAGGTGGCAGCATAGTCAGTTTGGCATCATTAATGTCGATGTCTTTACCAGTAATACCTAAATCCATATCACCACGTAAGATTTGATTAAACGTATTCTCTGTCCATCCATGGGTACTAATAGTAACACTAGGTGCACGTTTGAAAATCTCGGGAAGAAAGTGGGGAAGTATCAGAGGGTAGACACTCTCCACCGCAGAGATTTGGAAGCGATAGTCGCTAGAGTCAGGTGAAAACTCTTCTGGTTGAGTGATTTGTTCTAAGTGATTAATTAAATTATCGAGCTTTGGTTTCAAAAACAAAATTTTAGGTGTTGGCTTTAGTCCGTGGGCATGGCGCACGAAAAGTGGATCTCCAAATTGAGTTCTGAGTTTTGCCAGGTTTTTGCTCACTGCAGATTGGCTCAAACATAGGCGATGAGCAGCTCGGGTTACATTCAGCTCTTCAGCGAGCACATTAAGGCAAACAAGAAGGTTGAGATCGATGCGTGCCAGCTTTTCTATATTCATAGGAAATTCCTTTTTGGAATATCTTGGATGACTATGCGTCATTGGATGTAATAACTCGATTCAAATACACTGTCAATAATTTCATCAACGCCTGCCAGAGTCAGAATCTATGTCAAATGCTGCCGCAAATAATGGTAACCAAATGCAAATTGTTCTTTTGGTGTTATTGGTGCTTTTTAGCCCACTAGCTATTGATATTTATTTGCCAGCACTGCCGCAGATGGCTGAGTCTTTCAGTGTCAAGCATGCTTTGATTCAAGATACAATTACATGGTTCTTGTTTGCTATGGGGCTTGGTCAACTATTTGCCGGTCCTTTAGCAGACAAACTAGGGCGTCGAACTGTTGCATTGGGAGGAGTAAGTATCTACGCATTGAGCGCCTTATTGGCGTGGGGAGCTCAGACGATAGAGTGGATGCTATTGGCTCGACTGCTACAAGGCTTGGGTGCATGTGCTACATCGGTAGCAGCCTTTGCAACAGTTCGCGATATCTTTGGACCAAACAAAAGCGGTAAAGTCATCAGTTACCTAAATGGTGCGATTTGTTTTATTCCTGCTTTGGCGCCCATTCTCGGCAGTTGGCTGACGCAAGAGTTTGGATGGCGAACAAACTTTTCATTTATGGTTTTATTTGGTGTGCTTGTATATTTAGTCTTGGCTGTAGCTATGAAGGAGACAAATCCTAAACCAAGTTGCGAGCCTGTTTTTCGAGCCAGTCGCTATATGGCAGTATTAAATACGCCGTCCTTTTTGTTTCATGCCTGCTTGTGTATGTTTTCAATGGCTGTGATATTAGCCTATGTTACCTCTGCTCCAGTCGTTTTAATTGAAGGCTTAGGGCTTAGTATGAATAATTTTACGCTCTGGTTTGGTATTAATGCTGTGGTAAATATTGCCGCTTGTTTAAGCGCGCCTAAATTTATGGACAAATATGGTACCTATAATGCGCTGGTTACTGGGATTTTGATACTAGGTATAGGCGGAATACTGATGCTATTTTTAGCGCAATACCAAACCCCATTGGCCTTTATGCTGCCTATTTTCTTATCTTCCGCCAGTTTCGCTTTTATCCTCGGTGGTGCGGCTGGTAAAGCTTTGGCACCGTTTGGAGATAAAGCAGGTACGGCAGCTGCATTGTTAGGGCTATTTCAAATGAGTGGTTCCGGCCTAGTTGTTGCCCTAATGCAGAGGCTAGATATGCAACCTCATGTGATGATCGCTCTGCAAATGTTTATTGTGGTGCCAAGTGTTTTTATTTTGTTGAGTAAAACGGGTAGAAAATGGCATGCAACCTTGGCTTAACTTGATCTAATTGCTTTGAACAACCAAAAAAACATTGTATATTTAAACTTCACTTCTAATAACAATGTGGACACTTAACTTCGATGTCGATGACAACTTATGAAATGGCTCGTGTGCTGGAGCAACTAGAAGATTCTCCAGAAAAAGTCATGTTTGGTAAATTACTCAATGAATTAGGCAATCAAAGCGGTGAGCGCATCCGTAGCGCTGCTAAACAAGTTCCTTTGCATATGTTGCGCGATATTATCTTCCAGTTTCAACAAGTCATTGAAGATAGAAAAGGTGAAGAAGTTGCCTCCATCGCAAAATCTATTGCCGAGCAAGGCATTTCAGTTGATGAATTAAAGAAATATTTAGAATCTAATTAATTTATTGCCCACAGCAAACGGGCAATTATTATGGATTTACGTTCCTGTTTATTGGGTTTTGCAGCGAGATCAATGTTTCCGTTGACTGAACTTCGTCAATTGCCTGTAACTTGTCAATGAGTACAAACTGCAACTCCTCGATAGATCGGCACATCAACTTAACAAAAATATTGTAGGCTCCTGTGGTGTAGTAAGCCTCAACCACCTCCTCTAATGCGTTTAATTTTTCTAAGGCGGAATGATAATCACGAGCTGCGTTTAAGTTGATACCGATAAAGCAGCAAACATCGTAGCCGAGCTTTTTAGTATCCACGATAACCTCTGTGCCTTGTATCACCTCAGCCGCTTTCATTTTTTCAATTCGAACATGAATGGTGGCCGGGCTGACACCAAATTGCTTAGCCATTTCCGCATAGGGTGTTCTGGCATCCTCCATTAAAGTTTTTAAAATAGTTCTATCTAAATCATCCATCTTAGTGCTATGAGCTTGCATTAGGTTCTCAACTTAATATTGGTCTCTAGTTCAAATTATCACCAATAGTGATACTATTAGATTAATTGCCACCTTAATATGAGAGCTATTTTAGTGCGCTTTTGTCTTATTCTTCTAGCGGTATTTTATGCAGCGCTCTCGCATTCTCATGGTGCAAGTAAAGATGTCCTCGTGGTGCATTCATATCACCAAGGCTTTTTTTGGACCGACGCTTTCCAGCTAGGGTTGGAAGATGTGTTGCAAGATGATCATTTAGTTTTGAGAGTTGAATACCTCGATTCAAAGCGGATACAAGATCCCACCTATTTAGAACAGCTTTATCAGTTATATAAAACCAAGTTAAGCCAAGAAGCCTTTACTGCAATTGTTGTTAGTGATAATAACGCGCTTGATCTGATGCAACGTTTAGCATCAGAAGTCGGTGAAACACCAGTAATATTTGGTGGGATAAATCACTACAGCCCGAATATGCATTCTCAATTAAGAGCGACGGGAGTGATCGAAGATATCGATATTTACAGCAATATCGCTCTGATAGAGCGTATTCAACCCGAAGTTAAGAAAATCTACGTGGTCAGCGATTATTCTGTTTCTGGAGAGCTTGTGCGCCTGCAAGTGACCGAATTTTTAACCGTCAACCCCGAATATAAGCGTATCGTTGAGCAAATTACTCCTGAAAGTTATCAAGAGTTAATAGACCTGTCGAAAACCTTGGATAAATCGAGCAGTATCTTATTTTGTATGTACCACAGAGATAAAAATGGCTGGATCACTGAAGAGGCACAATGGCAAGAGCTTAATCGTACGTCTGGGGCGCCTATCTACCTTGTCCACGATTTGGGTTTAGGTAAGGGGGCGGTAGGCGGATTTATTCAAAGCGGAAGAACCCACGGCCAGCAAACGGCCAACCAGCTCCTTAAAGTATTGCACTTTAATTCCAAGAAAATGCCTAATGTTGAAATGGGCACGCCAGAAATAAAACTAGACTACCAAGCGGTTAAGAAATGGGATTTGGGGATTGATGGTGAAGTGTCGACCATTTTATTTAATAAGCCTATACCTTTTACCGTTCGCTATCAGCGTGAGCTGAAGATATTTGTCAGTGTTGTAGTATTTTTGACCTTGATTATCATGGCGTTGGTGTACTATTTGAGCCGGTTAAAACGAAGTGAGTCGATAGCAAGAGAAAGTCAGATGCTCATTGAAATGGTATTTGACCAAAGCTATCACTTTATTGGCCTTTTGGACGGTTACGGCCGAGCGGTTTCCTGCAACAGTAAACTTCAAGAGCTGCTTTATCATCAAGACTACAGCGTTGATCAGCCAATTTGGCAACACCAGCACTGGGAAACGAACTCAGCGAAGCTTTTAAAGCATTACTTCGACAAAGAAGATACCAAACAAAGTGCCCAATTTGAAGCTGAGATTTGGCATTCAGAGCAAGGTGCAATGGTCCTAGAAATAGCGCTTAAACCCTTACCTGATAATGGCCAAGGAGTTAACTATCTTTTTGAAGCGCGAGATATTACGTCGCGAAAAATTACTGAGACGAAGTTATTTCAGCGCGAAGCAAATCTAAGTCATTACTATGACCAGCAACCTGTGATGATGATTACTTTGGATGAGCATAATTGTGTTCAGCAAGTGAATCATTTTTCTGAACTCTTACTTGGTTATGAACCTGAACGCTTGCTTGGTCATCGACTGGTGGAGTTCTATTGGCACTCAGATGCGGTCACGCCAAGGCAGGTTTTACTCCAACCCAAGCAAGCAATGTGTGGCGTTTGGCGACGCGAGATTGAATATCGTCATGCCGATGGCCATGCAATATGGATTCGTGAAAATATACGACCATTGGTTGAAACTGGGCATTTATTGATTGTTGGTGAAGACATTACCGAAACTAAGCATTTGGCGGAGCAACTCGAATATCAGGCGCGGTATGATTTACTCACGGGTACCTATAACCGGAATCAGTTTGAAGCCGAGTTAGAAAAAGCACTGATTGAAGTGGAAAGTTATACGCGAACCCATGCCATGCTCTATCTGGACCTCGATCAATTGAAGGTGTTAAATGATACCGCGGGTCATGAAGCAGGAGATATGGCGATTCAATTTTGTGCCAGTATGCTCCAAGAGGTATTGCCGTATAACGCTATCCTTGCTCGTATGGGTGGAGATGAGTTTGCGGTATTACTCAAAGACTGCACTGAGCGAGATGCAACAAGCGTTGCCAGCTCGATTATTTGGGCGCTCAGTGATCAACACTTTGTTTGGGATGACATTAGATTAAACTTGACCTGCTCAATTGGTATTCGCTTGATAGACCATACTGCTGAGTCTCCCCAAATGGTGCATGCGCAAGCCGATACAGCATGCCACGCAGCCAAAGAGGAAGGGCGTAACAGGTTTAATCTTTACTGCCAAGATGATGAAGATCTTCGTCGCAGAGAGCAGGAAATGGAATGCGTTAGCTTTGTTCATGACGCTCTTGCTAACAATCGAATCGAGTTATTCGCCCAGCAAATCTTGGCTTTGGATGACAATGAGCCTCTGATGCATTTTGAAATACTGATCCGTATTCGAGACGCTGAAGGTGAATATATCGCACCGGGTATCTTTATGCCTGCTTCTGAGCGCTACAACATGGCACAGCTGCTTGATAAACAGGTAGTTACTCAAGCTCTCGATTGGTTTGAAGCAAACCCAGAGGCTCTAGAGCACCTGGGGATGTGTTCGATTAACCTGTCGGGGCACTCTATAGGTAACCAAGAATTTATCAGCTTTTTACTCAACAAGCTGCAATTTAGCCGAGTTCCATGTAGTAAGATTTGCCTTGAAATTACAGAGACTGCAGCAATGAGCAACATGAAGCAGGCGATTGCATTATTCACTCGGTTCAAGGAGCTTGGCTGTAAGATAGCGCTCGATGACTTTGGCTCAGGGCTATCCTCGTTTGGCTATCTTAAAAAGTTGCCGGTTGATATTGTCAAGATTGATGGTCTGTTCGTACGCGAGATTGATGTCAATGATGGGGATCGCCTCATGGTTCGATCTATCAATGATTTGGCTAAGCAGATGGGTAAGAAAACGGTGGCCGAGTTTGTCGAAAACAACAGAATTCTCGATATGCTTATTGATCTTGGGGTTGATTATGCCCAAGGATACTTAATTGGCATTCCCAAACCTTTGCCCACTCTGGTTGACGAACTGCTTGCATCGGACAATCAAAAATAGTCACCCAAGACGAAATCTATTACACTTGCCCGCCTGTTTTTCGAACTCAACTTTGGAGCCAACACTTGCAGCTACAACTTATCAGCGAAGACTTCAGCCTCAATGAACAATTGAAAGATTTGTCATTTCGATGGGGGCTTACGCATGATGAGCAAAGTCCTTTTGCTTTGGTTTTAACCTCTGAGCGGTTGGAGTTAAGAAAAACGGATGAACCTAAGCTTGGTGCTATTTATGTTGATCTTGCTGGTGGTGCAGCTGCTCACAGGCGAAGATTTGGTGGTGGTAAAGGGCAGGCGATTGCCAAAGCGATAGGCATGAATAAGGGGGCTATACCAAGTGTTCTGGATGCAACCGCTGGGCTTGGGCGAGATGCCTTTGTGCTCGCTTCGCTTGGTTGTAAAGTCCAGATGCTGGAACGTAATCCTGTCGTGGCAGCCTTGCTTGATGATGGATTAATGCGTGCCAAGCGTGATCCTGAAATAGGTGATTGGGTCAGTGAGCGTCTTTCGTTGAATCATACTTCCAGCCATAGTGCACTCGAATCACTTGTTAATGATTCCAATCTTGATAGGCCTGATGTGGTTTATTTAGACCCCATGTATCCACACCCAGAAGGGAAAAAGAAATCAGCATTGGTTAAAAAAGAAATGCGCGTCTTTCAGTCTCTTGTTGGTGCTGATCTCGATGCCGATGACTTGCTGTCTCCAGCTTTAGCCATGGCGAAAAAAAGAGTTGTGGTCAAACGTCCTGACTATGCCAAGTGGTTAGGAGAGCAAAAGCCGACCATGGCAATTGAAACCAAAAAAAATCGCTTTGATGTCTATGTCAACGCGTCAATGAGCTAACTTAGACTCACGGCCTCAAGTTTTACTTTTATGCTTGCCATTAAACTCTGATATGGGTATATCATAGTAAGAATTATTCGTATTCTTGTCTGGAGTGTTTGCATGACTAAAAGCTTGTGTAAGATGAACCGCAAGCAAATTGCCGATGGATTGAGTGACATTTATCGTTTGGTGGCTGAGCCTAAGTTTGTCTGTCGCTCGTGTGCGCGTTGCTCAGCAGACAAGGCGGCACTCTGTAAGCCCACATCCATTTCGACGCTATCCCCTCATAATGCGCCAGATAACCAGCCCGCTTCTGCGGCGCAAGATAAATCCCAAGTGGTGAAAAAGGTTATTGAACAGGCCAAACAAAAGGCCAACGACAAGCCTAATATCTCCCCAGAATGCTTGCTTGAATATACCAGTACTAAAGAGATTAAAAGGGCTCAAAAGGCACTGAAAAAGCAATATAAGCAGCAAAAGCAACTACTTAAGCTAGCGAAGAAAAAGAGAAAGTTATTAAAACGGGAAGCTAAGTTAATAGCTTGTCTTGATGTGACTCAGTTTTCTGATCTCAAAAAGACCAGCTTACAAGCGAGTAACATGCATTAAAAAGCTCTCCATAGGGAGAGCTAATATCGTTGCTGCTAAGATTGGTAACTGAGTGCTACTTTGCGTTTTACCCAAGTTTCGTTAAACCATAGTGACAGCATGATAACAGCGCCGCCCACGGCTAAACGAGTTAAATCGACGTCTCTATTCCAAATGACTATGTTGACAATCAGTCCTGCTGGAACCAAGGCATTGTTCATTGCTGCTAGCGCACCGGCGTTGACTAAGGTTGCCCCTTTATTCCAGCCAAAATAACCCAATCCAGAGGCCATAATGCCAAGGTAAATAAGCACGCCCCACTGTGTGTTGGTGGTAGGCATGCGTTCTATGTTACCGAGTAAGCTGAACGCAACGACAGCGACGCACAGAGCACCGAGGTAGAAATAGCCAAAGATCGTATGCTGAGATAGGTTTACAGGCTGATTTTCAATGATGTATTTGTAACCGACTTGACCAATAGCAAAGCAAAGGTTTGCTCCCTGAACCACCAGAAAGCCAAGTAGAAAGTTTTCATTAATTCCAGCAAACTTAATCAACGCGGCTCCAGCAACGGCGATAATCGCGGTAACCAGATACCAAGGTGAAAAACGCCCTTTGAGTAAGTCGTAGATCAGAGTGACATAAATTGGGGTAAACACAGTAAACAGCAGTACTTCTGGTACAGAGAGTAAAAGAAAAGATTGATAGTAGAAGCAATACATTAAACCGAGTTGGATGCCCCCAACTGTCATAAGCTTGGCAATCAGCTTTTTATTTACTCCCCTAAATTTTAAGAATGGAAGAAACATCAAGCTTGCTAAAGCAACACGCATTAGCACAGAGAACCAAGAATCTACCTGACCAGCGAGATATACACCGATCAGGCTAAATGAGAATGCCCACAAAAGTGTGACGGCAGACAGGTAAGCCATAATCAATACTCATTATCAATAAATGGCCAGCAGTCTATACCAAAAACCAAGCAGGGTCAGTCATTAAGTGGCACGACCAACATATCGACAGGAGAGCAGTTAATGAGTTGTCTGGTTGAAGATAATAGCTTGCTCCAAAAGTCCTGATGGTGGCCACAAACTACGATATCAACATTAAACTCTCTGATGGTATCGCACAGTTCATTGCCTAAGTCACCACTGCCTACTAGGGTATGTTTAATCGGGTAGTTGGCATGCTTGGCAAAGTTTTGTAACTGCTGCTGCGAGGCTTCGATAGCTTGATGCTGGGTTTCGGCGAGGTTGATATCAATAAGTCCTGTATAGAGCTCGGCATAATTGACATCTATGTGGATAAAAGACACTTCAGCGCCGAGTGGTTTGGCTAGGGAAACGGCTTTATCGACCAGTGTTTTACTGTCTTCTGACAGGTCTACGGCAACTAATATATGCTGATAACTCATGGTGAACTCTCCATTTTAGTGTCTGTTGATAGGTTAGCATTATGATGTAAATGTTTTTGTTGAGGTGATCTCAGATCCACATTCACTCGTCAAAGTGTTAAGGTGTGGTAGTGATAAGATTCATTGAAGTAAATCAAGTTAATTAGGAGTAAGAAATGCTTTCACAGGCGATGGTTGATCAACTGAATGAGCAAATTAATCTCGAATTTTTCTCATCCAATCTATACTTACAAATGAGTGCTTGGTGTGAAGACAAAGGATTTGAAGGTGCCGCCGAGTTTCTTCGTGCACACGCGGTTGAAGAAATGGGGCACATGCAGCGACTTTTTACTTACGTAAGTGAAACAGGCGCCATGCCAATTTTGGGTGCAATTGAAGCCCCTAAGCATGAGTTTGCCAGTTTAGGTGACGTATTCCGTGAGACTTATGAACACGAGCAAATGATAACTCAGAACATCAATAAGCTTGCCCACGTCGCTTTTACGTCCCAAGACTACTCAACTTTCAACTTCCTGCAGTGGTATGTCGCAGAACAACACGAAGAAGAGAAGTTGTTTAAAGGGATCATAGACAAGCTTGATCTTGTTGGTGAAGACGGTAAAGCCCTGTTCTTTATTGACAAAGATTTAGCAGCTTTGGCGAAAGAAGGTTCATCTTCTATCATGGATGCCCCCGCTGAATAAGCTTCAGCATAAGACTTTCTAGGCAGATCGTCTTTTCTTTCTGGGCTTCTGATGAAGATGTAGGGAGGAAAAGATGATCACAGCTGATACGATTTTATTCACGTTAATGTTAATCACCTTGGTCAACATGGCCAGATACTTAACCGCCTTACGTTCTCTCATATACATTATGCGCGAAGCTCACCCCTTGCTTTATCAGCAAGTTGATGGTGGCGGATTCTTCACCGCTCATGGTAACGTGACTAAGCAGGTTAGGCTTTATCATTATTTGAAGAGTAAAGAGTACCACCATCATCATGATGAAATCTTTACCGGCAAGTGTGAAAGAGTAAGGGAGCTGTTTATTCTATCGAGTTCTCTACTCGGAGTAACCCTCTTTGCAGCTATGATTCTGTAGCTGGATAATTTGGCAAGGCCTCTAATTGGGGGTAGAATAGCGCCAATTGGCTAAGGATGTGCTAGATGCACATCCTTTTTTATTGGGTTTAAGTTGAGAAAGGTTATGACAGAGAAGTTTGATGTTGTCATTATCGGAGCGGGCGCTGCGGGTTTAATGTGTGCGGCAGAGGCAGGTAAACGTGGTCGTAATGTGCTGGTACTGGATCATGCTAAAAAGCCCGGTCGAAAAATTCTCATCGCAGGTGGTGGTCGTTGTAACTTCACTAACTATGACGTGTCGGCGAGCAACTTTTTATGCCAAAACCCTCATTTTGTTAAGTCTGCGCTATCTCAATATACCAATTGGGACTTTATTGCCATGGTCAGCAAGCATGGTATTGAGTTTGAAGAACGCGACCATGGCCAGCTGTTTTGCGTTGGTGATTACACGTCAAAAGATATCGTTAAGATGCTCTTAGCCGAGTGCGATTTGCCCACTGTTACTCAGCGCTACCAACAAGATGTCCATCATATCGAAAAGACCCAGTCTGGCTTTGTGCTTGATGTAAACACCCATTCCATTGAGTGTGATTCACTAGTCATCGCGACTGGTGGCCTGTCAATGCCAAAGCTTGGTGCAACGCCATTTGGCTATAAAGTGGCTGAGCAGTTTGGCCTAAACATCGAACCAACTACTGCAGGCCTTGTGCCTTTTACCCTTCACAAAGAGGATAAAGAAGCGTTTGCTGAGTTGTCTGGTATTGCCGTCGATGCTGAAATTACTGCCCAAGATGGCACAGTATTTAAAGAAGCTTTGCTGTTTACCCACAGAGGTTTATCTGGTCCTTCTGTGCTGCAAATATCCTCATACTGGAGGGCAGGACAAGCGGTTACGATTAACTTGGTTCCTGATGTCGATGTCGATGCTTTGCTGGCGAGTAATCTTGAAAAGCACCCCAACCAGAGTTTGAAAAATACCTTAGCTAAAGTGCTGCCCAAGCGTTTAGTAGAGGTTCTGATAGAGCGTAAAGTTCTCACAGATAAGCCACTAAAGCAGTTCACTTCTAAACAGCTAATAGAAGTCACTGAGAAACTTGAGAATTGGCGCATCATGCCCAATGGCACAGAAGGCTATCGCACCGCAGAAGTTACCTTGGGCGGTGTGAGTACCGAACATATTTCATCCAAGACGATGCAATGTAAAGACATAGCAGGCCTCTATTTTATTGGCGAAGTAGTGGATGTGACAGGTTGGCTTGGCGGCTATAATTTCCAATGGTGCTGGAGCTCAGGCTTTGTGGCAGGGCAATGGGTGTAGAGACAATAAAGTTTGCCCGCAACAATTAAATACCCATTTTATAATGGTACGACAGAATCGCTTGGTGATCACAAAAATCGCAGATCACTTCCAAACACATTCTTGGACAGTAACGTTTAGAACTGATGCTCTACAGCGTTTCTGTCAGATTAGAAAAAGTTGTTGATTCCTTGGGAATTTGTTATATGGCTTACCCTAAAGATAATAACTTTGTTATCCAGTCAGCTAACTTATAGATAACCTCTAAGGTCTCATCAAACTTGTCAACCGCTGTCATAAACGTTGCGATGACAAGTAAAAAAGTTAAAAACAACATCCTATTCTGGATACTGACTTGTGTCTTTTGAATTTCTTTTTGATGCTCTTCGTTTCGTATATTTTCTTTGGTCTGAGTAAAGTAATGAATACCTTTGCCTTTCATTTTGTATAGAGGATTAGAGTCATTGGCATGACCGACTCTGACAATTTCTCCATCTTCTACACATGCTTCCAAGATCCAATCAAGCGATTGTGAAAATTTCCTGTGAAGCGCATAGTCAAATATGCTTTTTTGACCCAAAAACAATTCAACTAAATCACTTTTATTAAAAGTCCCTTTGGTTAAAAATTTATCACTAGACATGAGGCACTCGTATATTTCGTACTTCGAGCGCAAAGGTGTACGCAGCCTTTTAGAAATACGCCAAGAACGAAGCTTTTGACGAACCTTTGAAAAGAAAATACCCATGTACATTAGGCGCAATTTGCGCCATAAAACCATTTGTACAAGCCTAGCTGGTGTACAGTGAGTGTTTTCGTCTCTCCAATAGCCTAAGTAATATGTAACATCAATGCGAGCATGTTTCAGTGCAGCTTCTGATACAAAGCATTCAATAGTCTGGTTGTCATCTAAGAACCTGTAACCCTTAATCAATTTATTAGCTTGCAATCCATTTTTTAGAGGGATAAACCTATATAGTAATTTCTGACTCCCTACTCGTTCTTTGGACATTGAATTTAACTGTTCTACTGTCCCTTGAGGGAAATATACATTAGTCTCATAAAAATCATTGTTCTTTGCAACTTCGCTAGAAAGCGAGAACCGACTTGGACAAGCATTCTTGGCAAAATAAGCCAAAGCCCAAAACTTTATTCGTTCAGTTATCAAAAAAACTCCTAACTCTGATTGCCATATAACACCCCAATCAATTGCGCATTGCGCTGTAACCAAAGCGTTTTAAAAACTTTATACCGCAATTGTGAAGCTTGACCGCGTCAATTGCATTGAATTGTTATACCACTTCATGACGCAGCTTAGGTTTCAAATAGTTTTCAACGTGTCTTATTGCTTCTAGCAACTCGTGCTTGAACTCATCAGGTTCTTCTCCTAATTCGTCATACATGATATCCCTTTTCTTTTGATCTATTCGATAGATGGCGTCTTTTTTTCCCTCATTAGCTTTAGGGTTCATCAAAACGAGATAGTGGCGAACATGTGTTAATAATTCATGTTCTAGAGAATAAATAGTTTTGAACAGTGTGTTTAGTTCATCACCCCATATAGCTTCCGCTTCAAGTTGATCAGCATACAAAGCTGTACGTTGATCCTGAACTTTCTTCCACCGGTTCTGATAGGCTTTCGAGATACCATAATAATCAATTTCTTTCGGACTCATACTCTTAGCATCATCTTCAGATGGGTGCAGTATTTCATGCGAAAGCATAACAGGATCTCGTACTCCGTTTATCGCATCTCGATACTTGAATAAGCTAACTAGTATTCTCCGCGACAATTCATATTCAGATTGACCTTTTAGTTGGCGGTGCCACGTTCCCAAACCTTTGATCGCAACAATCGCACCAGAGACAGCCGCTCCAGTCAGAGCTAAATCTTTAATTAAGGTAAAAACCTCTACACAAGTCAAGTTGACCTCCTTGTGGTATACGAGTGTCTTTTCAGCATCTAATATTTTTAGAAAATACAGACACCATAGCAACATACTGTTCTATAAGTCTTATTCTCCATTATGCTTCCAGATTACAGAGCATGTTTGTCTAGTCGCAAATGTCCAACTAAGCTCATAATCCACTATTAGTATATGTAGGTCAAAAACTGACATGAGAAAGTGGTCAGGAATCGGATGCTGGATGATTTTGGGGCAAGAGTTAGCCAGAGTTATCGTGCGAACCTAACTAACTCATAAGAGAAAGAAACTCGCTATGTCTGTAAGGCTACCAACTCTTCAGAGCTTATTGATGTGTACTTCTCAACAAACTCAACGGCTCGATTTAATGTTATGAATTCATTTTTGAAAGACTCAATTTCTGTAGAAACACGCTTTATATGGACGATATAGCAACCCGCCGCCTTGCTCATCGTAACGGTTGTTGTCTTTTCTCCCATCGTCTTAGAAGCAGAAATTACATCTGTTGTTGCTAGAAGTGTTTCTATTTGACTAACCTTTGCTCGCTCTGAAGCCGAAATCCAGATTTCACTATCTGGAGAGCTATATCTATACAAACATACAAGCATAGGTAGAGTTACTATTAATATTAGTCCATTGATAGCTAACAATTCACTACTGAATTCAAATAGAACCGGCGTAAACTGTAGTATTAAAGCAACGCATTGTAAGTAAAATAAGTTTCTCCATACTTTGGGAGTGAAAATTGGTTTTTTAAAAAGAAAACCATAAAATCCAATTAAATACAGAGTTGTAAATCCAATACTAACCAAAAACCCAACAGAAATAGCGCCCGCTAAAATTGCCGTCACCATATTGAACAATGAGAGGAGTAAATAAGCTGCTCCATAGATTACTAATCCTATTTTTTTCATTGTTAGTTTCCTAAATCAAAATAGTAGTTGTTACTTGCTAATGACTCATTGCATAAAAACGCAATATCATGTTCCTGCTTAATGCACTTCCTTCCTTTGTAAGGGGGAAAGCTTCCGTCATGGAAGGCTTTTTGACAGCTATTGTGCTAGTTTAAATATAATAAAGACAAGAGTCAGCACCACACTGGCATATACTGTAGCAAAGTGATTTTTGTATGAGTTTGCTTCTTGCTCTTCATTCTCTACATCTGAGATGGTTCCAAACCTGACCATCTTTTTTCCTTTAGCGTAAGCTCTAAGGTGGAGTTCTGAGTGTAAGAAAGAGAACGCAAAAAGCGCAAGAATCGGTAATGAGCTTTGAACTCCATTCAAAACCAAACTAATCATCAACAGGACTACCGTTGCGGCCAATGTCATGTTAAGTCTGGCTTCAATGTTGTTATTGTCTGGGAATATCTTCAATTTCTAACCTAAGAGATCGCTCTGATAAGCGTCAAAACCATGAAGATAAAGACAAGAAGAACGATAAATATATTCAAATAATATGTGTTCCTTATTGAATCTACGTCATCTGGGTCTTCCTCGGTCAATGTACCGAACTTCATCATTGGTTTTCCTTTGAAGTAATTCCTCATATGTAGTTCAGATGCAATAAAGGACAGCCCCCAAAGCCCAGCCGCTATTCCAGCGGCCTTTGGTTCGTAAAAGAAACAGGCTATCACGATGCAGATTTTGAAGGCTGTTAATGCGTTGAAAAGCTTGAGTACGTTATCGTTAGTTAGCTTCATTTAAAATGCTACCCGTAGTAAATGCTGTGGCATTCTCCACCCTTGATGATATGGCTTTGGGTATGCCAAGTAAATTTAATCTGTATGCTGCACCTTTCCCTGCTGCATAGGCCCATGCGGGGTTTAAGGTCTCATCAGAATATATGGTGTAAACATTGTCAATATGAGACAGCAGTTCAAGAGGTTTGAGGTATGGCGCAGCAATCAAGGTCATGTTGACGACTGTCATCACATCCGATCGTTTATCTTGCGTAGCGGCCTCAATATAGTCCTGAAATGCATCATCCTGAAGGTCAAAGTTTGCTCCTCTCATTAAACATTCTGGAGTGGCACAACGAGCTTTAAATCTAACGTTAAACGATTGATTGTTTACCGTCATATTTCGGCGATAACTTCCATCCTGAGAGAGTCTTTGTTGCCCACGAATTTTTCTGTGTCTTTGCGACGTTTTAATAGCTCTAACACCATCAATAAACCCCAGTTTGAGGTTTTTGAATAACTGCTTGGCTTGTTCATAACTTATAGACTGTTTTTGATATGCCTTTAAAATACTGCTAACAGCCTGACTAAACTCACGGACAGCTTTGGAATGAACTTGGCGCTCAAGCTTTAACTGTGCGAGTTGTAATAATGTAGCGGTTATAAATTGATTTGCTTCTTGTTCTAAAAGCCAGTAGTTTTCGTCTAAGCCTTCCCTTGAACCTGACATACTTACATACCCAAGCCATCTTTTATACTGGCAAGCCCATTCATCCATGAGGAAAAGCCATTTGTAGTTGCTGCTAGGTGTTTCCAGTGAATATCTCGGTATGCGATATCGACAACTTCTTGCATTTCAGAATCACCAAAATGAGCCACGTTGGGCATTTCGATATTTACATTTCTAATCAAAGCGCCAATTAAGTCAATTTGGTAAAACTTTTCTTGTGTACCGCCTCTAGGAGAATTGCGATAGAAAGTAAGCTGACACTTCAATTCAACTCCATCTGAGCATGCCTGTGATATTAGTGGACTCGATTTATCCACTTTTTTAACGATCTGAATAGGTGAGTGCACTGAACGATTTTCCCATGACATGTTATGCGAAAAGCCCAGAACTGTAATCTCGTTTTCATGGCCACTTTGATAGCCATTACCCATTGAATCTGGGGTATTACAAGCCATCGATAATAAGCCGCCTTCAATACTCTCTATGGTTAGGTAAGCAATTGTTGTCATTATATTTATCCTTTCAACTGATCGTGAAAAGATCGTAACAGTTTTTAACCTATAGTGCACCGTTGCATAATGACTATTAATGTAGTGAAAATGAAGGTTCTGTGAAAACTCACGGACTGGTTTTACTTCTCGTTAACCATAAGTTTTTCTACATTAAAGCTACCAGTTCATCTTTGTTCGAACCTCGACCTGTAACCCACTTTGGGGCATTCCCTTGCAGGCTGCTCTTCTAATAATTGGTGTAAAAACGGTCAAGTGCCTCTCTGAAAAATTTCATCGATTATCCCTATTGATTCTATTGTTGTTTCCCATTAAACAAACTTAACCATTGAAGATATAGTGTTTTTCGGGCGGAAAAGGGCTTTTGAGTATCTATTGACTACTCGATGAGTCAGTGGGTTAGCATGCATTGGAGAGCAGCCATGCAGATGTCAAAAATATCTTTGTTTATTACAGTGGGCGTGTTTAGCGCATCGATACAAGCGCAAACTCTGACAAGAGATAATGGCGCACCAGTTGGAGATAATCAGAATTCAATCGTTGCTGGAGAAAACGGCAGCGTATTATTGCAAGACGTTCATCTTATCCAGAAGCTTCAGCGCTTTGCCAGAGAACGCATTCCAGAGCGAGTGGTCCATGCACGTGGTACTGGTGCTCATGGTGAGTTTGTTGCCTCAGGTGATTTTAGTCAGCTGACTGCATCTGCTCCTTTTACCGAAAGTGGCAAGGTGACACCTGTATTTGTGCGCTTCTCGACGGTGGTTCACTCAAAAGGTTCCCCTGAAACCCTTCGCGATCCACGTGGTTTTGCTACCAAGTTTTACACTGAGCAAGGCAACTGGGACCTAGTAGGTAATAACCTACCAGTGTTTTTCATCCGTGATTCGATTAAATTTCCGGATATGGTGCATTCTCTTAAACCATCGCCTGTGACCAACGTTCAGGATCCAAACCGATTTTTTGACTTCTTTAGTCATGAGCCAAGCTCAACCAATATGTTGACTTGGGTGTATAGTAATCTGGGTACGCCTGCTAGTTACCGCACCATGAATGGTTTTGGTGTCCACGCTTACAAATGGATTAACACCCAAGGTGATGTTAATTATGTAAAGTTTGAGTGGAAGAGTCAGCAAGGTGTAGAGAGCCTTCGCCCAAATGAAGTGGCTAAAGTGCAAAGTCAGGACTTTAATCATCTGACTAATGATTTATATACCGAAATCAGTCGTGGTAACTACCCGAAATGGGATTTGTACGTCAAGGTGTTGTCACCAGAAGAGCTCAGTAAGCTCGATTATAATGGTCTTGATGCGACTAAAGTTTGGCTTAATGTACCGGATAAAAAAGTTGGTACTATGACGCTTAACCGGATACCTGAAAACTTCTTTCTAGATACCGAGCAGTCAGCCTTTGCGCCGTCAAATCTTATTCCGGGAATCGAGCCATCTGAAGATCGTCTTTTGCAAGGCCGTTTGTTTGCTTACGCTGACACTCAACTCTACCGCTTAGGTGCAAACCTATTTCAATTGCCAGTGAATCGCCCGCTCTCGACGGTGAATAATCACAACCAAAATGGCCTAAGTAATAAGGCTAAACAGGCAAATGGGGATGTGAATTATGAGCCGAGTCGCCAACTTGATTTGTCTGAAGATACGCAATTTAAAGCGGTTCAAACTCCTTTGTCTGGCACTGTGATTCAAAAGGCAATCAGCAATCCTCGTGATTATTATCAAGCTGGTGTTTTATATCGCAGTATGAGTTATCAAGATCAAAGCGATCTGATTGCTAACTTGGCTGGTGATTTAAACCAAGTTTTAGATAAAGACGTTAAGGAAACTATGGTCAGCTTCTTCTATCGCGCAGATAAAGATTATGGGACGCGCCTTGCCAAGGCGACCCATACCGACCTTGCGAGTGTTAAAAGTAAAGCCATGATGTAGGAATAAATTTTGGCCTGCGGGAGGTGTATCTGCTCTTTTCTGCCCGAAAATCAGGGCTCCCGCAGGCCATTTTTTTAGGGTAAACAAATGAAAACACTAGTATTACTAAGCTCAGTTCTTTTCTCGATCAGCCTGTCATTTAACTTACTAGCCGCAGAAACCAAGGTAGAAGAAGAATACCAAGCTTTGGTGGAGCTATTTTTTGATGCAGCGCGAATAGGTGACAATGAGGTGCTTGAGACGTTTGTATCGCAGGGCTTTCCGGTTGACCAACGCAACAACCAAAGCTATACCGCCTTGATGGTAGCTGCTTACAACGGTAATAAAGAAAGTGTGCGCTTACTTTTGGATTCCGGTGCTAATGCCTGTTTGCAAGATAAACGCGGTCACACTGCCCTAATGGGCGCACTGATAAAACGTGAAATCAGTATTGCCAGTGACCTCTACAAAGCTAAATGCTCGCCAGAGCTACGCAATAAAGCGGGGCTAAATTTGCAAGAGTTTGCTCAAATCTACGGCCAGTCTAAGGTGTTGCAGTCTTTGCAAAACTAATCACCCATTTCAGTGGATTGCGTGACAATCTTTGCTAACTTGGTATTGGTTTGATCGTTAAGCCTGAATTTACTCTAAATCGGATCAAGCGTTCAGAATTATGGAGATAAAAAGATAGCAAACGGGCACTTGGCCCGCTTGATCTTTACGCATCGAGAATCACGATCTGTTAAATTATCGTATTACATATGGGGGCGGCTAGGTTGCCGAATCGCCCATTGGTCGGGAATATTTTGGAGTTTAGGTTTAAGATAATAACCTTGTTTGAGTTCGGTATAAGCGTCAAAAGCGCAATCACCAATCTCATTTCTAGGGCAAACATGAATGCCATTTCTCGAAATCATTTCGGTTTTACAAGATGGGCAAACAGTCATTGTATCCTCCTTGAAAACATCATTCTTCAAAAAATGTATCGGTGAGAGCTGCATGTGCAGCTCTCGAGTCAGGTTACTTTTTATGCTCAATCGCCTCCTTTTTGTTTACACTGATTTCAATACGCTTTGGTTTCATAGCTTCAGGTATTTCTTTCTTAAGGTGCACAGTCAATAGCCCATCTTTCATATCGGCACTAGTGACTTCTACATATTCAGCGAGGTTAAAGCGTCGTTCAAATGAGCGATTTGCTATGCCTTGATACAACAGCTTACTTTGCTCATTATCAGTACTTTCTTTCTCGCCTTTGATTGTGAGCAATCCATTCTCTACTTGGATGTCGATGTCGTCCTGCGAAAAGCCAGCTACTGCAAGTGTAATGCTGTACTCGCAATTGTTTAGCATTTCAATATTGTAGGGAGGATACCCACTGGGGATGGGATCTGAACTCAGCGCACTGTTGATTAATGCTGCCATACGGTCAAATCCAATTGTAGTACGGTAAAGTGGTGTTAAATCAATTGAGTTCATAACATTCTCCTAGTGAAGCAATATTAATAGATCAATCAAAGTATTTAGGTTAATCAAGTGATGACTTAACCTCAGATATTTTATATGCAATCTATTTCTTCATATCAAGATCTTTAAAATATAAATTTTTTATATGTATATAACGTGAAGGAATAAAAATCTTCCTTTGTTTGTCACAAGATAGGTAATAAAAAAAGAGCGTTAATGATTGCAAGATACAGCGATCATTGTTCTTTGAAGCTGAGGGGATAATTTTGTTTCAAGAGCTACAACCAATCGATAAATAAAGTAGTGATATAGTCGGTTGTTTATTTTACACTGAGGTGGTGAAGCATAGGATACACTAGCTTTGGATTCTAGAGTCGTTAGATAACGCCGAACTGAAAATAGGTGGAGTGGACCTAAACTAACTGATGCCATAGAGCTTTACTCAATATGGCATCGTATTCCCTAGATATTAAAGTACCGTTTTAATTGCGCTTTCTGCGCAGGCTGTATCTAAGTGACCACCCGGTGCGCCACCCACGCCAATAGCACCTACTATGGCATTGTTAACTTGGACTGGTACACCACCTGCTAAGAACAATAAGTTGTCATCCATGTTTTGCAGTGGCTGAAGAATAGGTTTGTCGGCGATCAGATTCATCAGATTCCCAGAAGGCTGTTTCATGCTTGCCACGGTAAAGGCTTTTTTGCGCGAGCTTTCCAAAGTATGAACGCCTGCACCATCAGAGCGCAGCTGAGCAAGTACGTTACCTGACAGGTCAACTACAGTTGCTGTCACTTTATATCCATCAAGCTCACACTTATGCACGGCTTCCTTAACCAGCGAGAATGCCGCTGTTGAGGAAATTTGATTAACAGAAACAGTTTGGTTTTTTTCTGCTGCTGCAGAGCTAAAAGATAGGGCAGCAGAGAACAGACCAAGAGCGGTAACTAGCGCGTTTTGTTTTAAGTTTTTCATAATGACTCCATCTAACACATTGTTGTTATCAACACAGTCAGACTACCAAGAACACTATTACCAGAAGCTTGCCCAAAGATTACAAAAATGTAATCTAGATGAAATTCACCAACTATTGTTGATAAAGTAGATTGATACAAGCGCCATCAAAGTGAAAGGCTCATGAAAATATTGTTGATAGAAGATGATGCTCATATCGCTCGTTTCCTGCTTAATGGGTTCCAGCAAGAGGGGTGCACAGTAACCCATACGGTTAATGGTGTTGACGGGCTGCACGAAGCAAGCACGGAGTCTTATGACGTGATTATCCTAGATCTGATGTTACCGCTGAAAACAGGTTTTGAAGTGCTCGAACAGTATCGAGGCCAAGGGTATACAACACCAATTATTATTCTCAGCGCGAAACATTCGGTGGAGGAAAGAGTCGTTGGGTTAAAAGCTGGCGCGGATGACTATTTAGTTAAGCCCTTCGCTTTCCCTGAGCTTTTAGCGCGGTGTCAGTCGCTCTTTCGCCGAGGAAAGCAAAGCTCACCTCAGTCTTATGAGCTGAAATATTATGATCTGACTTTGGATTTGATGAAACATTCATTAGTGAGGGCGGGTAAGGCTATCGCTTTAAACCAGCGAGAGTTTTTATTGATGAAGCTTTTATTGGAGAACCCAGAGGTTGTGTTGTCAAAAACCGCGATACTAGAGCAAGTTTGGGGGCATCAATTTGATCCTCAAACCAATGTGGTTGATGTGTTGGTTTGCCGCTTAAGAAGTAAGGTTGATAAGGGTTTTGACAAACCGCTGATTCACACACTGAGGGGAGTTGGCTATGTCCTCAAGTCGTAATATTAAACAGGCGCTTATCAGTGCTGAAAAGAAGTTATTACTGCGCTTCATCGGTTTGCTTTTATTTTGCCTGCTACTGGTAGAGCTCGCTGTCGGCATGCTTTTTTTCTATGATCTTTATCGCGCTGAAACCAAAATACTTACCTCTATGGCCTCGGAATATCAGCGCATATTGAAATATGATTCTGCGCAGCGTTTAACTCATGTGCTGGAAGCAAACCCAGAACGTTTGATTGATAACAAGATTAGCGTGTTTGTGACTGAAGCTAACAAACCAGATCAAGTAACGCTTATCGTCGGAGATGAAATGCTTTCACCTGATCTTGGTTCAAGGGCGCAGCAACAAGAGAGTGGCAATTGGATCGAACGCTTCATTTTCAATCCTTATCTTGTTGTGCCAGTAAAAGGCGATACACAGAACTTTTGGTTAGTGCTTGATAACCAAAAGCGTTACGTGATTGCGTTTGAAAACTGGATAACGACCGTGTACGCAATGCTTGTTATGTTAGTGATTACTTCAATCTTTACCCAGCGGATTATTCGCAATGCTATGACCCCTTTGGTGACATTAGGCAACTTGTTAGAACAGCTTCGTCACGGTAAGTTAGACAGTATAGAGCCGATCAAAGCACCGCAAGGGTTAAGCATTGTTAGTGCAAGCGTTCAAGAAGGAGTGACCAGTTTGCATCATACTACGACAGTACTTAACACCACAGTTGATGCTATTGCTCATGATATTCGTACTCCTTTATCTCGAATTATGCTGTCTTCGCAAACCGCTCTCATGAGTGAAGAAGATACCGATGAGAGTAAAGTAAAAGAGGCTTTAGCTGACTGCGCTGAACAGGCGATGCAGGCTAGTAATATGCTGACCGCATTGATGAAGTTAAATGATGAGAGAGTAGGGAAGCGTAAGATAAAAAAAGTCTCAACCAATATAAATGAGGTGGTAGAAAAGGTATCAAGCTGGTTTGAAGATGTCGCTGAACAAAAGAATATCACTCTAATGACTACGTCAGTTGAAGAGGTGGTGATTGAATCAGACCCAGATAAGCTGACTCAAGTTTTAGTTAATTTAGTGGACAACGCGATCAAATATACACCTGAAGGTGGGCAAGTTACTGTCGATATTGAAAAGTCGTGTGATAAAGGTGTGGCAATTCATGTTATTGATACAGGAATTGGAATTGAGTATAAATACCAATCACTCATTTTCGAAAGATTATATCGAGTTGATACGAGTCGCAGTAACACTGAGGGTTATGGACTAGGGCTATCAATCGCCGCGGCTATGGTAGATAACTTGGGTGGGACGATTAAACTATCGTCACAAGTTGGCCAAGGCAGTCGATTTAGTATTGTGCTATCGCATAGTTAAAAGGTGATTTTTTAATTATATATATCAGGTTTTTTATATTATCAAAAGGATAAAATTATAATATTTATTCTTGTTTCATGAATCATTTTTCATTCATGCGGATGCCCTGCTCAGTCTATGGACTCACCTAACTATTTTTTGCCACGCTAAAGATTGATGAAATTAGTAATGGTGGCGTAGAAGTTGTAAATAATGTTAGATGTGCTCAGTAAGAGCACAGCCTGATAATAATCTAGACTTTTTTGCTATCAATGATAAAGCGGAAGAGTAGGTAGCCACTCTTCCGTTTTTTGGCTTAAGAGCCTGTTTTACTCGTTGACAACTTTGATGGAGAATTCTGCGTTGCTAAAACCCAGTCTGTCGAGTTCTTGCTTATCAAAGTCACTCGACACATCAACAGGTCTTTCTGTATGTAGATGTTGTTTTTTAATGGCGCTGGCCTGGCCTATTTCTATACTTCCAGCAAATTGAGACTCAGCGTAAAACTCCCCAGAGACATAGGAGTAAAATGGTCTTAAACTTGCGCCTGTTGTGTGCTGCATATTTTCAAGGCCATATTCATTGATTGCCCAGCTCCAGTCCCACCATTTCACTTCACCATTAACGTATCTATGGTCCCATTGATAGCGAAGATCGGCAGAATGGTTGCTAGCTCGTCCCATGGTAAAGGTGTGGGTATGATTTGGTCTATTACTAGGATGCGTAAACCATGCATTACCGCCCCAACGCAAAAACCCATTGAATGTAACGTCGTAGCTGATATTCGCCCCAAAACGATAAGGGTAAGAGATGCTTGCGCGATAAAGCTCAACTCGAATTGGAATTTCAGAGTTTGCGGGTACCATAGGTCTTGCTTGAAGCATGATATTCTCGCTGTCTGATCCGCCATTGGTACTGGCAAAGCTTTGGTTGGATTCAAGGTTGATGGTCAGCTTAGTATCGCCAACCAGAGGCCATTTAAAGGTATTTTCGGTCGTCACTTTCTGCGCAAAACCAAAGCTGTTTGATTTTGACCAGTTTGTAGACTCGTTAACTTTTAGATCAACCACAACCTGTTGGGGGATGTCGGTATAGTTTCTCGCCACAGCAGTAATGGTTTTGACCAGCTCGCGAGATGACTCGGTGACGTCACCATGCCAAAAATCATCTTTATTAAGGGTGTAGGCAAAATTACTTATGGTCATTTTGGTCTTTTCGTTGCAGCGATATCCGTTACAGGTACCATCTTGATTGCCTTGAATTACCCAATTATCACCTTCACGCCTTATATCCATATCTTCTCCGACATATTGGCCGTGATTGCCGCCTACCCACGCATAACCTAAATAGTGTGCTAGATAGCTAAGTGGTTTAACGAAATTTTCTTGATTGGTTACAAGTCGGTACTGGATATCAAGCTCATTACCTTCGCTTATTGATCTGGATTGATAGTGAGGGATGCCAGAGATGGCTTTCTTGGGGTAGCACCAAGTCTGGTGGTTTGATAAATCCTGCTTAATTTTTCCATAGTAACCTGGGCCCATAATCACCCAATTGTCGTCAAGTCCCGTAATTTGCCATTTGCCCATTCGAGCCACGAGATAATCCTTGTGTTGAGCTGCCTCGAACCTATTTATTGGGCGATACTCTGACCGGCAAATATCTTCACCAAGCGTATCAATAACAAGCTGATCGGGATAAATCTTTGCATGAAGACTTGTGCTTGAAAAAATGAAGATAGCAATAGAGAACAAGGGCACTTTGATGGTTGGCATGGATATTCCCCTTTATGTCTGTGACGTTGGTGAGGTTACATACTGTTGTTAACGATTTGTTAACTCCGAGGTGTTTACCTTTCCATACTCAGAAATATTGAGGTATTGAAAAGAATTGAAATTTATTCCAGTTAAAAATCAAATGCTTGTGGTATTTTGGTTGTTAACAAATAAAGAAAACAAGACGGTGAGCGAAGTTGGATTGACTTTATTGAGCTAGTTCGCGCTTGGCCAGCAGCTTTGCTCGGCCGCTGGGTTGCTCTCGGATAAGGATGTAATCGTCCGCTGTATATAAAATCTTAATATCTACCGAATAGGGATCATTGTTGAGTAAGAGGTAGGGAGAGATGCTTGTATCATCTATGCCTGATCGTAAACTTTGTACTGACATTAAATCAAGTGTTCCAGACAGAGAGAAACCAAATTGGTCAAATGACTTTGCTTTACCAGAAAAACGAATCACTACTGGATCTTGCATTGAACTATCTTTTAGCGAAGCAAGGTGGACGACATGATTATTTTCAATACGGGTGAGCCCGTCTGAGCGAAAGACCTTCTGGTTTTGTTGGATGCGTACTTCGGTATGCTGATAGTGATTTCCCTCTACCTGATTTGACCAAGGAAGAGCGAGCACAAAAAGAAACACGATTACGGAACAGATGAGAGTTAGATAGGGGATCATAATTGACTCTCTTCAAGAAAACTTAATATCTGGTTTGAGACTATATGTGGCTGCCCATGAGTGTAGAAGATATTGATAGAGCGGCGACGATTTCTGTCCATTATTGATAGCTCCGCATACTGATCATTTTGTTCGAAGTACACAACACAGCGGCATTGATGCTTGGAAATTAAGGCGAGAAGCTCTGGATTTAGATGAGTATCTGGAGTACGAATGACATCAATCATATCTATTTTTCTTATTATTAGTGAGTGCTTACTGTTTACGTTTTCCCAGTGCCAGCCATAGGATTTACTAAAAGCGAGTAGGCTCGCGGAAAATAACAAGATAAAAGCGGAGAGATAACAGATAGAGAACCTGTAGTGGTGAAAAATGGAGTTAGGTTGATCGTCAACTGTGACTTTGCTTCTAGGTGCTGATATGTCAACAAAAGCTTTTTGTATGGCCTCTCTCTGGACCGTTTTTTGCGTATCGCAAGCAATACAGTCGTTAATTAGTCTATAACCTACTTTGGGCACGGTAACTATGGGCGATTCGTTGGCACCTAACTTCAGCAGAGCATGTCGCAGTGAACTGATGCTTTTAGCAAGAGAAGTCTCGCCAACATATTGATTTCCCCAAGCGTGTTGGATGATGTCGCATTTCTTAACAACATTGGGAGAGTGTTGGATTAGAAGCTCCAATACTTGTGCTTCTCGATAACCAATCTTGGCGCTTGTATTACGATTGGAGAGTTTGCTACTAAGGGTATTAAATAAAATCATATCATCAAAGTTAGGCAGCAACTCGAAGGCTTACCGATCACCACCAATGGAATATTTTACTCAAGGTAAGTACATGAATGTGCTTTGATCAATTAAGGAATAACTGGCTTTGAACTGACATGTATAATTTGTGTGAGTGCTATCAATTATATGAAACTAGGTGCTTTTGTTTTGCGCTGTGGCTTGGATGTGAGAGCTCTAGCTTATTGTTCCGTTTAGTGATTTCTGTCCTATATTAAGTGAGAAAGGTGTTGTTTACGGGGGATGATATGAGCTATCAAGCGCTAATTTCAAGAATCAATGAACTGCCTAGAATAGAGAGTGTGCTTCAAGAGCTTCTTGAGATGGTAAATAGCGATCAGATTGATTTTAGTGAGTTGGCAAAAAAGATGGCCATGGATCAAGTTTTGTTAGCTAGGGTGCTGAGAATGGCCAATTCTGCTCAGTTCGGCGGCGTTAAGGGTGTGTCGAACATTAATGATGCAATCGTACGAATCGGTACTGGGGCTATTCGCAATTTAATATCCTCATCAATTCTGGCTTCTACCTTCCCTAAGTTGGAAACACTTAATATCAAAGACTACTGGGCCAGTACTTTTGAGGTAGCGACTGTCGCTGGTGCGTTAGCGAAGGAAGTCAAAATTGACCCAAACGAAGCTTTTATCGCTGGGATATTACATAATATCGGTGAGCTTATGATTCACTCTCTTGAGCCAGAAAAAGCTTTGGAGATCAATCGGCGTGTTGAAAAGGGTAGTAATCCTATAGAGGTACAGAGAGATGTCCTTGGGGCCGATGCTCAGCAGCTTGGAGCTGCTTTAGCTGAGAGTTGGAAGTTTCCTGCCGAATTGATTGATGCGATTGCCAATGTTAATCACCCCAACAAGGCTGTAGAGTCGAAACGATTGGCCTGCCTAGTCTTTCTGGCTAGGGATATTCACCAAAGCTGGGATTCAATGAGCGCTAAAGAGAAGCTGGGGTATTTAAAAAAACACAAGGCTGCTATAGCGCTGAACCTAGACTCTAATCTAACAGAAAAAATTGATGCAGTTAGAGGCCAAGGGAGTGAAATGGCATACCAGCTGTTTTAGTACCGCTAACACGAAGGCTCGTATTGGTTCTTTCTCCTAAACCTCATTTGTTGGATGACTAAGCCTGCAATAATAAGTACAAGCCCTATCAAGGTGGTTGGGTGGATGTGCTCCTTGATGATTGTTGCAAGTAGCACTAGGGAAATAAAGGGAGACGCAAAAATAAGATTACTGATCCGTGCGGTATTTTGGGTAAGTTTTAATGCACTTAGCCAGAGAACGAAGGTGATACCCATTTCGAATAAGCCCACGTATGTTGCTGCTAGCCAGCCCTGTGAAGAAATATGGTTCCAACTAGCGCCCTCTATCCAGCTAATCAGCAGTGCACACGGCGTTGCGACGAGAAAGCCTAGCAAAACCGCTACTATAGGGTCGGCTTTATTCTTAGTATTGAGTATCCAGTAACCCGCCCATAATAAAGTCGATAGTAGGGCGAGGCCTACGCCAAGCGGACTGTCAAAGGTCATACTTAAAATGTCACCTTTAGTCGCAATAACAATGACTCCAAAGTAACTTAAAGCACACGCAACCCAGTCTTGCCTGCGTATTGTTTGCTTGAGAAATACAGCAGCCATAACAGTCAGTGTGATTGCCCAACTGTAATTGATCGCTTGAGCTTGTGAGGCTGGCAGCAGGTCATAAGCTTTGAACAGAATAAGGTAGTATGACAAGGGGTTAATTACCCCAAGCAAGATGTAATAGAAAGGATTGGCGAGAAAAGTTGAACTAATGGAAGATAACTTTCTTTGCCAAGCGCATATTAAAGTTAATGCAAGTGTCGAAACTGTACTTGCGACAGTGAGCATTTGTATAGGTGTTAACTCTGCTAAGGTGAGCTTGAAGGCTGTGGCCACAGTCGACCATAAAAGTACAGCAGATAGTCCTAAACCGATTGCACGACGTTCGTTCATGACATTCCCTTGCCTAGATAGATACAACTCAAGGCGCTAGTCTATCGGTTTGATATTCAACCATCAAACTGGACATTTATCCAGTGGTAAAATACCATTTAACATATGGAAAATATGAGTTAACCCCTGATTATGCAGTGGATTCTAGATAATTTGACCCTAGTTATGGTCGTAATAGGTTGTACGCTTCTAAGTGGTGTTGCAGTTGGCTGGTGGGTAAAGCAGAAAATGACCTTAGGTCACCAGCTTTTAAAACAGCAAATGGAATCGGCTCGAGAATTATCAAATGAGCAGATTGGCCAGTTACAAAAAGCCCTAGAACAAGCAAATCAAGAGCTTGATCAACTTGACTCAGAACGAGATAAAGCGGCTTATGAGTTGAAGCAAGTGCATGGCCAGCATATGGCTTCGTTGGAAAAACTTCGCTATTTGGAAACACTTAAACAGGAGCGTCAGCATTACGCCACTCAGCTTGATATTAGTCGAGAGCAAAAAGCGCAACTTGAAGCACAGCTTCGAGAGCAAGATGCAAGACATCAAGAAGAAAATAAAGCCAACCAAGAAAAGTTGCAACTGCTGGAGCGGGCAGAAGTTCGTCTCAAACAACAATTTGAGCAGTTAGCGCATCAGCTATTTGACGCTAAAACAGCGAAAGTCGACCAGCAAAATAAACAAAGTTTGGATGCGATATTATCGCCGCTGAAACACCAGTTGGAAGGCTTTAAGAAGCAGGTTAATGACAGCTTCAATATAGAAGCAAAAGAGCGTCATACTCTGGTTCATGAGTTAAAGAATCTTCAGAGGCTTAACGAGCAGATGGCCCGAGAAGCAGTTAACCTAACTCAAGCTCTCAAAGGTGATAACAAACAGCAAGGCAATTGGGGTGAGGTGGTTTTAGCGCGTGTGTTAGCTGAATCAGGTTTACGTGAAGGGCATGAATATCAGACGCAGGTGAGCTTACAAGATGAGTCAGGTAAACGCTTTCAGCCAGATGTCATTGTTTACTTGCCCAATAATAAACAAGTTGTTGTCGACTCAAAAATGGCTCTGGTTGCTTACGAGCGGTATTTTAATGCCCAATCCGATGAAATGAGAGATAAAGCCCTAAGTGAACATTTACTCTCAGTAAGAGCACACATTAAAGGGCTATCGCAAAAGGATTATCATAAGCTGAAAGGGATAGAAACCCTAGACTATGTATTAATGTTCGTGCCAGTAGAGCCTGCTTTTCAGTTGGCCATTCAGGCTGATCCGAGTTTAGTTAAAGATGCGCTAGAGCAAAACATTATTTTGGTGAGTCCAACCACATTGTTGGTTGCCCTTCGCACGATAGACAACTTGTGGCGCAACGAGCGTCAAAACCAGAATGCACAAGTTATCGCTGACAAAGCGAGCAAATTGTATGACAAGCTGCGCTTATTTGTTGATGACATGCAAAATCTTGGTGGCGCATTAGATAAAGCAAATCAGAGTTATCAAGGAGCGATGAACAAACTTGCTAGCGGTCGAGGCAATATGATTCGACAGGCAGAAAGCTTTAAACAGCTTGGGGTTGAAGTAAAGAGGCCTATTGCGCCCAGTGTAACGAATTTGGCAAGTTATGATGGGTTACAGGAAAATAATTCTGGACTTGAAAATGATTCTATCGATGAAAGACAACAAGCTGAGGATAAAGTAAACTAATCGCTCGCAGCGCTGAGGTCGTATTAATTCATAACGCTGCTTTAAGAGGAATTGTCATGACAGATACAGGCGAGAAGTTAGATACCGCTATAGAATCAAATGAAACCACGCATTTTGGCTTTAGCACGGTAGCCAAAGAGGAAAAAGTCGCTAAGGTTGCGCAAGTCTTTCATTCCGTTGCTGCAAAGTATGACATCATGAATGATTTGATGTCGGTCGGGATCCATCGCTTGTGGAAAAGATTTACCATTGATTGCAGTGGGGTTCGCCCAGGGCATAAAGTGCTTGATTTAGGTGGTGGTACTGGAGATCTGACGGCGAAGTTCTCACGAATCGTCGGTGATAAAGGGCATGTCATCCTTGCTGATATCAATAACTCAATGCTCAATGTCGGCCGTGACAAGCTTCGTGACAGTGGTGTTGTTGGTAATGTTCATTATGTTCAAGCCAACGCTGAGGAATTACCGTTTCCAGATAATTATTTTGATGCTATCACTATTAGCTTTTGTCTTCGTAATGTAACGGACAAAGATAAAGCGCTAGCATCAATGTTTCGGGTTTTAAAGCCAGGTGGTCGCTTACTGGTGTTAGAGTTTTCTAAACCTGTATTTGAGCCATTATCGAAGTTGTACGATGCGTATTCCTTCCACCTACTGCCAAAAATGGGCGAACTGGTGGCCAACGATGCAGAAAGCTACCGTTATCTTGCTGAGTCCATTCGTATGCATCCCGATCAAAATACACTCAAAGGTATGATGGAATCGGCAGGCTTCGAAAACACCAGTTACCATAACTTGACCGGTGGTATTGTTGCTCTTCATCGTGGTTACAAGTTCTGATAGGGAAAACCTTTATGCCCTTTGAAGCATTCATTACTGCTGCTGTCGAATCAAGCATGAACATCTTAGTTAACGATGATCCTGAGCTGGTGCGTCGTCTTTCACGGCTAAAAGGCCAGGTGATCCAAGTGCATTTAAGAGAGCTCAACAAAACCCTTACCTTTGTGTTTAGCCACAAGATTGATGTGCTTGCTGCTTACGAAGGCGAACCAGACTGTTATCTATCACTTAACCTTGCCAGTTTATCAGAGCTAAGAGAGCAATCGAATATTACTCAGTTGATTAAACAAGATAAATTAACGCTTGAAGGTGATATCCAGCTAGCGCAAAAGTTTTCTCAGTTGCTATCTGACTGTAAGCCAGATATTGAAGAGTGGTTGTCGAGAGCAACAGGAGATGTTATCGCTCATAATCTAGTCCAAAGTGCTTCAGGACTTAGAGAATTTGCTATAAGGCGAGCTGAAAAGCACACCAATCATCTTGCACAAGTAATCACCGAAGAATGGAAGTTAGCTCCAGCGTCTTTGGAGGTGGCACATTTTTGCGATCAAGTGGATGATGTTGCGAGTTGGACCGCTCGTGTGGAAGCAAAATTGAATAAACTTATGGACAGAGTATGACTCCAGCCGAATTAAGACGACTCTATAGAATTATCAAGGTCCAGCTTGAATATGGTTTGGATGGACTTCTTCCTGATCATCAGCTCGCCAAGGGGCCTTTGTTTGCCAGAAAAGCCTTATTTTGGATTAAAAATCGACATGGTGATAAGGAATTGGGTGAGAGGTTACGTCTGGCACTTCAGGAGTTGGGACCTGTTTGGATAAAATTTGGTCAGATGATGTCGACTCGGCGCGATTTGTTTCCGCCCCATATTGCTGACCCTTTAGCGCTTCTTCAAGATCAAGTATCTCCCTTTGACGGTCACCTCGCTCAGCAGCAGATTGAGAGCGCCTTGGGCGGACCGATTGATAATTGGTTTACTGAATTTGATATTACTCCACTTGCTTCGGCCTCTATTGCCCAGGTTCACACCGCGAGACTCAAATCAAATGATCAACAAGTGGTGTTAAAAGTCATTCGTCCCGATATTCGTCCAGTTATTGATGCGGATCTAAAACTTATGTACCGCATGGCGCGTATAGTGGCGAAAGCCTTGCCAGAGGCGCGTCGCTTGAAACCTGTGGAAGTGGTCCAAGAATATGAGAAAACTCTGCTCGATGAATTAGACCTGCAGCGTGAAGCGGCTAATGCCATTCAGCTTAGGCGAAACTTTGAAGGCAGTGAAGAATTGTATGTTCCTGAAGTTTTTACTGACTTTAGTAATAAAACTGTCATGGTTTCTGAGCGAATATATGGCATCCAAGTGTCGGATATCGATGGTTTGAAAGCTAACGGCACTAATATGAAGTTGTTAGCTGAACGTGGTGTCAGTGTGTTCTTTACCCAAGTGTTTCGAGATAGTTTTTTTCATGCAGATATGCACCCAGGAAATGTTTTTGTTAGCTTGGAGCATCCAGAGAACCCACAGTGGATTGGTTTGGATTGCGGCATAGTTGGTACTCTAAATAGTGAAGATAAGCGATATTTAGCAGAGAACTTTCTGGCCTTTTTTAATCGAGACTACCGCCGTGTAGCGGTGCTTCATGTTGAATCAGGTTGGGTTCCACAAGATACGAATCTTGATGAATTCGAGAGTGCTATACGCGTGGTGTGTGAGCCTATTTTTGCTAAACCACTGTGTGATATATCATTTGGTCATGTGTTGTTGAATTTGTTTAATACCGCTCGTCGCTTCAATATGGAAGTTCAACCGCAGTTGGTTTTGTTACAAAAAACACTGCTTTACGTGGAGGGTTTGGGACGTCAATTATATCCACGACTTGATTTGTGGCAGACAGCGAAACCTTTCTTGGAAGAATGGATGATGAATCAGGTCGGCCCTAAAGCTCTGTTGAACGCAGTGAGGGACCGAGCGCCGTTTTGGGCAGAAAAATTACCTGAATTGCCCGAGTTGCTGTATGACAGCTTACGCCAGGGTAAAATGATGAATCAGCGCATGGATGAGCTGTTTGATGGTTATCGTGTGAGTAAGCGTCAGCAGCTGAAAGGGAAGTTTTTATTTGGGGTAGGTGCGACATTAGTCGTATGCTCAGCAATATTGGTAAACAGCCAGTATGATCCGCTATCCTTGGTTACAGCGAGTGGTGGTGCGATTTTTTGGCTGCTTAGTTGGAGAGCCTATCGCCGTTAGGCGATAGATTTTAATTGATTTGAAATAGCCCGAGGTACAGAAAATGGGTGGTATTAGTATTTGGCAACTTCTGATTATTGCAGTTATTGTTGTGCTTTTATTTGGCACTAAGAAACTGCGCGGCATGGGAGGTGACTTGGGCAGTGCGGTGAAAGGCTTTAAGAAAGCCATGAGTGAAGACGATACGGCAAAAAAAGACGCAGATTTTGAGCCCAAACATCTCGATCAGCAGAAAGATACTGCTGCTGAGAGCAAAAAAGATAAAGAGCAGGTATAACTCGTGTTTGATATCGGTTTTTGGGAGCTGATATTGATTTCAGTTGTTGGACTTGTGGTCCTAGGCCCTGAGCGATTACCTCACGCGATTCGTAGTGTCTCTCGTTTTGTCGGTGCTGCCAAAACCATGGCCAATAACGTCAAAGATGAGATCTCTCATGAGCTAAAAGTTCAGGAGCTACAAGATAACTTACGCAAGGCTGAGCAGATGGGCATGGAAGATTTATCCCCGGAGCTCAAGTCCTCTGTTGAGCAGCTCAAACAGGCTGCGCATGATGTTCAGCGGCCTTATACTAAAGGGCAGGGGTACAGCGAAGGTGAGCGTGAAGATCAAGTTGTAACAGTTCAAAGTCCTGATGATCTAAAGCCTTCATCAGAAAGCGATGTGGTTGGTGATACTTCACCCTTGGCAGATAATAAAAAAGCCAAATAATCTACCTTTTATTAGGTATGGTCACAGCTATGTCTTATCATATTTTCCAGTAGGGGTTTTCATGCCATCTGTTGAGCAAACGCAGCCTTTAATTAGCCATCTTTTGGAGCTGCGTAGCCGTTTGCTTCGTGCACTCATTGCTGTTTTAATTGTGTTTCTTGGCCTGATTTATTTTGCCAATAACATTTATGAGTTTGTCTCTGCACCCCTTGTAGAGCGTTTGCCTCAAGGTGCGACAATGATTGCAACCGACGTCGCATCACCTTTCTTTACGCCATTAAAGTTAACTCTTATTGCCTCTATTTTTATCGCAGTGCCTTTCATCTTATATCAGGTATGGGCTTTTGTTGCCCCTGGGTTGTATAAGCATGAACGTCGGCTCATCATGCCTCTTCTGTTTTCAAGTTCATTACTTTTCTATTGTGGCGTTGCTTTTGCGTATTTTGTGGTGTTTCCTCTGGTGTTTGGCTTTTTTACGGCAATTTCATTGGGTGGGGTAGAATTTGCGACGGATATTTCCAGCTATTTAGATTTTGTTCTTGCTTTGTTTCTTGCCTTTGGCATTGCTTTTGAGGTGCCTGTAGCGATTATTTTGCTATGTTGGACTGGGGCAACCAACCCTAAAAGCTTAAGTGAAAAGCGGCCTTATATTATCGTTGGAGCTTTTGTGGTCGGTATGATGCTAACTCCGCCTGATATTATTTCTCAGACCCTACTAGCTGTGCCTATGTGCCTACTTTTCGAAGTCGGATTATTTTTTGCGAGGTTCTACGCTAACTCATCAGCGAGGCAAAATTGACAAAACGTGTGGTACTTGTCATCGCGATGGGAAAAATTTACTTGAATTTCATTATATGTCCACACTTTGAACAAATGTAGACCTCTTTTATACCAATTAATTTGTGCCAAAGCTTACGACGTCTCCTGTGCAAGCTGTTGATGTGTTTGCACATATCACCCTCCTTTTATTGTTTGCTTTGTATATTAAACTAGTATCATTTTTTTTAAAAGGGTAAGTTGGGCTTAATGTCACTAGAATCTGATTTTATCAAATACGAGATATTTCTCTGAAAAGCTTTATATGCGAGGGCTTTCTGCGCCTTATTTTATAAATAAGACGCGCTGATTTGGATTTTGATATAAAAAAGGATTACAAACTGTAAGCTACTCAAAAAGAGATACTTAAGACAATTCCGCCTACCTTATTTTAACAAGGTATCTGCAATGTGAGCATTTATAAACCTCCTTTACGCCGAGTAGCTTTTGCCAAAATGTTCGATGCCTTCGGCGTAAGCAACCACTGTGATGATGCATATTGTAATAACTATTAATTATTTTTCTTGTCAATAGTAAATCAGTAGTGATTAAATTAAAGTATGAAAATTCTTCTCGTATTATGGCGTTATTTTTTATGTTAGAGTGAATTTGAATTATTTTACAACAAAAACAATGATTTAGAGTTTTGGGTTGTTAAGGCTGTAATTTCTTCATATGTAACATCTCGTAAGTCAGCGATCTTTTTGGCTACTAATGAAATGAAGGCCGGCTCATTGCGTTGACCTCTATGGGGGACAGGGGCTAGGTATGGGCAATCGGTTTCAAGCAGAACATAGCTCAGATCGAGCTCGGGGATGACTTTGTCCATACCGCCGTTTTTGAATGTACTTACTCCGCCGAGTCCGAGGTGAAAGCCGAGTCCATTGATCGCCTTCGCCTGTTCTATATCACCGCCAAAGCAATGGAAGACGCCGGAAAGTGAGCCATCTTGAACTTGTTCGAGTAGCTCTAGCGTTTCTTTGATGGAGTCTCGGGTGTGGATTACTGCAGGAAGCTTCATCTCTTTGGCCCAATTCAATTGGGTCACAAATGCTTTTTCTTGCTCATTTTTATAGGTTTTGTCCCAGTAGAGATCGATACCTATTTCTCCAACGGCAATAAAGGAATGGTTTTCAAACCAGTTATGGATTATTTTTAACGTGTTTTCATAGTCTCCATCCACATAGCAAGGATGGAGTCCCATCATGGACCGACATATACCTGGATAGTTTGCTTCTGTTTGCAGCATTGGCTGGATAGATTCAAGATCTATATTGGGTAGCAAGATTTTCTCTATCCCCTGAGCAAGCGCTCTTTCCACAACCTGATCGCGGTCGTCGTCAAATTCGCTGGCATAAATGTGCGCGTGAGTATCGATCATAGGTAATCTCTATAAAGCTTGATGGCAAAGAGTATACGGCAGTGTGAGCATTTGGTCATTTTTTGTATTTTTATCACTTGTTGCTAGCGTCGGCCCTCAGGAGTGATATTATGCAAATCAATCACTTTCACCACATAAGGAGAATAGAGTGTCCGTTTCCATTCAAGGCCAGTTTCCTGGTCGTCGTATGCGTCGTATGCGTAAACATGACTTTAGTCGCCGCCTTATGGCAGAGAGCCAGATTACAGTCAGTGATCTGATTTACCCAATGTTTATCTTGATGGGTAAAGATCGTCGCGAGACCGTGGAGTCAATGCCTGGAGTAGAGCGATTATCTATAGATCTAATGTTGGAAGAGGCGCAATACCTTGCGCGATTAGGTGTTCCAGCAATCGCTCTGTTCCCAGTGGTGAATCAAGATGCTAAAAGCTTATGTGCTGCCGAAGCCTATAATCCAGAGGGACTGATACAAAGAGCGGTACGTTCTTTGAAAGAACACGTACCAGAAATAGGTGTGATTACCGATGTTGCTTTGGACCCTTTCACGACCCATGGCCAAGATGGCATTATTGACGAAGAAGGTTATGTTCAAAATGATGAGACAACAGAAGTCTTAGTCAAACAAGCTTTGTCCCATGCTCAAGCAGGTGCTGATGTTATTGCCCCATCAGATATGATGGATGGCCGTATAGGAGCCATTCGTGAAGCTTTGGAAGAAGCCGGACATATCAACACCCAAATCATGGCTTATTCAGCTAAGTATGCGTCCCATTACTACGGACCATTTCGTGATGCGGTTGGCTCAGCGAGTAATCTTAAAGGTGGTAATAAAAATAACTACCAAATGGATCCGGCGAATAGCGATGAAGCTGTTCATGAGGTAGCCATGGATATCAATGAAGGTGCTGATATGGTGATGGTTAAACCAGGAATGCCTTATCTTGATGTTGTACGGCGTGTAAAATCTGAACTTGGTATTCCTACATTTGCCTATCAGGTATCAGGTGAATATGCCATGCACAAGGCAGCGTTCTTAAATGGTTGGCTAAAAGAACGTGAAACGGTCATGGAGTCACTGCTGTGCTTTAAACGAGCGGGTGCTGATGGAATCCTGACTTACTTCGCCAAAGATGTCGCTGAATGGCTGGCAAGAGATAATGCTGAATCGGCCAAGTTTTTACAATCATCTTAATAGAATTAATGGTCACTACAAAGCTGGCTGACGTTTGTTAGCCAGCTTTTGTTTTTTGGAGGCATAAATGGGAATTGAATATCGCATCGGAACACTCGAAGAATGTGTTGAGGTGATACAAAGTATTGATGAATTTGAGCACAAGGAATCGAGTGAGAGTTTAGCCTCTCGTTTGAGGGATAAGAAGTATCTCATTCAAGTTGCCGAAGAAAACCATCAATTACTTGGCTTTAAGATTGGCTATGAATTGGATAGAGATACTTTTTATAGTTGGTTAGGAGGAGTAATTCCATTCGCCCGAAAAAAAGGTGTGGCGCAAAAACTTCTGGAACACCAAGAAGCTTGGGTGCGACAGAACAAGTACTCACAGCTCAGGGTTAAATCTCGTAATCAATTCCCCAAGATGCTGAACCTATTGATAAAAAATAACTATCTAGTTGAAAATTTTGAAAAAAAATCACCTTTAACTAAATCTAGGCTCCATTTTATTAAGCAAATATTAGCGTGTTAAAAAATAAATGAGATTTTTTCTCATTTAGACCTTGACGTTTTAAATGAGAATAATTATTATTTATCTCGTCTTAGGGAATAAGAGAGGTTCAGCGAAATCTAGCCTTTTAAGGATATGAATTCTATCGAACTTACGCTCATTCAATTTGACACGACATTGCTCACATTGCTTCCAGTGTAATTTATAGCTTTATGATAAAGCGTATTGTTCAACTAGGTATGCTTTAACTAATTTTTGCTAGGCGACATCCAATCGATGTCGCTTTTTTTATGTTTGGCGTTTGATAATTATCGGTTTGCGCAAAATACCACTATGGTAAATCACCTATTGATCTGAGTGAAAGGATACCGATAGTCTTTTCCACAACTCAGGATCTTTTTTCGATCGAGACTTAACATATAGATCTTGCATTTTTTCTTTTTAGATCAGTTAAATATAATCATTAATGTCATTTTTGTTATTGTTTGATGTTGAAATGTATAAATACTATAAACAGACTTATCCACAGGTGGCTTGTTGCAGCGCGCGAGTTTGTTAACAGATCCAAGGGATATGTGATCAGTTAACATGGATCCACTGAGGCAGTCATGGCATTCTTAGCAGGTATTTTTTTCTTGGATGCTTAAACTATGGCTCGTATTCCTGATAACCCGCTGATCTTAATTGACGGCTCTTCTTACCTCTATCGTGCATTTCATGCCTACCCAGACACTATGACTAATGGCGAGATACCTACCAATGCTGTCTATGGTGTAGTGAATATGCTGCGCAGTATGATGCGCCAGTTTGCTTCAGAACGCATTGCCGTAGTATTTGATGCCAAAGGAAAGACTTTCCGTGATGACATGTATCCTGAGTATAAGGCCAACCGTCCACCTATGCCTGACGAACTAAGGTGCCAAATTGAACCTCTTTATGACGTTATTAGGGCTATGGGCTTGCCTTTAATCTGTGTACCAGGCGTCGAGGCTGATGATGTGATTGGTACGCTTGCTTCAAAAGCTTCTCAAGCAGGAATGCCAGTTTTGATCAGTACAGGTGACAAAGATATGGCTCAGCTAGTTGATGAGAATGTCACGTTAATCAACACCATGACTAATGTTGTGTTGGATCGCGAAGGGGTCATTGAAAAGTTTGGTATCCCACCAGAGTTAATTATTGATTATTTGGCACTTATGGGTGATAAGGTGGACAATATTCCTGGAGTCCCAGGCGTCGGTGATAAAACTGCTACTGCGCTGCTGAAAGGCATTGGAGGGTTGACTAAGCTCTATGATAATCTTGAGCAGATCGCGGATCTTGGCTTTCGAGGTTCTAAAACCATGGCTAAGAAGTTGGTTGATAACAAAGACAATGCGTTTTTATCTTATGAACTAGCGACGATAAAATTAGATGTAGAGCTTGAAAACTCATACGATGCTTTACTTAAATCCCAGCCAAATACAGGTGAACTGACCAAGCTATATGGCCAGTTGGTGTTTAAATCTTGGTTAAATGAAATTTTGGACGGTAGCAATGGCGCTGTCGTTGTAGATGAAAAATCGGATTCTTCTTCGGCTGGAAATGTTCGTGCTGCGAGTGATGTGGAGAACTCAGCGGTTACGATTGATCGCAGTGGCTATCAAACCATACTGGATCAGGATACTTTTTATACCTGGCTTGCCAAACTTGAAGCCTCCGATGTTTTTTCCTTTGACACAGAGACAGACAGCCTAGATTACATGGCTGCCAATCTAGTTGGTGTCTCATTTGCGATTGAAGAGGGGCTTGCAGCTTATGTTCCTCTGGCTCATGACTATCTTGATGCCCCAGAGCAACTGGATCGCAGTTGGGTGCTTGATAAACTTAAACCAATTTTAGAGGACGACTCTCAATCTAAGGTTGGTCAAAACCTTAAATATGATGCCAGTGTACTAGCGCGATACAGCATTGAAATGAAGGGGATAAAGCATGATACTATGCTTGCTTCCTACGTGTTCAACAGTGTCGGCGGCAAACATGATATGGATAGTTTGGCGTTACGCTTTCTACAGCACAATTGCATTTCTTTTGAGCAGATTGCGGGTAAGGGAAAGAAACAGCTTACTTTTAATCAGATTGAATTAGAGCAAGCGTCTCCATACGCCGCTGAGGATGCGGATGTAACACTCCGCTTGCATAACCGCTTGACTGAAAGCATCAATCAAGATGACAAGCTTAGGGGGATTTATGAGGAGATTGAAGTGCCTCTTGTTCCTGTGTTGTCCCGGATGGAAAGAACAGGTGTATTGATTGACTCCGTCAAACTCGCCGAACAATCTAAAGAAATTACTGTGCGCCTTGATGAATTGGAGCAAGAGGCGTTTGAAGTCGCCGAGCAAGAGTTCAATATGAACTCGCCAAAGCAGTTGCAAGCTATCTTATTTGAAAAAATGGGTTTACCCATTATCAAGAAGACGCCTTCTGGCACTCCGTCTACCAACGAAGAAGTCTTGCAGGAACTGGCACTCGATTACCCACTGCCTAAGTTGATTTTAGAATATCGAGGTTTGGCCAAACTCAAATCGACTTACACGGATAAACTGCCCAAGATGATCAATTCACAGACGGGCCGTGTTCATACTTCCTACCATCAAGCCGTCACTGCTACAGGTCGATTATCGTCGACAGACCCGAACTTACAAAACATTCCTATTCGCAATGAGCAAGGACGCCGTATCCGTCAGGCATTTATCGCTTCGCCAGGGTATAAGATAATGGCTGTCGACTATTCTCAGATTGAGCTGCGCATTATGGCTCACTTGTCAGGTGATAAAGCGCTATTGGATGCTTTTAAGCAGGGTAAGGATATTCACTCAGCGACAGCCGCAGAAATCATAGGTGTTGATATTGAGCAGGTTTCGGCGGAGCAACGCCGGCGTGCGAAGGCAGTGAATTTTGGTCTGATCTATGGCATGAGTGCTTTTGGACTGGCAAAGCAACTTGGTATTGCGCGTAACGAAGCCCAGCAATATATGGATACCTATTTTGAGCGCTATCCAGGGGTAATGCAGTATATGGAAGATACGCGTAGTAAGGCGGCAGAGAAAGGTTATGTCGAGACACTTCTTGGTCGCAGGCTGTATTTACCCGAAATAAAGTCGCGCAACGGTATCCGCCGTAAAGCAGCAGAGCGAGCAGCGATTAACGCACCTATGCAAGGCACTGCCGCTGATATAATTAAAAAGGCCATGTTATTGGTTGATGAGTGGATTGAGGCGCATGGAGAAGGCCGAGTTAAGCTGCTCATGCAAGTTCATGATGAATTGGTTTTTGAAGTTAAAGAATCAGTTTTGACTGAAATTGAAAGTAAAGTACAAGAGCTGATGGAATCTGCAGCAAGTCTGAACGTTCCTTTGGTGGCGGAAGCAGGCCATGGTGATAATTGGGATCAAGCCCACTGATAAAAATACCATTAATATCATGCAAATAAGTTAAGCTAGCAATTGATGCTGGCTTTTTTATTATTTGAAGTTTTTCATTTGCATTTTTTGTCTATGTAGCTAAATAAAAAAATGCTGAAAATAACTTACAAAAATGGTTTTAATTTATGACCAATTGTTGTACATTACAAGGCGTAGGGTACAGAGGTAAGATGTTCTATCTTTTAGACCTTTTGTTTCACGTTATTGGATTAGGCTGATTCAGCCGCCCCAGCCAGTGTTTGGCTGGGGCGTTTTTTATTGTGCCGAAATAAAATCTTTGACCTACATGCTATCCAGTTATCTACAGTACTTATGGGTGTCATTTATGTAGTAACCCAAACTAAATTTGTAATAAAGCTTCATTTTATATCTTCTAAGAGGTATCGATTGTTATCGATAGGTACTGATCGTCCTCAATACTAAGCCAACGAGTTACTAATAATGTTTGGGTCTTACTAACGCCATTGGACGGATAGAAAAAGGTAGAGGTATTTAGCGAACCTACCATAGAGCAAGGTCGCTGATGTTAGGCCTAAATAAATTCAGATCTATTTTTCTGGTTAGCTACCTTGGTCGAGGGCGGAGTTTTCTTGCTCATCTTGATCTGTTTCTAGTTGCTCTGTCAAAGCAGGTGCAAACCATTGATCAAGTTTATTACGCAGTGCATCCACACCTATGCCTTTCAGTGAAGAAAATGCCGCCACGCTCACATCTCCTCCAAACCCTACCGCCTCATTTTTTATTTTTAGAACCTGAGCTTTGCGCGCACCACTTTTTAGCTTGTCTGCTTTGGTCAAAAGCACCTGCACAGGAATGCCGCTATCTACTGCCCAATAGATCAACTGTTGGTCAAGGTCTTTCATCGGGTGGCGAATATCCATCAATACCACAAGTCCCTTTAAACATTGACGTTTTTGTAGGTATTCTCCCAAAGATTTTTGCCATTTCTTCTTCATTTCAAGCGGGACTTGAGCAAAACCATAACCCGGAAGATCAACAATATGGCAGCCCTCTGTCACTTTAAAAAGGTTGATTAATTGTGTTCGGCCTGGTGTTTTACTGGTTTTCGCTAAACTTTTCTGGTTGGTTAACCGATTTAATGAACTCGATTTACCTGCATTGGAGCGTCCTGCGAACGCAACTTCGATACCTTCATCCTCAGGCAGATGACGAATATCAGGTGCGCTGGTGATGAAATGGGTGTTTTGATAATGAATTTTTACGTTCACTGTTAACTCCATCTCGACTTTGTGTCGTCGATTGATTACTTTTATATGAAAGTGTGTAAAATAACCGTGCTCGGCATAAGGTCGCCTATTGTACCATGAGTGGCAACGCAGAGTGGTACTGGAAGCTTGATAATTATAATGGAATGTCATGAATAAATTAGCGCTAATCTTGAGTCTTTTAGCCAGCTGCTCTGTATGGGCTCAAGGCAGTATCGAAGCTGGAAAAGGAAAATCTCAAACTTGTGTTGCTTGTCATGGTGCTGACGGCAACAGTCAACTCGCAATGTATCCTAAGATTGCAGGTCAACATGCTAAATATATCGAGAAGCAGCTTAGAGAGTTTAAGCTAGGTATGACCAGCAACGGTAAGCAAGGACGTTATGATCCTGTCATGAGTGGAATGGCCATGCCTCTATCTGAGCAGGACATGAAGGACCTTGCGGCCTACTACTCGTCATTACCGATTTCGAATAATACCACTCCAGAAAACGTTGTGCAAAAGGGCAAAGCCTTATACACAGCAGGTGACGCTGAACGCGGTCTTACCGCCTGTATTGCTTGTCACGGCCCTCGTGGGAATGGTACTGAGCTTTCAGGTTTCCCTAAAATTTCTGGTCAGCATGCTGACTACATCAAAGCTCAGTTAGAAAAATTCCGTGACGGTAATCGTGCTAATGATATGAATGGCATGATGCGTGACATCGCTAAGAAACTGACTGATGAAGACATAGACACTTTGTCGAAATATGTTGGTGGCCTGCATTAACACTGATTTATTTGCTCGAGCAATTATGGTTTTGAAAAGCCCAGACACTTGTCTGGGCTTTTTCAGATGAGTGATATCACATTGCTCAATGTATGTGGGTTAGTTATCTGTCTCATAATTCTGTGAGATATTAGCGCTTGTTGCTATCATTTTTTTCTATCGAATAAGTATAAGCATTTGAAATTTAATGTTTTATATCTTTATCTCTATAAGCGGGTGTTTTTTTCTTCATCTAGATTGCGTTAATTTTGTTAGAAGTTAGAGTAATCAAATCAGCTGAGTATTCACCTGTATCACTCAGGAAGTGTAGTAAGCAGGAAGCCTACATGATAGGGATGATCGCTTTGTCTGAGGGTTTAGACAACGAAAAGGATCAGGCTAAGGAAAAGCCCAGAGACAGGAAGTGAAAGGATGATTAAAATTCACTAGGATGGTGAAAAACAACATCTTTAGCAAGGAAAGCGTTAATAACAAATGGACATTTAACGCAAGTTTATCACTGCGTATTATTGCCGCACGGCAAGCTTAGAGAGCGATAGGTATTTCCTATCGCTTTTTTATTTCAACCAGATATATAGTTTCTAAAACTCAAAATGATTTGCCAGTGTAGCTTGGACATATCATACAATCTGGGAGTCTACCAACTCAGCGCTTTATTATAACGAGCACTCTAAACCCCAGAAGCTGCTTTACTCGCGGTGAATATTTTTCACAACTGATGATTATTTGTCCAATAATGCTCCACTCTGGCGTCAGTTTCTGGTATGTTTCGCATCCCTGTTTAAGGATGCCATCATGAATTACTGCCCACTTTGCCATAGTTCCGCACTCTTGGATTATTATCAGGATAAACGTCGTGCTTATCTTCAGTGTCAAGAATGTGAACTAGTCTATGTGGATCCTGAACAAAGATTGGATGCAAAAGCGGAAAAAGCCCACTACGATCTGCATGAGAACGATCCAAATGATGATGGCTACCGTAACTTCTTATCAAGGATCGCCGATTCTATGCTAGAGCGCATAAAGCCTAGCTCAGAAGGCCTAGATTTTGGCTGTGGACCCGGCCCGACGCTATCTTTGATGTTAGAAGAGCAGGGACATAAAATGTCTTTGTACGACCTTTATTATTACCCTAGCTCTGAGGTATTGGCGCGTACTTATGATTTTGTGACTGCCACGGAAGTGATTGAGCATCTCTATCATCCAGATAAGGTGTGGCAGCAATGGTTAAATTTAGTTAAGCCTGGTGGCTGGATTGGCCTGATGACCAAGATGGTTATCGATGTTGAGGCGTTTGCAAAATGGCACTATAAAAATGACCCAACTCATGTGGTCTTTTTTAGCCGCAATACGTTTAAGTATTTGGCTGAGCGGGATAAGCTCAAACTCGAATTTGTTGGAAATGATGTAATTCTACTGAGGAAACCCCAGTAATGAGCCGTAGTAAAAAAGTAAAATCAGGTGGTAATGGCGATCTGATTGTGGTGCGTAACCGGACCCAAGCTGATGTTGAAGGGCGTTTGCGTAAGAAAGATAAAAAGCGCAAAGGATTAAAAACCGGAAATCGTAATTCAGAAGCGAAGAAGCAAGCGCATACATCGTCTGGTCAAGCAAGTGATCCGCGTTTGGGCAGCAAAAAGAAAATTCCATTGGTAGTGGAAACGGTCAAAAAATCGACCAAGGCACAGCGCCGTCTAGATGCAGAGCAAGAATTAGACATGTTGGAAAATGATGCCCAGCTTAATGTTTTGCTTGACCGCCTTGATAATGGTGAAAACCTAGGTGCTGGTCTACAGAAGTATGTTGATGAAAAACTTGCTCGTATCGAAGTACTGATGAAACAGTTGGGCATTTATGTCGAAGATGATTCCGAGGATGAACACTTAACCTCGGGAGATGATGTCTCCTCAGCTAAGAAGAAAATGACTAAGCAATTGTCATCTGATGACGAGTTGTTGTCGCAATTTGAAGATCTCGATTTGAATCAGTTTAAAGGGTAGAGCGTTTGATGAATGTAACCTTATTAGCCATAGTCGGTGGAGTTATTATTCTCGCCTTAGCGTCTTATGCCGGTTACCTTCTGCTCCAACTAAAGAAGCAAAAGGAATTGCAGCAGCATCATACAAAGTTAGCCATTGATAAGCGCAATGCTAATATTTTTGAAAACGTACGTATTTTATGTATGGCTGGTATTCAGGGCCAATGTGATTTATCGGAAATAAGTATTCGTGTGTACAACATTATGGATTATGTTCAGGGAGAAGAACGCTTTGATTTTGACAAAGAGTTTCCGGCAACCTCAGAGCTCTATCATTTGGTAAAAGACATGGCTCGCGGCGATGATAGGCAGCAACTGGCTAAAAAAGAGCGCATGAAGCAAAACCTTGAACGCCACAAGGCAGAGTCACGCCTAGAACAAACTGTTATCGAGGAACTAAAACAGCTACAAGAGAAAGTTCAACCACTCAACAACCAAATTAATATTCAGATGATATAGCAAGGCAGCGTGTTTTTGGGTAAGTGATCGAGTTATCAGTTCTCACTATTACTGCCTTATAAATACTAAGCTTGCCTTTGTTCTTCAAATGTATGTGGCAGAATAAGCGGAGTATTAGCGCGGTTACTCTGACCGCCTGCGTATGATTTCACAAACGGAAGAACACCATGTCTCAGCCAGTCGCTGCAAGCCAACAAATAGTTTGGGATCAAGTCGTACTTGATAAGTATAATTACGCTGGTCCTCGCTATACGTCTTATCCCACAGCGCTAGAGTTTCATGAGGCGTTTACTATTGCTGATTACGACATGGCTTGTGCTGAGTATCCAGAGCGTCCATTATCTCTATACATCCATATTCCGTTTTGTCATAAGCTTTGTTATTACTGTGGGTGTAATAAAGTTATCACACGCCATGCCCATAAAGCCGATCAATATCTGGATGTCCTTGAGCAAGAAATTCTTACGCGGGCGTCACTGCTGCAAGGGCGTAGAGTGACCCAGCTTCATTTAGGCGGTGGAACCCCCACTTTTCTTAGTAAGCAGCAAATTAGCCGCTTGATGAACACCTTAAGGGCTGAGTTTTGTTTCGAAGGCGACGCTGAAATAAGTATTGAGGTGGACCCTAGGGAAATCGAGCTGGATACACTCGATCATCTTTGCCATGAGGGCTTTAACCGCTTAAGTATTGGTGTTCAAGACTTTGACAAGCAAGTTCAAAAGTTGGTGAATCGTGAGCAAGATGAAGATTTTATTTTTGCTTTGGTCGAGCGGGCGAAAGCGCTTGGTTTCCGTTCAACAAACTTAGACCTTATTTATGGTCTGCCCAAACAGACGCGAGAGCGCTTTGCTAACACCTTGACCCAAGTGTTAGACCTGCAACCAGGCCGTTTGTCTATATTTAACTACGCTCATATGCCACAACTGTTTGCCGCTCAGCGTAAAATTAAAGATGAAGACTTGCCCAAAGCTCAAGAAAAGATGGCTATTCTTCAAGATACAATCTCGACCTTAACCAAGGCAGGTTATCAGTATATTGGTATGGACCATTTTGCCAAGCCCGATGATGAGCTGGCTGTTGCTCAGCGTCATGGTGTTTTGCATCGTAACTTCCAAGGTTATACCACACAGGGTGAGTGCGATCTCGTGGGCTTTGGCGTTTCTGCGATTTCCATGGTTGGAAATGCTTATGCTCAGAATCAAAAGGATTTGAAGACCTATTATGAGCAAGTGCTTTCTCAGCGACATGCACTTTGGAAAGGCTTATCTCTTGATAGTGATGACTTACTACGCCGTGAAGTGATTAAACAGCTAATTTGTAACTTCAGACTTGATGTCAGCACAATTGAGTCGGAGTTTGGTATCCGGTTTAGTGAATACTTTAAAGATGATATTAAATTGCTACAAACCTTCATTGACGATGAACTGGTTGAGATGACGGAAAAGGAGCTACTGGTCACTCTTCGTGGACGACTTCTTATTCGCAATATTTGTATGTGTTTTGACAAATACTTGCGCATCAAGGCGCGTCAGCAGCAATTTTCCAGAGTCATATGATTTACCCTATCTAGAGGCTTGGTTGATAAAAGCTAGGAAACAATATAAGTGTTTTGCGCGACTTGCCACAAAGCTTTGACCAGTGGGTTGTCCCACTGGGAACGTTTGCAACATACCCCAAGCTTGAACGGTTTGATTGAAGCGACTTTCAATCTGTGAATCTTTTCTTTGACCGGACTGTTATTGATAACCACGTCAGGGGCAATGCCCACGCCACAACCTAACGCAACCATGCTAACAATGGCTTCATGTCCTGAAACATGAGCGTAGATATTTGGTTTTATTTTCATTGATTTAAACCAAGTGTTGGCCCGTTCCCTTGCTGTACCTGATTCTGGGACAATAAAGGGTATCTGGGTCCAGTCTGGCTTAGCTTCTTGCAAAGCTTGAGTAAAGCTACTGACACCTGCGGGTGCGATAACAGACAATGGAATTTCACTTATTGTTTCAAACTTTAGTTTGGCGGGCAGTTGGTCGGGCTGCGCCGAAATAGCGACGTCAACTTCATCACTGAGTACTTTGTCTATTGCTTGCGCAGGATCCCCCGTTGATAATTTAAACTCAATAAAAGGATGTCGCAGGCGAAACTCAGACAGCAGCTCGGGAAGATGACTATAGCTTGCGGTGACAGAACAAAATAAACGAATCTCGCCTTTGAGTTCCTGCTCCTCATATTGCAATTGAGAGTAAAAGCTTTGCCACTCAGTTATTATTTTCAGCGCGACAGGCATCAATTTCTTTGCAGCAGGGGTAAGTTCGACGCTACGGTTGTCACGCACAAACAGCTCCTGCCCTGTTTCTGACTCTAGCTTTTGTATCTGTCTGCTAAGGGCTGAGGGACTGACATGCATGGCTGAAGCCGTTTTGGCAAAGCTTTTACTATCACACAAGTGAATAAAGAGTTGTAAGTGCTTTATGTTCATAAATAGCTGGTTCCATGTTGCAATTTTTGCAATAACTAGTTGTGAATATATCACTTTAAGCAAGCTTGTGTCTGCTTTAGTATCGAGATATTCGGTGATTAGAGACCGACCAAAGCGGATATATCTTTAAAGGAGGCCCGACATGGCTAACTATTTCAATACACTAAACTTACGAGAGCAGCTAGATCAGCTTGGCCGCTGCCGTTTCATGGATCGCAGTGAGTTTGCAACAGAAGCTGATTACCTAAAAGGTAAGAAAGTGGTCATTGTTGGCTGTGGTGCTCAAGGTCTAAACCAAGGCCTAAATATGCGTGATTCAGGTTTGGATGTGTCTTATGCATTGCGTCAAGCTGCTATCGATGAGCAGCGTCAATCTTTTAAAAATGCTCAAGAAAATGGTTTTGAAGTAGGCAGCTATGAAACGCTTATACCTCAAGCTGATTTAGTAGTTAATCTAACGCCAGATAAGCAGCACACCAATGTGGTAGAAACGGTTATGCCACTAATGAAAGAAGGCGCTGCACTTGGTTACTCGCATGGTTTTAACATTGTTGAAGAGGGTATGCAGATCCGTAAGGACTTAACCGTTGTTATGGTCGCGCCTAAATGTCCAGGTACCGAGGTTCGTGAAGAGTACAAGCGAGGTTTTGGTGTCCCTACCTTGATTGCAGTACACCCAGAAAACGACCCCAAAGGTGAAGGTTGGGATATTGCCAAAGCATGGGCTGCTGGGACTGGTGGCCATCGTGCAGGTTGTCTAGAGTCTTCATTTGTTGCTGAAGTTAAATCTGATCTTGTGGGTGAGCAAACTATCTTGTGTGGTATGTTGCAAGCGGGCTCTATTGTTAGCTATGAGAAGATGGTAGCGGAAGGTATTGACCCAAGCTTTGCAGGTAAATTGATCCAGTACGGTTGGGAAACCATCACTGAAGCGCTTAAGTTTGGCGGCATTACACATATGATGGATCGCCTATCAAACCCAGCAAAAGTTAAAGCATTTGAGCTTTCTGAAGAGCTGAAAGAGCTTATGCGCCCTCTTTATAATAAGCATATGGACGATGTTATTACTGGGCATTTCTCTAGCACCATGATGGCTGACTGGGCCAATGATGATGCAAACTTACTTGGTTGGCGTGCTGAAACTGGTGAGACTGCGTTTGAAAACTACCCAGCTGGTGATGTAGAGATCACTGAGCAAGAGTACTTCGATAAAGGAATCTTGCTAGTTGCTATGGTTCGTGCGGGTGTTGAGCTTGCATTCGAAGCTATGACAGCGTCTGGTATTATTGATGAGTCCGCTTACTATGAGTCACTACACGAGCTGCCACTGATTGCCAATACTGTGGCACGTAAGCGTCTGTACGAAATGAACGTTGTTATCTCAGACACGGCAGAATATGGTAACTACCTGTTTGCTAATGTCGCAACACCTTTGTTGCGCGAGAAGTTCATGCCATCAATTGGCACAGATGTGATTGGTAAAGGTTTGGGCGAGACCTCAAATCAAGTCGATAATGCGACTCTGATTGCTGTGAATGAAACGATCCGCAATCACCCAGTAGAATACATTGGTGAAGAACTGCGCGGTTACATGACGGACATGAAACGTATCGCTGTGGGCGGTTAATTCATCTTATGAAAAGGCGCATAAACTGCGCCTGATATAGACTCCAGACAGACTGGAGCAATAAATACAAGATAATACACAACATCTAATGCAAAAGGCTTGGTCGATTGAGACCAAGCCTTTTTATTGTATATGAAACGCTCTCGTGCGCTTATTTCTCTGCTAGCTTATCTTCTAGCTCGGTCAGCTTTTGTTCCATCGCGGTCAGCTTCTCGCGGGTACGCATAAGAACTTGAGTCTGTACATCAAACTCTTCCCGGCTTACCACATCTAGCTTGTTTAGCTGGCCTTGAATCACCTGGCGAACTTTCTGGTCGACATCGGCACCTAACTCTTTTACAGGAGTAGGCATGGAGTCATGAATTTGTTTCGCGATCTGCTCTAATTTCTTGGGGTCAAACATGTCAAAAGCTCCTTTACGTTTGTTTCTATTTTACGTAATTGGCTAAAGAAAGTCGCTATGAGAGCGTCAGTTATTGGCGTAAAGAATAAAAAAGGCCACCTCAAAGGGCGGCCTCAGTGTTAGATTGTGGCGTTATTTTTTATCAGCCAGTTGGCGATGAGCGGCTTTTGCTTCATTGACTCGAGCCAACTTCTCTAAGTCCTTGTCTTCAACAAAAACCGGAAGCGGTTTATGTTTTTCGGCAAGGTAGCTGTATATTACAGGCAGAACAAATAGGGTAAACACAGTTCCTATCGCAAGCCCTGCAACAATAACAATGCCAATACTAAAGCGCTGGGCTGCTCCTGCTCCTGATGCGTACATCAGAGGGATTAGACCCGCGATCATGGCTGCGGTGGTCATTAGGATTGGGCGCAGACGAACTTTGGCTGCCGCCATCACTGCGTCCATTTTACCTAACTTGTTATGCAGCTGTTCTTCTTTGGCGACCTCACAGATCAAGATACCATGTTTGGTAATCAAGCCCACTAGGGTTATTAGCCCGACCTGAGAATAGATATTCATCGATGCTGCACCCCATGCTAGAGATATCAAAGCGCCACAGATAGCGAGAGGCACGGATACCATAATCACCAGTGGATCTTTTAGCGACTCAAATTGAATTGCTAAGACTAAGAAGATGATCGCTAGTGCCAACCCAAAGGTGGCATAAAGGGCGCTACCTTCAGTAACAAACTGGCGAGATTCACCCATATAATCATGGTTATAACCGCTTGGTAGTTTGTTGTTTGCTATGTCCTCGAACCAATTAATAGCATCACCCATTGCAGTGCCTGGTGCTGAAGCAGCACTTATAGTTGCTGAGTTTAGCTGGTTAAAGTGAGGTAAGGAGCGCGGTTCGGCCACCACATCAATAGTTATTAAGTTACTAAGAGGGAGCGCTTTACCATCTGCGCCTTTAACATAGTAGTTTTTCATTGATTCTGGGTTAAGGCGCCACTTACGTTCTACCTGAGGGATCACTTCATAAGAGCGACCATTGAGATCGATACGGTTAACATAACCATCAGACATCATAGTGCTTAACGTGGTACCAATATCTTGCATGGTCACGCCGTAAGCGCCGGCTTTATCCTTATCAATCTTGATCTTCATCGTGGCTGAATCATAGTTAAGATCCAGCTCAGAATAGACAAACATTGGGTTAGCACTCACTTCAGTAAGGATGTCGGTCGCTACAGTAAATAAACTTTCAAACGCATTTGGTGTTGTGAGTACAAACTGAATGGGTAGTCCAGACCCAGCTCCCGGAAGTTCAGGCATCTGGAATGCGATTACTGCCATTCCTGGAACTTCTTTTACCAGCTCTGTTACTCTATTTACAACTTCGTTTTGTCCAGCTTCACGTTCACTCCAAGGGACCAATGAAGCAATACCAAAGGCTTGATTCAAGCTAGGCACACCAGTAAAGACCTGTGCATAGGCCACTTCTTTTTGATCCGATAGTATAGTATTGACCTCATTCATGGTGTTTTGCATGAAGTCGAGATTTGCATTGGAAGGTGCCGTACCCATCAGCATTACAACGCCTTTGTCTTCCGAGGGAGCGAGCTCACTTGGAATAAACTTAAATAGCAAAGGTAAGCTGGCAAAAACAATCACCGCAAAACCAATGACCACTGGTCGATGGAGCATCACAGCGCTAAGCATTTTCTCATAGCGCAGAGTCATATTGTCGAGCACATGGTGAACTTTTTGCTCAAATTTGCTTGGCTCCTCATTGGCCTTAAGCATTTTAGAACACATCATGGGTGATAAGGTTAATGCTATGATGCCTGATACAAATACCGATCCTGCCAGTGTTAAAGCAAACTCTTTAAACAAGGAACCGGTAATGCCTCCCATAAGCGCTATTGGTGCGTAGACCGCGCCTAGAGTTAAGGTCATAGCAATAACTGGGACCGCTATTTCCCTTGTTCCTATAATGGCTGCTCTGAATGGTGACTCACCAAGTTTTATATGTCTATCGACGTTTTCTAGAACGACGATAGCATCATCAACCACCAAACCTATTGCAAGAACCATGGCTAGTAGCGTCATTAGGTTCCATGAAAAGCCCATGGCTTGCATCACCATAGCAACACCAATCAATGACAATGGAATAGTGACTATAGGAATTAAAACGGCGCGAAATGAGCCTAAAAATAGGGTAATTACCACAAGTACAATTAATGCAGCTTCAGCGATAGTGTGAATAACTTCATTAATCGACTCATTGATAGCAATAGTTGAGTCATACATCACGTTCATTTTGATGTTGCTCGGCAGATCTTTCTCTAACTGAGGAAGCATCTTATGCACATCAGCGGCAATATTGATTGGGTTAGCTGTTGGTGCTGCGTTAATCGCGGCAACCACTGCTTCTTGACCATTGGCGCTGGCGCGATAGGTATCATGGCTTTTTTCAAGTGTTACCTTGGCGATATCCCCCAAGCGAGTGACTTTGCCCTTATCAGAACTCACCACCAAGTTTCTCAGTTCTTCCTCATTAGAAACTTGAGTGTCTGCACTGCCGTTGTAAAGAACAAACTCACCCACCGCTTGGCCTGCGGCTGACTGGTAGTTGTTAGCATCCAAAACCCCCATTACATCATTTGCGGTTAAGCCAAAAGCTGCCATTTTAGCTGGGTCAAGCCATACACGCAGTGCATATTTAAGGCCGCCGTAAAGGTCTATTTTTGAAACACCATTAACGGTAAATAGCTGCGGATTAACCACTCGCTCAAGATAATCAGTGATTTGACTCGATGATAGCTCATCACTGGTAAAGCCAATATACAAAACCGCAGTCGTTGAACCTGTTGACATGGTTACAGTAGGGTCTTCTGCTTCTTTCGGCAGCTGAGAGCGGACCGAGTTGGTTTTAGCCAAAATATCAGACAAAGCCGAGTTTGGGTCGGTATTTAACTTCATATTGACAGTAATGGTAGAAGTACCGAGTTCAGAAGATGAAGTCATGTAGTCGATATTATCAGCTTGAGCTACGGCTTGCTCCAAAGGCTGAGTAATAAAGCCTTGAATCAAATCTGCACTGGCTCCGTAGTAGCTAGTGGTCACCGTGACTACGGTGTTGGTCATTTCAGGGTATTCTCGTACCTGCATTTTGAACACGGCTTGTAAGCCAAGCAGTGCGATCAAAAAGCTGACTGATACCGCTAAAACTGGACGTTTAATAAAAACATCAGTAAAGCGCATGAGGCCTCCAGATTAGAGCATAGGTGTTTCAGCTGGTGGAGTAGTGGCATCGCTTTCTACTACACGCACTTTTGCATCGTTGCTAAGGCGTACTTGACCTGATGTGACCACCATGTCGCCTGGTTTAACGCCTTCTAGAATATGAGCAATGTCTCTTACTCGCTCACCGACTTTAACCACTTGCTGCTTGACGCGTTTTACTCCATCTTGCTCAGAGATGATGTATACATTGTCACCATAGAGAGTAAAAGTGATAGCGGTTTGTGGCAGGGTGACTTGGTTTTCCATGGTTGGCAATATGATGTTAGCCCTAGCAAACATGCCGCTGCGCAGCTTTCCATCATTATTTGGAATGTCTGCTTGCACTTGAATTAAGCCACTTTGCACACTGACAGCAGGTTCAATAGCTGTGATTGAGCCTTGGAATGGAGTGTCTGGGTAAGCATCGACAAAAATATCGACTTGTTGCTCTAAGTTGATGCGTGAAATGTCTGTTTGTGGAACAGTAAAACGCAAGCGCATTACACTAGTATCTTCAAGGCGAACAATATCTGTACCCGTTTGCAGGTATTGCCCTAGATAAACATTACGAATGCCGACTACGCCAGCAAAAGGTGCTTTGATTTCGCGCCTATCAATAGTAGCCTTAAGGCTGTCGATATCCGATCTAAGCGAGAAGTAGTTGGCTTCAGCATCATCAAGGGTTTCTTTTGATACTGAGCCTTTTTTATAAAGCCCTTGGTAACGCTTATATTTGGCTCGTGCGGCTGGTAATTTCGCTTCGGCGCTCTTGAGATCAGCTTTTTCGACCGATGAATCTAGCATTACCAAAGGCTGGCCTTCTTCGACATTGGTGCCTGAGTCAAAAGCAATCTTATCAATCACACCTGCCGATTCATTGGCAACTGTGACGCCTTGGTTGGGCTCGATAAAGCCTATGGCTTCAATAACAGGTACCCAGTCGACCGCTTGAACTTGAGTGGCAGTAACGGGGAATTCTTGTTCTGGACGATTGGCCAGATACTCTTCTATCTTGTATTGTCTAAATAGGTTATAGCCTATCACGCTACCAAAGAGTAGTATTGCGATAAGCAGCATATAAAAAGTCCACTTTTTCATTCTTATTAGAACTCCAAATTAGTGTTTGATAATCGCATCCCAACTAGCTTCAATGGCCGCATCAATGGCTGTTTGATCCAATTGGTAATATCCAAGAGCTTGTTTGCGTGCCAAAGTGACACTGATTTCTAGACTCAGTGCTGCCAACACTGGGTTATCTAGAGGCTTAAACAGCCCTTGCTCTCGACCTTCTGTAAAAAATTTATCCACTTTGCTAAACATTTTGCGCTCAATTTCCTTAGTTTCATGATTGCGCATGCAAGGCAAGGAATCGTACTGCGCTCGATTTTTTAAATTATCGATGTTGGTACGCGAGAGATCGAAAATGTTTAGCCACATAGTTCTAAATCGTTCCTTAAGTGGCATAGCGTTATTAACGCCACGTTGAACAACTTCAGCATTTCGTTGTACTACCGCTAGTCTTACTTGTAGCAATAAATCTTCCTTGTCAGAGAAATAGCGGTATATCGTTCCTGCTGCAACGCCAGCTTCCTTGGCCAACTTATGCATCGAGAAACCCTGAAAACCTGATTCAGCGATCAGGTCTTCGGCGGCATCTATGATTTGCTGTCTTTTATCTACCATAGAACTAGATCCAGACACTTACATATAGTGGGTGAATGAACGTTCATTCATTATAGCTTAAAATACCATCCAATATGCAACAAACTTTCTTATAATTTATGAAAAAACGTTCAATTAACTATTTTGATAAAGATTTAGCTTTCCATAAGGGTTCTCTAATCATAGCAATCTTCTTATTGCACGATTATGATATATCCTTTGATTTACACTCCTGAGATGGCCATGAAACTTAACCCCAACCAAGATGAAGCCGTGAAATACGTGTCTGGCCCATGTTTAGTCCTTGCTGGGGCAGGTTCAGGTAAGACGCGAGTGATCACTAATAAAATTGCTTATCTAGTTAAGCAGTGTGGTTACAAAGCGCGTAATATTGCTGCGGTTACTTTCACCAATAAAGCCGCCCGTGAAATGAAAGAGCGTGTAGCGCAAACGCTGGGCAAAGGTGAATCTAAAGGGTTAATGGTTTCAACCTTTCATACTTTAGGCTTAAACATCATTAAGCGTGAATATAAAGCGCTAGGTCTTAAGCCTGGTTTCTCCTTATTTGATGACCAAGATCAGTTGGCGCTTTTAAAAGAGCTGACGGAAAAGCAGCTTGATGGTGATAAAGATTTATTACGTCAACTGCTCAGTGCCATCTCAAATTGGAAAAATGATATGTTGACGCCAGAGCAGGTACTAAAGCGTGCTCAAGGTGAACAACAGCAACTCTTTGCCGATTGCTTTTCGCTGTATCATAAGCAGATGAAAGCCTATAACGCGCTCGATTTTGATGACCTAATTTTGCTTCCTGTACTACTGATGAAAACCAATCAGGAAGTATGTCAACGATGGCAAAATCGCATTCGTTATCTTTTGGTAGATGAATATCAAGACACGAATACCAGTCAGTATGAACTGGTCAAGTTGATTGTCGGTGAAAGGGGGCGGCTGACAGTGGTTGGCGATGACGATCAATCGATTTATTCATGGCGTGGCGCCAAGCCTCAGAACCTGGTTTTACTGGGCCAAGATTATCCTAAACTCAAGCTTATTAAGCTTGAGCAAAACTACCGCTCCACCAGTCGCATTCTGCGGGCAGCCAATATCTTGATTGCTAACAACCCGCACGTGTATGAAAAGTCCTTGTTCTCTGAAATTCCAGATGGAGAAAAGCTCAAAGTTCTATTAGCCAAAGATGAAGAGCATGAAGCAGAGCGAGTTACAGGCGAGCTTATCGCACATAAGTTCCTAAATCGCACCGAATATAGAGATTATACAATTCTTTATCGGGGTAATCATCAATCACGGCTGATTGAAAAATCGTTAATGCAAAACCGTGTGCCTTATAAGCTCTCTGGAGGTACCTCATTTTTCGCCCGTGCGGAAATAAAAGATATCATGGCTTACCTCAGGGTCTTGGTTAATCCGGATGATGATAATGCCTTTCTGCGCATTGTAAATACGCCGCGACGAGAGATAGGTCCGGTGACCTTAGAGAAGCTGGGCAGTTATGCCAATATGCGTGGTAAAAGCTTATTTGAAGCGAGTTTTGAGATTGGTTTAGAGCAACATTTATCTGGTCGAGGATTAGAAAACTTGCGCCGTTTTACTCACTGGTTGGTTAAGATTGCTGACCAATCTGAGCGCGGTGATAAAGTGGAGGCGGTGCGCTCATTGGTTCGTGATATTAATTACGAAGACTGGTTGTATGAGACATCCACTAGTGCTAAAGCTGCCGAGATGCGAATGAAAAATGTATCAGATTTATACTCATGGATAGTGTCTGACTTAGAAGGTGATAATTACGATCAAGAAGAAAAAAGCTTGAAAGAAGTGGTTCAGCGTCTCACTTTACGCGACATGATGGAGCGTGGTGAGGAAGAGGAAGATACGGATGCGGTGCAATTGATGACATTGCATGCGTCAAAAGGACTTGAGTTTCCATATGTCTATCTAATTGGCTCTGAAGAAGGTATTTTGCCCCACCAAACTAGTATCGATGAAGACAATATAGAGGAAGAGCGCCGCCTAATGTATGTCGGCATTACTCGTGCTCAGCGTGAATTGACTTTCACCATGTGTAAAGAGCGCAGACAGTTTGGGGAGCTAATAAAACCGACCCAAAGCCGATTCCTTGATGAACTTCCTTTTGATGATGTGGAATGGGAAGTAAACAAAAAGCCTCAATCTCAGGAAGAAAGAATGGCAAAAGGCCAAGCGCATATCGCTAACCTCAGAGCAATGTTCAATAACAAGTAGTTCGTCTAACCACTATCTGAAGGCTTAGCTTGAGCTAAGCCTCATTTGCTGAACTATAGGCCTTTAATCATATGTTCAATGGCCGCTACAATCTCATCATCAGAGCAGTCCATACATGTTCCTTTGGCTGGCATAGCATTAAAACCATTGATGGCATGGTTTTTAAGTACATCTTTACCCTGAGCAATACGAGGTGCCCAATCATCGGCATTGCCAGTTTTTGGGGCGCCGCTAACGCCAGATGAATGGCAGGCAGTACAAAAGGTGCCATAGACGCTCGCGCCATCACGTGGGCCTGTGGGCTCAGCTTTGACGGGCTCTGCACCAGCAAGGTAAACATTGCCGACAGGTTTAACGCGTTCTGCTATTGCATCGTAGTCTTGTTGGCTAATTTTTGCTGCAAAAGAGGCGCTGGAAAAAGTAATAGCAGCCACCATAGCGGTTAAGATTTTTCGAGACATATCCATTTAACTCACTTTACATTCCTAACGGTAAGTTCGTGCTCACCTATATTATTAGATTATTAGAGTGTGGTTTGATTTGCAGCGTTTTGCTGAGAAATCAATGTAAATATTAAGTGATTATATCCGGATAACCTGTTGCAATAAACAGCAAGAGGCATGCATCTATATGGTTATATAAGCGGAAATAGGGGTTTATCACACTTTAATTGCCCAAAAAGACATCAAACGAGAAAAAAACTTTAAAAAGTACTAGACGACATAGTGTGATATACGTATTATTCCACTCCGCCGATAGGGCATGCGCCCGTAGCTCAGCTGGATAGAGCGTTGGCCTCCGGAGCCAAAGGTCGAAGGTTCGAATCCTTTCGGGCGCGCCATTGCCGGAGGGGCATTATCGGTAAAAATATAGTGGTGGCTATAGCTCAGTTGGTAGAGCCCCGGATTGTGATTCCGGTTGTCGCGAGTTCAAGTCTCGTTAGCCACCCCATTCTCGGTGAATAGCGCAGCTTGGTAGCGCATCTGGTTTGGGACCAGAGGGTCGGGGGTTCGAATCCCTCTTCACCGACCACTACCTCGTTTATGGCTTAATTTAAGCGGTAGACATAAAAATACTGCGGTGGCTATAGCTCAGTTGGTAGAGCCCCGGATTGTGATTCCGGTTGTCGCGAGTTCAAGTCTCGTTAGCCACCCCATTAATTCCTCAGCATACTTCGCTGAGATGAGAGAAAATACGATATTTTCTCGATAAAAAATTTCGGTGAATAGCGCAGCTTGGTAGCGCATCTGGTTTGGGACCAGAGGGTCGGGGGTTCGAATCCCTCTTCACCGACCACATTGAAAAGCCTGCTAAATAGCAGGCTTTTTTCTTATCTGAATTTCATAGCTGTTAGTCAGCTTGAATGCATATATACCCCCTCTCTGAATACAAACCTCTCCAGCTAATCGATAAACTATTTCTAAATTTTGTGACTTTTAAATTCGTAACCAAGAGTGATATATTGCATATATATTTCTATTATTTGAGTATTATTGGCTTAAAATAGGCGTTTTAATGGTTTAAATGTTGCACTTTTGTGAGTTTTTTGCCAAATTGATGAGCTTATAAATTGTCAGATCATTAAGCTTGGTTGAGTGATAAGCTAAACAGGGTTGGTGGCTGACTTGAATGGATTCAATCTCAGACAGGGCAGGAAGCTGCCGGAGCATTAGAGGTCTGGTAATGTCACTTTTAGAAGTTAAGAACCTTCGTATTGAGTACCCATCACGCCATGGTGTACATGCTGCTGTTAAATCGTTGTCGTTCAATATAGAGCGCGGTGAAATAGTCGGTGTTGTTGGTGAATCTGGTGCTGGAAAATCGACAGTTGGTAATGCTGTTATCGATCTACTCAGCCCTCCAGGGCGTATCGCGAGTGGCGATGTTTATTTAGATGGTGAACTAATATCTGGTTTGTCAGCCGAAGAGATGCGACAAGTTAGAGGCTCTAAAATAGGATTTATTTTTCAAGATCCTATGACATCTTTAAACCCCCTATTTACCGTAGAACAGCAGTTAACTGAAACCATCCACGCTAACATGAATGTTTCAGAGGATGAAGCCTATCAGAGAGCTTTGTCCTTGATGCAGCAAGTAGGTATTCCTCAACCAGAGAATCGACTTAAACAGTACCCTCATCAATTTTCAGGTGGTATGCGCCAGCGTGTTGTGATTGCTATTGCTCTAGCTGGTGAGCCGGACCTTATTATTGCGGATGAGCCAACCACTGCATTAGATGTCTCGATACAAGACCAAATTCTCGATCTTATTCGTGATTTGTGCATAAAGAATAATGTTGGATGCATGTTGGTAACGCACGATATGGGAGTGGTGTCGAATGTTACTGATCGCGTTGCAGTTATGTATCGTGGTGATTTAGTCGAATTTGGTGAAACTAAGAAAGTATTGGGCGATCCGGATCACTCATACACGCGAAGTCTCATTTCTGCAGTTCCGCGCTCCGATGCAAAGCTGGAGCGTTTTCCTCTTGTTAACTACATAGAACAAGCACAAGAAATGGAACCTCTTGATGTCAAAAATCATTGGCTTGGCCAAAGTCAGGATCATCGTGAATACAGCGGCTCATTACTGACAGTAGAAAAGGTAAATCTACGTTTTGTGACTAAAGATTCACTATTTGAAAGCCGCCGCGAATATGTTCAAGCCTCTAATAATGTGAGTTTTGAGGTTTATGAAGGGGAAACTTTTGGTCTAGTTGGAGAGTCTGGTTCAGGCAAGTCGACCATTGCGCGCGTGATTGCCGGATTGTATCAACCCAACTCAGGTAAGGTTACTTTTGAAGGTATTGACTTAACGTCTTTGAAATCGGAAAAAGAGCGCCGCCCCATGCGTCGTCAGATGCAGATGGTATTTCAAAATCCGTATACATCGATGAACCCTCGTATGAAGATTTTCGATATTATTGCTGAGCCTATTCGTTTTCATAAGTTAACTGAGAATGAAAACCAAACCAGGCAGATCGTCAATGATCTTCTTGATCACGTTGGATTAGGAAAGATGGCGGGTGTTAAATATCCACATGAGTTCTCTGGTGGACAACGCCAGCGTATCTCCATCGCTCGAGCACTCGCGACTCGTCCAAGACTCTTAATTTGTGATGAGCCAACTTCAGCACTTGATGTGTCCGTGCAAGCTCAGATATTGAACTTACTTAAAGATTTGCAAGATGAGCTTAATCTCACCATGTTGTTCATTAGTCATGACTTGCCCGTTATTCGTCAGATGTGTGATCGCGTAGGTGTAATGCAAATGGGTACCTTACTCGAAGTTGCTCCGACCGAGCAGCTGTTTAATTCGCCACAGCATGAATACAGTAAACAACTTATTTCCTTAATGCCGGAATTTACTGGGTTAAGAGAAGCAATATAACAGGCACAAGCCGAAACATAATTTTAAATTAGTTAAACAGACAATACACATTACTAGGGATTAATCCCGCATAAGGAGTTATGCAATGAAAACCATGAAAAGCAAACTTGCCATGGCTTTAATGGCAGCTGGCTTGAGCTTTAGTGCAGTAGCCGCAGATATCACCGTTGGGTATGCCTCTGATCCCGTCTCATTAGACCCTCATGAGCAGCTATCTGGTGGCACTTTACAAATGTCTCACATGGTGTTTGACCCACTGGTGCGCTTTACGCAGGAGATGAAATTTGAGCCTCGTTTAGCAGAGTCATGGGAGCGAGTAGATAACGAAACCATGCGTTTCCATCTTCGCAAAGGGGTCAAGTTCCACTCAGGGAACGCGTTTACGGCCGATGATGTCGTATGGACGTTTAATCGCCTCAAAGATTCAGCGGACTTTAAGGGTATTTTTGCACCTCTTGTGGCATTAAATAAAGTTGATGACTACACCGTAGAGATCAAAACTGATGGCACTTATCCTCTGATTGAAAATGTTGCTACTTATATCTTCCCTATGGACAGTAAGTTCTATACAGGCAAAACCAAGGATGGCAAGGATAAGTCTGAGATGGTCAAACATGGCAACTCTTACGCTTCGACACACGCATCTGGTACAGGCCCATTCATTATTACCTCACGCGAACAAGGTGTAAAAGTTGAATTCGAACGCTTTGAAGGCTACTGGGACAAAGGGTCAAAAGGTAATGTTGATAAACTAACTCTGGTGCCAATCAAAGAAGATGCCACTCGTGTTGCAGCGCTGCTTTCTGGTGATGTCGATATGATTGCACCTGTAGCTCCAAATGATTACAAGCGAATTCAAAGTGCTAATGGCGTTGACCTATACACTATGCCGGGTACTCGGGTGATCACCTTCCAGATGAATCAAAACAGTAATCCAGCGCTTAAAGATGTTCGCGTTCGTCAAGCGATTGTTTATGCGATCAATAACCAAGGCATAGTGAAAAAAATTATGAAAGGTGCAGGAACACCAGCTGCACAGCAAAGCCCAGTAGGTTACGCAGGTTATAATGATAGTCTTAAACCTCGTTATGATCTGAAAAAAGCTAAGGCGTTGATGAAAGAAGCGGGGTACGAAAAAGGCTTTTCACTGACCATGATGGCGCCGAATAACCGTTACGTGAATGATGCCAAAATTGCTCAATCTGCAGCTGCGATGTTATCCAAAATCGGTATCAAGGTTGATCTGAAAACCATGCCCAAAGCCCAATACTGGCCTGAATTTGATAAGTGTTCGGCAGATATGATGATGATAGGCTGGCATCCAGATACCGAAGATTCGGCTAACTTCACAGAGTTTCTTGCTATGACTCGCAATAGTGAAACGGGCAAAGGACAGTATAACTGTGGGCATTATGGTAACGCAGAAGTTGATAAGCTGATTAATCAATCGAATACCGAGACTGATTTAGGTAAACGTGGTGAAATGCTTAAGCAGGTAGAAGCGACACTTTACGATGAGGCGGCATTTGTTCCTTTGCATTGGGAGGACCCTTCATGGGCCGCGAAGAGCAATGTTAAAATAGGCCCAATTGTCAACGGTATGGATCAGCCTTACTTTGGCGACCTTGTTGTTAAGTAAAGTGTTTTAACTTATCCAAGTGTTTAATATTAATAACTTGGAAACTTGAGGTGTGAACTTTATTTTGATTAAGTGAGCACCTTTTTAATATTCAATGTGCAGGGCAGTGGAACTGCGTATTGAAATCTATGGAAAGTAAAGGGGCAAGGAATGTTTTCGTTTCTGGTCAAGCGCCTATTTCAGGCACTGATAGTGATGTTTGTGATCAGTTTAGTGGCGTTTGCCATTCAGGATAATCTGGGTGACCCATTACGCGAGCTTGTGGGGCAGTCGGTTTCAGAGGCAGAACGTCAGGCTCTGCGTGATGAACTAGGCCTTAACGATCCTTTCATAACCAAATACACTCGTTTTGTCGGCTCTGCGCTTCATGGGGACTTAGGTACATCCTACTTCTTCAAGCGCCCAGCCGTTGACGTTATTTTAGATAAATTGGTGGCGACACTAGAATTAGTGTTTGGTGCCACGCTTATCATTATTGCCTGCTCCATTCCTTTGGGAGTGTACTCGGCGATTCATCCTAAAAGCATTTTCACTAAAGCAGTAATGGCATTTAGTAGTGTGGGTATCTCTATTCCCGTGTTTCTGACAGCCATCATGCTAATGTATGTTTTCTCGATAGAACTTGGCTGGTTGCCTTCATTTGGTCGCGGCGAAACAGTGAATTTGCTTGGCTGGGAATCGGGGTACTTCACTCTTGATGGGCTTGCGCATCTTGTGCTGCCGTGTATCTCTCTTGCCTCAATCATGTTGCCGCTTTTTATCCGCTTGGTGCGTTCAGAGATGCTCGAAGTGTTGAGCTCAGAGTATATTAAGTTTGCCAAGGCAAAAGGATTAGCACTGAACAAGATTTACTATCAGCATGCGTTAAAAAACACCATGCTACCAGTATTGACGGTAGGTGGCGTGCAAATTGGTACTATGGTGGCCTATACGATTCTCACCGAAACCGTCTTTCAATGGCCCGGTACAGGCTTTCTTTTTTTAGAGGCGATTAACCGTGTTGACACTCCACTCATTACCGCTTACGTGATTTTTGTTGGCCTAATATTTGTGATTACCAACACCATAGTCGATTTGTTGTACGGGATCATTAATCCTACCGTGAACCTTACTGGAAAAGGAGCATAATCATGAGCCAAACTGCAACTGCTCCTTCTCGATGGGAGCGCTTTAAGCAATCAGATTTCTTGTACTACTTCAAACGCGATAAAGTGGCAATGACAAGCTTTACCGTGTTTATGCTAATGTTGGTTATGGCGATAGCTGCACCGATATTATCGCCGACCAATCCCTATGATTTATCATCGATTGATATCATGGATTCAGAGTTACCTCCTTCATGGATGGAGGAGGGTGATGAACGCTTTGTTTTGGGAACCGACGAGCAAGGGCGAGATATTTTATCTACCATATTATACGGTTCGCGACTTTCTCTAACTATCGGCTTTTTGGCGGTTGGTCTGCAGCTAGTACTCGGTATTATCATAGGCCTATCTGCGGGTTATTTTGGTGGCCGGATTGATAGTTTATTGATGCGTTTTGCCGATATTCAGTTGTCATTTTCGACTATGATGGTGGCCATCATAGTCTCCGCTATTTTTAAAGCGAGTTTTGGTAGTGACTTTTATAGCCAATATGCAGTGATTATGCTGGTGGTGATTATTGGCGTGGCCGAATGGCCTCAATATGCTCGAACGATCCGCGCGTCAGTATTGGCCGAAAAGAAAAAAGAATATGTCGAAGCGGCCAGAGTGATGGGCTTTAAGGCGCCACGTATTATGTTTCGTCACATTCTGCCAAATTGCTTGTCACCCATTCTGGTTATCTCGACAGTACAGGTGGCAAACGCGATTATGTCAGAAGCGGCTTTGTCTTTCCTTGGACTTGGTTTGCCTGTCGATCAACCATCGTTAGGGGCCTTAATCAGCATTGGCTTTCACTATATTTTTTCAGGTGCCTGGTGGATTACAGCTTTTCCTGGTGTTGTTTTAGTGACACTAGTACTGGTGATTAATTTATTAGGTGACTGGCTTAGGGATGTATTCAATCCTAAAATCTATAAAGGCTAAGCTAACCTCGGATTTTATTATATAGTTGTCATCCAACTAAGAGTCGTAGCAAGTTACGGCTCTTTTTTTGCATCAAGTTTGAATGTTGGCAGGCGCTGTCTCTAGTGATGCCAAGTGATTGGATAGAAAATTTAAGGTTGGAATGAGGATGTAAGAATGGTTGTAAAATCCAAACTTTCTGTGGTTGTACTCATAAACCTTACTGTGTTGGGCTTAACCTTGCCTGATAAGGCTTACACACAGGAATTTTTGTGTGATGCAAGACAAGTATCAAATAGCAGTCTTCCTTTTTTGGAGAATGATTGTCCGATAGGTAAAGGGATGTGGGGAAAAAGAAAGCCCAAACCTGACGCATCTTACTTTTGGATTCAGTGCGGCATCTATAGTGAGCCATTGAGCTTAACTGAAGCGAAACGTATTTATTCCAGTATTACAGCAGATGTTTGGGCTAAACCTGAGGGTGATGTATACCGATGTCTGGTCGGGCCATACAAAGACTTCTCTAATGCCAAACAAGACTTAGTTAGGGTGAAACGTTTGCCGGATTACGGCCAAGCGTTTATCCGCCAGATATCAAAAGGCTCAGCACAGAAAAGTAATACACCACCGAAAAGTAATACACCACCGACGACTAAAGAAGTATCAACAAGATTGCAGCCTAAGCTTGATGCAGGTTCGACTAATCAGCCAGTAATTGCTCATGAACGAAAAGAGAGTATAGCGATTCGCCATAAAATAGTGATTAATGGTGTTGAATATACAGTGCCATATTCACTGCTCAGCAATGACCAGTTTTATATGGAGCATGAGCTACCTTGGAACCGAATGAGCTACGATATGGCGTCTAAGACTTGTGATCAAATGGGGATGCGCCTTGCCAGTAATAGCGAATGGCAATCTTTGTTGAAAGCTAATGTGATGATGAAGGACAAGTGGCCAATGCATTTACCTTATTGGGGGGAAGAAAAAACAGGGCTTTTTTATACCGGCAAGGTGAAGTCACTCAAAGGTTCCTCGTTACTCAATGTTATGTGTGTCAAGTAGCTTTGATATAAGGGCCGAGATAAATTATGGGTCCTTTTTCTCCTCAGCTTTTTTTTCTGACTCTTCAAGTAAATCGAGGTATTTCTTTTCGACAAACTCTTTTTCTTTAGTGACATGATGTAATTGTTGTTGGATAGCTTCGAGCTCTTGATTCGACGGGCCTGCTCCACCTTCTGGCTGTTCGCTGATTTTCTTCTTGTAGTTCTCAATAATATTGAGCAATTGTTGTCTTTCTTGATGATACTCCTTTTCCATTTTATTAAAGCCACCAGATTCACTGACCTGCATATATTCTTTCTCCAGTTGTTCAAACTGTTTTTCGAGTTGCTCTTTTTCTTGTCGCAGGCTGTCAACCGTATCTGATTGCTTGTCGAGTTTATTTTTGGCTTTTCTTAACCCTTCCATGCTCCGATCAAGATCTCCTTTGAGCTTGCGGATAAGCTGGTGAGACTTGGATAGCTGCTGATTAAGATCATCAATGGACTCTTGTTCATCGGCGGTGAGGCTGACTTGACTGGCAGCTTTGATCTGTGAAACTTGGGCCTCTAGAGCTTTTTGAATGATAATGAGGTCGTTTAAAGTGTCATTGTTTTCAGTGGTATAATTGAGAGCGTTTTCAACTGATTTTTGGCAGAGTTCGTAGGTTTGACCATCTATTGTTGGATTTGAGCCAGATTGAGGGCCATGAACAACATCACGTGCGAATTGGCGAAACTCTCGGATCATGAGCAGCAAAATGACGAACCATACCAGCAAGATTAACAGTCCAACATCGACTGCAAGGGCAAACAAACTCTCAGTAGTTATTAACGGAGTCGTGAGAAGCGCGGTTAAATCCATGAACTCATTCTATGTTTTGCGATAACTATAGGGTGTAAGTTTAGTTGTCGTCAGAAATTGTGCCTATAATTTAATATAATCATCCAGCTAGAGCAGAATACTTTTTGTGAAAATCCTGATTGTCGATGACAGTAAAGCGACGTTAGAGATAGTCCGACGAGCATTGGAAAAGTTTGGCTATCGTCGTTTATCCATCCAAAAAGAGGACAGTGCAGTCGGTGCGCTAAATAGAGTAAAGGAATGGCAACCTGAGATTGTTCTTACCGACTGGCATATGCCTGATATGACGGGGCTTACCTTGATTCAAGAGATAAAGAAGCTCGATCTAGGCACCAAGATGGGTATGATTACCACCGTCGATGACCAAGTCCAAATAAACCAAGCCAAATCAGCGGGAGCAAGTTTCGTCTTATCAAAGCCTTTCGTCGATAAAGATCTGCATCGTAAGCTACTGCCTTTGGTGCAAGGGGCAGAAGAAAGTGAGCGCACATTAGATAATATTAATGATGTGCAAAAGGAATTGGCCTTACCTAGGCTCGCTCAGCTCGAAAAGCTGATGAAGCGAGAAGTTGGCGCTCGCCTCACGCTTAGCAACATCCGTAAGCAATCTTTTGATGAAAGTAAAATCCCTTGTTTGCTTGCTATGTACGAAGATGGTGACACCCAGAGAACTCGCGCGGTCGCAATATTAGATATTTACGCGATATGTATATTGTCGCGATCCAATTCGAAAATAAGTAAGGACGACTTGCAACAAGCAATCCATAGTAAGTTGGTGAGCAAGGATATTTTAGATACTTGTCATAAAGTGCTCGATAAATCAGCGCTTGCCTTTCTCGACAGTGCTTCGCGTAAAAGCTTGCGCCTCAAAAGTGTTAGCTTTATTCCTTCTGCCTTTGAGAAGCTTGAGGCTCTGTACAGTAAAGAGCAAGATAAAAGGGTCGATTTCTCCTGTCAGTTTGAAGATTTGGCCCAAGGTAAAATCACGCTAATTGGTTTTTAACCATAACAGTTAGTATTTGAGTCTAATCGCAGAAAGACCTACTTTCTACTATTGTCAGTTCATGTTTGAACTCACTCCCTTTTCTCGTTGAATATGCCCATTGCTGAGCTGAAAAATATAAATCATTCTGGTCTATGGTTTGATGTTTTTTCCGCGTATTTCCCCATAATTCGTTTCTGTTTTTATCACTGAATCATTAACTTTTCGTTCGATTTTATCGGCAAAATGAGATGGCCGAAGGCATATCATTTTTTGCCATTGGCATGATGAGGAACGGATAACCAATGAGAAACGATAACTACAAAAAGAATCTAATATTGCTGGCCATGATGGGAGCCTTAGTCTCTGGGGTTACTGGGTGCAGTGATGACGATGAGTACAAACAAGCATTGGAGTTTTCATCTGATGTTGAGATGCCAATCAGCGGCCTTGCTGCGGGAGATGCGGCAGAACATGGTGAGCAGTATGACTACAGTACCTTAGCGGTATTTGACTGGAAAAACTATGGCGATCAAACTCCAAAACCAAGATTTGGTGTTGTTGAACGCCATGGTGATTCTGCCACTGTTGTACCGCTTGATCAAAGCATCGTTAACTGGCCAGAGTCGGAGCCGAGAGGCAATGATTTAGAGGCTATCTGTCAGATAGACGATACGTATTATCTAGCCGCTGAAAGTAGTTATTATGATGATGGGGTCACACATCAATATGGTCGCTTATTTCTTATTGAACGCAATCCAACACAGGGCACTTTGTATTCAGGGTTGTCAGTCTCAGCGATTTACTCACTTACCGCAACTCCATCGGATTACGATGAAAAATCTTTTGAAGGTTTAGCATGTGCGCGATCTGATAGTAATGATGGTAGCTACAATATCTTATTGGGAGATAGAACATCAGGTGACTTATATTGGGACAAGATACAGCCAATGGCTGATATTACTTCAGATACCACTCAGGTGTTAGATTTAAAACCTGTGGGTAATATACAGGCACCAACAGAATGGGGAACAAGCCGTAATATCTCCGATCTTTTCTACACAGAGCAATGGCATTATCTATATGGTGTGGCTTCGTTAGATCCAGAAGACGATAACGCACCAGAAGGTTCCACTGAGCCCAGTGCGACTATGTACAAAAGTGCTAAAGCATTCTATTTAGAAAGTGATACCTTTATGCAAGGTTTAGAAAGCTCACCACACGAGGTTGCAATTGAAGCGGTTCATTCATTCTCGAATCATAAAATTGAAGGAATTACTGCCTATGGATTAACGGGCGGGATATTCTATGGTTCAGACGATGATACTGATGCCAATGAATATGGCTTAGTTAAAGTTCAATAATCACTCTTAGTCGTATATTCCAGCCAGTAGGCTTGCCTGCTGGCTGTGTTGTTTAGCTTGTGATGTCCAGCGAATTATCCATAGCGGCAGGTATATGCTCGCGTATCGTTTTTTCTATTGTGTCGACGTTGACTGGCTTTGAAATAAACCCACTCATTCCCGCATCAAAGCACAGCTGTTTGTCTTCTTCTAGCACGTTGGCAGTTATGGCAATGATTGGTACTTGACGACCCCAGTTGGACATTTTTCGAATATGTTGAGTGGCAGTAAGCCCATCCATCACTGGCATATGGCAATCCATGAATATTAATTGGTAGTCATGCAGTTTGAAAAGGTCCAGCGCGACTTGACCGTTCTCAGCTACATCACAGCTTAGGTTAAGGCGCTCGAGTAACCTTGTTATCACCACCTGATTAACCGAATTATCTTCCACAACTAATACTTGTGCTTTCGATGATATTGGCTTGTCTTGGTTATTATCACTTGGCTTTTCTAGTACTTTTACTCTGTTTTGCTTGTCTGGTTCATTTTGTGAGGTGATAACTTTTAGACTGCTAGATTGAGAAGGAAGTGGTAACTCTACGGAAAAGCGGCTACCAAGTCCGACTTCACTCGATACTTGTATGTTTCCGCCCATCAACTCGGTCAGCTCTTTGGAAATCGCAAGCCCAAGCCCTGTGCCGCCATATTGCCGCGTTGTACTCCCATCGGCTTGATGGAATTTATCAAAGATAACATCGAGTTTATCTGCTTCGATACCAATCCCCGTATCACTGACAGCAATTTTTAAACCTGATGGTGGGTAGCTGACATTGATTCTAACGAACCCAACCTGAGTGAACTTGATCGCATTACTCACAAGGTTATTGAGGATCTGTTTGACGTGAATGGGGTCTCCTAACAGAGTTTGGGGGACATTGGGTTCAACATCTACCATCATCTGTAAGTGCTTATTATTCGCTTTAACCTCATTAACTCTATGGATATCTTCAATGAGCTGATGAATATCAAACAGTATCGTCTCTAACTCAATTCGACCCGCTTCAATTTTAGAAATATCGAGAATATCGTTGATTATGGTTAGCATATCTTCTGATGACTGTTGAATCATCTTCAGGTATTTCATCTGAGATTGATTCAGGTCCAAGTCTTCCATTAGCGCTGCGATACCGATAATGCCGTTCATTGGGGTACGAATTTCATGGCTCATGTTAGCTAGGAATTCACTCTTACGACGGTTAGCGGTTTCGGCATCTTCTTTAGCACTTTTTAGCTCTCGGTGGTAGGCGTCTAGGCGAATATTTGAGCTATTAAAGTTTTCAGTCAGCTGAGATATTTCGTCTTTAAACATACGAGGGTAGAGCGTAACATTTTGAAGTGAATGATCTTTTTTTACACTTGCTACGGCTTCCGTTATCATGCTGATAGGTTTCATTATAACTATCCAAATGAAGCTCAGTAGTGCGACTAGCAACACAAGGATGCGAACAGCTTCTGCTGCCAATATATGAAAAAACTGCACCCAGAGGTCATCATAGATAGGTGTTAGATCCGACTGAATGACGAGTCTTCCTAGAGAGTAACTTTTATTCCCTAGCTCGTACTCCAAAGGCCAAGTGACGGAAATAGAGTCATGTGATGTGTGGCCTTTTTCAATAATGGATTCGTTACCACTGTATAGGTGAACGTAGTCGACTCTTGGCAAGCTGATTAGGCCTTCTAGCTGAGCGTTCAATAAATCTCTATCTTCGACCCAAAGGCTGGTACGAAGGCTTGGAAGCTGGCTGGTTTTTAGGTTGTCGAGAGTGAGATGCAGGTTATCAATGTCTCTCTGCAACTGGTGATATAGATTGTAGCTGGTGCCTACCAAAGCCAGTATCACGCTAAAGAAGGCAACCGCGTAAACCACTTGTTTACCAATGCTAAGGTATCGACGTTCTTTATTCAAAATATGCAACTACACTCTTAATTAATGTTGGCTATTGTAAATATAGTTTTAATTGCTCAATAATAAAATGGGGATCAATAATGAACTGGAAATTTCACCTAATATCAGCTGTCTTGCTGATGCTGAACATATCTTTGGCGAGTGCAAACAAGATCGACTACTACGTGATTGCAGACCAAGCCAGACCATTTCAGATTGAAACTAAAGGCGCTGACCATTCTGGCATAGTGACGGACATCGTTAAAGAAGTGTTCAAAGATAGTGACCACCAGCTCAATTATCACACTTATCCGTTTAATCGTATGATTTCTATCCTCTCCTCACAAGACCAAGGTAATTGGATTACTTACGGCAGCCCTAATTGGGGGAACGTTCAGTCGGAGAATTTATCGGAAGAACCCATCTATACCGTGCGACATAATTTGTTATTTAGCAGTAAGAAGCCGATTGATTATACCAAGGCATCTGACCTGAATGGCAAAGTGGTCGTATTACTGATGGGGTTTGATTATCCAGAACTTCAGCCCTATTTTGCAAGTGGGGAAGTACAAGAAATGCGAGTTAAAAATTATCAGTCGGCATTTCGAGTGGTTGACCGTCACCCCGGAGAAATGGTGTTTGTTGAAATGGGTTCCAGAATTATCTACAACCAAAATCAACTTAATCTTGATAAAAGCCTTTATGCTCAGCAAGGGTTCAATGACGTGATACCTGATTACTCTGTGTACCTGGCTTTATCACCCACCATGGACAAAGAAGTTCAAGACTATATTAATAAGCGTCTAAAAGTACTGAAAAAACAGGGTAAAATTGACGAAATCATTAACAAGTATATTTAACGACGAGTTCTTTGTTCTTGCTTGTGAACAAGGGTTAATAGCGGGAATCGCAACAGCTATTCCCGCATAGCTTTGAATCATCATAGATATATAAAACACTGGCTAATTTTATATAAGCCAGCGAAGAGGCGATAGCTTGTTTTTGTGACAAAACAACAGAGCAAACATGTTAATTGCTCGCGCATAAAATCTGTATCTCGGCAGTAAGTGTATATTTTAAATGGACTATCGAGTTGAAAGTTGTGCTTTATCAACCAAGTGAATCGGACTATATGGTTCTTGTAGACTCAACTTTTCTCTAACTGCCATAAGAATTTTGCCAAGCTGGTTTTCGCCTTTTCCGTTGCCACCATCCCCCCAAAAACTATCTTTGTGCGAGTGCTCGGTTATGGTTACGTCACCGGTTTCAAGTAATAGCAATGCCAAGGTTGGATTTTGCTTAAATTTCTCTTCGACAATAAAGCGCATGACATCTAATCGAATGTTATTCCAGTCTTCTCTGACGTACTTGCAGTATTGGCGGCTCAGTGAGAAGGCGATATCAGGTGTAGCGCAATTTTGAATTGTCTCTATGATTGTTTTGTCTGTGAATTTTTGTGCTTGATAGTAATGTTCACTGGTTTTCCATATGGTGCCGTTGATGTTAATCGGAGCACTGAAAAAGTTAGATAGAAATCCGTAGGCATCATTAGGCTCGTAAAAATGAATGTTTCTATTCATAGAAACTCCTGACGTTTAATGTGTCTTGTTTCATACAAGATCGTAGTTGAAGTTATCAATATGACAAATTTATAACTATGTGTAGTGTTTTATTACAAGGTGTGGACTTGGGCTCTATGCCGAACTCAATCAAATGTACAAATCATGCATCCATCTTGGCGATATTAATGTTTAAGTTAATGATATTAAATGGTTTAAGAAATTTTTCGGAGTAATAACTTAGGTGACATAATGCAGAGTGCTTCTAGAGCTTGATTATTGTAGGAAAGTAACGCCTTTTGTATCGCGTTATCAGGAGTGTAGACAGATAAATTAACTTTTTGTTTAGGCTTAATTTAAGTCAATAGCTGAAAATTAAATTGTCCACAGCAGTAGTTGCCTATTGCAATGAAGATTGGATCAGTTCATCGCACAGGCCTGCTAAAAGCGTTGCTGAGTCGGAAGATAAGCCATGAAAAGTGTCGTCATTACGAGAGTTTGAATTTTATACTTACATGAATATTGGTTATATTGATTGTATTGATTATATTTAATATCAATGTCTAATTTAAGTTTATGAAATGGTTAAACTTATATGCTATGAAAAATTGTGAAAATATGAATTATTCTTACCGAAAATCTTGAAATTATCTATTTTATTCAAAAATTCATTAAATAGAATTTTATCACTTCTCATCTCATTCAATGTGGCATTAAATAAACAGTATCTCAACCACCTCTTTTTCTTGATAGGGGAAGAGAAAAATTTTCTCCATACTTATTTATCTTCATAAATTAACATCGTGCAATCAGTAGGTGTTAATTTTTTGAATGATATATATTGAAAATTATATCTATTTAATTTGCATAAAAAACAAAGAGTTATATGAGGATTACGTTTTGTCTCAAGTGATTGGTAAATCAAAAATAGCGTTGAATTTGAGCGCAATTCTAAAGACTGGTGTCGTTCCAGTATTATACCTAATGTCTTCTCCTCTCCATGCCGCAGATGGAGAAGCGTTGTCGCAATTACCTTTGAGTCAGGTGCTTGCAGATGAACAAGAAATTATTGCTCAACAACCAGAGTCGTACCAGCTGGTAATGGATTCGATACAAACGCGTGATAATGAGGTTGTGGAAGCCATTTTACCAAACCGTACTAGTAATCCTGAAAACGTTAAACGTATTGAAGCAATACTATCGGAACAAGATTGGAATTATTTATTTGCTGAACGTGATTCAGCCTACACTTATTTGAATTTTCTAAAAGCAGCAGGAAAGTATCCAGCATTATGTGGCACATATACTGATGGTCGTAATTCAGATGCGATTTGTCGCAAGACACTGGCCACTATGTTTGCTCACTTTACCCAAGAAACGGGTGGGCATAACTCCCACAGCGAGATCCCTGAGTGGAGACAAGGCTTAGTTTATGTGAGAGAGATGGGCATGTCAGAGGAGACTTCAGGTGCTTATGGCGTGTGCGATACGACTATCTGGCAAGGGCAAGCTTATCCCTGTGGAACTAATCCAGACGGTACTTTTAAGAGCTACTTTGGGCGCGGTTCTAAGCAGCTAAGTTACAACTACAACTATGGTCCATTCTCTCAATCAATTTATGGTAATGTTGAAAAACTGCTAAATGAACCTGAGCTGGTAGCTGACACTTGGTTAAACCTTGCTAGTGCAGTGTTTTTCTACTTATATCCTCAGCCACCGAAACCAAGTATGTTGCACGTGATCGATGGTACTTGGCAACCCAATGACAATGATCGAGCGAATGGTTTGGTACCTGGTTTTGGCGTAACTACGCAAATCATTAATGGTGGTGTAGAGTGCGGTGGTTCTGCAGAGCACGCTCAGTCGCAAAATCGCATCAACTATTATCACGAGTTTGCAAATTATCTTGATGTTGAAATCGCACCTGATGAAGTGCTTGGTTGTAAAGGTATGAAGCAGTTTGATGCTTCTGGTGCTGGTGCGCTTAATATCTACTGGGAAGAAGACTGGGGCTGGGATGCTAACACGTCAGATGGTCGTGTATATAAATGTCAGCTGGTGGCTTACCAAGGTCCATATTCTTCGTTTATTGCGGGAGATTACACCAAATGTGTGGAAGATAAGTTTGGTGTTGAGGTTTACGATGATTTAGGAGGTAATCAGCCACCAACAGCTAATGCTGGAGCAGATCAAACGGTTGATGCGACAGAGCCTGCACAAGTACAGTTGTCTGCCCATGCGTCAAGCGATGACCACGAAATTGTGAGTTACCAATGGCGCCAAAGTGACAGTTCTGGTACTGGTCTCTATATTGCGTCACCGAACGCAGTCAATACATTGGTAACGATACCTGCAATATCAAAAGACACTGTCTTTACACTTGAATTGACAGTGGCTGATGCAGAAGGTGCAACAGCCAAAGATAGCGTAAACATTATTGCTAAAGTAGAGTCAGGCAACCAGCCACCAGTAGTGACATTAAACGCTCCGCAAGAGGTTAATGAGGGGCAGGCTAACGTTAGAGTAAATGCAACCATTACTGACAGCGATGATCAAGAGTTCAACTTAGAGTGGAGCTTGTCGAATGATGTAGAGTTTACGACTGCGTCAGACGGACGTTCAATTGAGTTTACAGCCCCTGAGGTTGAACATAACACAAGTCTAACCGCAACGTTGAAGGTTATTGACGGTGGACAAAATGAGGTTTCTGCTTCAACGACCATGCTTGTTGTTGATGTAAACAGTGGTGGTGGTGAAGGTAGCTGTTCAGCGACCGATCCTAACGCTTCTCAGTACCCAGCCTATAATTCAGGTACTGTATATACTGACGCTAGCAATCCTGTTTCTCATCTTGGATTGGTATACAAAGCTAAGTGGTGGGTACAAGATAGTGAGCCTTCACCATCGAATGAAGCATGGGCTCTGCTGAGTGAGGTAGAATTACCTTGGGATGCCAATATAGCATATGATGGTGGTGACCAAGTTAACCATGGTGATTCTCGCTGGGAAGCCAAATGGTGGACAAAAGGTGATCTGCCAGGTCAAGCGGGTGTTTGGGCTAAGGTAGGACCTTCAAGCTGTCAGTAAAACGACACTCGATATCCTATTTAAAGCGGAAGGTGTTTATGCCTTCCGCTTTTTGTTGTTATCAAGAGCTCAGATTATTGTGGTTTATGGGTTAAGTCGTGATATGTTGCAAGCATAAAAGAAGCGTTCAAAGTAAAAGGCCAGATTAATCTGGCCTTGTTTTGTATCAATGAGATGTCATTACTTTCTTTGATTACCTCATGGTAACAAATTCTTCAGAGCCGGTTGGGTGGATGGCGACAACGGAATCAAAGTCTGCTTTGGTCGCGCCCATTTTCATCGCCACGCCAAAGCCTTGAATCATTTCATCAACCGTAAAGCCGATACCATGCAAGCCCACCACTTTTTCATCTTCGCCGGCACAAATGAGCTTCATTTTGCATGGTTGACGATGCTTAGTGACGGCCGTGTACATGGCGGTAAAGCCAGATGTGTATACCTTAATGTTGTCTTTACCGTATTTTTGCTCCGCTTCTTGGGTCGTGAGGCCTATGGTGCCAATCGGTGGGTGACTAAATACCACGGTAGGGACTAAGTCATAATCCATTTTGGCATTTGGCTCATTATTAAATAGGCGTTCCGAAAGTTGTCTTCCGGCCTTAACTGCAACAGGAGTCAGCTCTATGCCGCCTTCCATGATATCGCCGACGCAGTAGATACCCGCAACATTGGTTTGCTGATATTCATCTACCTTAATGTAGCCAGCTTGATTGGTTTCAACTCCGGTAGTTGCAAGGTTAATTGCATCTGTGGCTGGGTGGCGGCCGATCGCCCAAATCAGAGTATCAACATTGTGTGTGTTGCCATTTTCTAGGTGCAAGGTTAGGCTGCCATCGGCTTCTTTAACCACTTCTTTGGGCACAGAGTGAGTGTGTAAAGTTGGCCCTTCAGCTTGCATGACCTCTACTAGAGTTTCTACGATCATGGGATCAAAGCTTCGCAGCGGCGACTCTTTACGACAGAAAAGGTGAGTTTCAGTGCCAAGAGCATGCAAGACGCCTGCAATCTCTACTGCAATATAGCCTGCACCAATAACTGCAACGCGTTTTGGTTGCTCGCTTAATTCGAAGAAGCCGTTAGAGTCGATACCGTGCTCTGCTCCTGGGATGTTAGGAATAGTTGGGCGGCCACCGACAGCAATAAGGATATGATCCGCTGTATAGTGTTCACCATTGACTTCTACGGTTTTTGCATCAACAAACTTGGCAAAACCTTTAATAACGTTAACCTTGTTGTTACCTAGTACGCGATCGTAAGACTCGTGAATTCGCCCGATATAGGCTTGGCGGCTTTCGACCAATTTACTCCAATTGAAGTCTTTTAGATCCACATCAAAACCATAATCCTCGGCGTAGAGATTGATGGCTTCGGCGACTTGAGCTCCATGCCACATGACTTTCTTTGGCACACAGCCAACGTTCACACATGTACCGCCGAGATCTTGCGCTTCAATTAGCGCTACTTTTGCGCCATACATTGCTGCTCGGTTTGCTGATGCAATACCACCGCTACCACCGCCGATACAGATATAATCAAAATGAGTCGCCATTTATTTCTCCAATTTTTGCGAATCGATGTGCCAGATAAGTGTATCGTCACTTTGGCACCCGCGTTTCTTTATTGTCTATGATATGGAGGATAGATTGGCCTAACTCAATCTATCCAGCTTAAATTTTCTTCACTTATCCACTTTAGGCGAGAAGTTCACTCATGTTACTCAGGTACAATCCACTTCACAGTGTGGTGACCCGTTGTCGGTGCAATAGCGTTTTTAAGGAAGGGGAGAATTGCTTGCATCTGGCTTTCAAGCTTCCATGGTGGGTTGATGACTATCATCCCAGATGCTGTCATGCCATGCTCATTGCTGTCGGCTGATACGCCCAATTCAATTTGCAGTATTTTGCGAATCTCAAGCCCTTCAAGACCTTCAATCATATCTTCGATGTCACACCGATTGACGACAGGATACCAGATGGCATAAATACCCGTTGCCCAGCGCTTGTGACTTTGATGAATCGCTTGTACGACATCACGATATTCTTTCGCCAGCTCATATGGTGGATCGATAAGAACTAGGCCTCGGCGCTCTTGAGGTGGTAGGCTTGCCTTGAGCCGTTTAAAACCATCTTCCTTGTAGATGCTTACCTGACGGTCACGGTGAAACTCTTGCTCGAGAAGTGGATAGTCGCTTGGGTGCAATTCGGTTAATACCATGCGATCTTGTTTTCTAAGGTGCGCGCGCGCAACTCGTGGTGAACCTGGGTAATAACGTAAATTCTGACTATTATTTAGGACCTTGATTGAATCTAGGTAGCTTTGCAGTTCTGCTGGGATATCGACTTGCTGCCAGAGTCGAGCGACACCTTGCTTATATTCGCCAGTTTTTTCTGCCCACTCGTGGTTTAAGTCGTAGCGCCCAACGCCAGAGTGAGTATCGTGGTAAACAAAGGGTTTATCTTTTTGCTTCAGAGCATTGAGAATAAGGCTTTGAACGATATGCTTTAGGACATCGGCATGATTGCCAGCGTGAAAACTGTGGCGATAACTTAGCAAAATTGAACTCTCTAGTGGATCACGGTTGGGGAATTTTAATCCAGCTAGTATACGTCACTATTGAAAATTGCTGAACCTACCTATATTTAATAATTTAAACCCAGTCAGAGCTCAACAAGACAACACTGTCCGTGCGCTTTTTGCTAAACAAAAGGAATACTTATGTCTAATCCTCTTCTTAGTTTTACTGATTTACCTCCTTTTTCTCAAATTAAGCCGGAGCACGTTAAACCTGCAGTTGAACAAGCGATAGCCGATTGCCGCGCTAAAATCGAGCAAGTGTTGGCCGATAATCGCGAGCCTAGTTGGGAAAATATTGTTGCCCCTATTGAAGAAGTTGATGACCGTTTGAGTCGTATCTGGTCTCCGATCAGTCATATGAACTCTGTGGTCAACAGTGAGCAATTGCGAGAAGCTTATGAAAGTTGTTTGCCTCTTTTGTCTGAGTATGGAACTTGGGTTGGCCAGCATAAAGGCTTATTTGAGGCATACAAAGCTCTCAAGGAAAGTGATGAGTTTTCTCAGTTGACGCAAGCGCAGAAAAAAACCGTGACAGATTCCCTACGTGACTTTGAGCTATCTGGTATTGGCCTACCTGCAGATGAGCAGCATCGCTATGGTGAGATCAGCAAACGCATGTCTGAGCTGGGGTCCAAGTTTTCCAACAATGTCCTTGATGCCACCATGGGCTGGACAAAGCATATAGAAGATGAGCAACAGCTAGCGGGTATGCCTGAATCCGCGTTGGCTGCGGCTAAAGCTGCGGCGCAGGCGAAAGAGCTGGATGGCTATCTGCTGACATTAGATATTCCTTCCTATTTGCCAGTGATGACTTATTGCGATAATCAGGCACTGCGTAAAGAGCTGTATGAGGCATACTCGACCCGAGCTTCTGACCGAGGTCCAAATGCAGGAAAGTGGGACAATACAGAGATTATCAATGAGCAGCTAAAGCTGCGCTATGAAATCGCCCGTATGCTCGGTTTTAATACCTTTAGTGAAAAGTCTTTGGCGACTAAAATGGCAGAAAATCCTGCCCAAGTACTGAGCTTTCTCAATGATCTGGCCAATAAAGCCAAACCGCAAGGAGAGAAAGAAGTTGAAGAGTTGCGCCAGTTCGCCAAGCGTGAATATGGTGTTGAAGAGCTTGAGCTGTGGGACATTACTTATTACAGTGAAAAGCAAAAGCAGCACTTGTTCCAGATTTCCGATGAAGAACTACGCCCTTACTTCCCTGAACAAAGAGCGGTGAGTGGTTTATTTGAGGTTTTGAATCGTGTCTTTGGTATGAAGGTCGTTGAGCGTCAAGGGGTAGATACTTGGCATGAATCGGTGCGTTTTTTCGATATCTTTGATGCCAATGAAAAACTGCGCGGCAGCTTTTATCTCGACTTGTATGCAAGGGAGCATAAGCGTGGTGGTGCGTGGATGGATGAATGTCGCGTTCGCCGCATCAACGCCAATGGAGAGCTACAATCGCCAGTGGCCTATTTAACCTGTAATTTCACTCGTCCTGTTGGAGATAAGCCTGCGCTATTTACTCATAATGAAGTGGTGACCTTATTCCATGAGTTTGGTCATGGTATTCATCACATGCTGACACAAGTGGAAACAGGAGCAGTTTCTGGTATCAATGGTGTGCCTTGGGATGCAGTAGAACTCCCTAGCCAGTTTTTAGAAAATTGGTGTTGGGAACAAGAAGCACTTGCCTTTATCTCTGGTCATTATCAAACAGGCGAGCCCTTGCCAAAAGAGATGCTTGATAAAATGTTAGCTGCAAAAAACTTCCAGTCAGCCATGTTTATTTTGCGTCAGCTCGAGTTTGGTTTGTTCGACTTTACCCTTCATACACAATTCGACCCTGATGTTGGACCTAAGGTGTTGGAAACATTGGCCGAAGTGAAAGCTAAGGTAGCTGTTTTGCCAAGTTTGGAGTGGAATCGATTTTCTCATAGCTTTAGCCATATTTTCGCTGGTGGTTATAGTGCGGGGTATTACAGCTATCTGTGGGCTGAGGTGTTGTCTTCGGATGCTTTCTCTCGTTTTGAAGAAGAGGGAATATTCAATGCGGAAACTGGTAAGAGTTTCTTAAATAATATCCTTGAGATGGGCGGCAGCGAAGAGCCTATGGAGCTTTTCAAACGTTTTCGTGGAAGAGAGCCGCAAATTGATGCCTTGCTTCGTCACGCAGGTATCGAAGCCTAATTCGAAATAATAACAAGCCATACCTTCTGTTGGAAGGCGTGGCTGTTTCCATCCACTAGCTCTGCAATTTCCCTTTGATGAGTTTGTCGGCAGAAAGTGGTCCTGGTCCCCAAACCACCACGACTAAAATCATTAACCCCCACAATTGATGGTCGTAGAAGCCTTTCTCCCACAGCAGGGGATAAGAGACAACAGCAATAATATTGAACACAAATAATATCGCTCCCATTGGTCGAGAAAGTAGCCCTAATGCGAGAAAAACAGGCAAAATAAGCTCTGCAGCGGTTCCCATATAAGCGGCCAGCTCCCAAGGTAGAATTGGCACTTGATATTCGTATTCGAACAAATACAAGGTGCTGTCCCAAGAGGAAACTTTCACAAGTCCAGAATTAAAAAATACCCACGCAACCCATAAGCGACAAGAGAGCAATAACAGCGGAACAAAAAAGCATTGAGCTTTGTCGACTATGGCGTCGTAGCGCTTAATTAGGTTATTTATGGACTCGGGCATAGTTATATCCTTATTGATGTGGCGCGAGAGAAAAGCCGCAAATGAATTGATGTTCGAGCAGTGTTTCGAGGCATGCAAGGTGCGTTTCAGGGATCTGCCCCAAGGTGTATCCGTTTTTGAGATACTCAAGCAGTTCGAATGATGTGCTATTCAGTTTCACTGTCGAGCACGGGCCATCATATTGACTCATTATGACGCCTTGCTCTGCATGATTGATATCTAGCTGTGAGAAGTCATTAGCTTCAATAGCTAAGCGCAGAGAAAAGACAGCAAAGCTTGATTGAAAGGCTAGTACATTGGGAGATAAGTGGAGCTTGATATATTGATGATGTTCTTCTGCTACAGATGACAATTGATTGATAGAAAGTAAGTGCTTGCTTGGCTCGACTTTAGATAAGATTTGTTCTGATAGATCAATCTGCCATTCAAACTTAGCGACCTCTTGAATATAAGGCACAGCTTCCATTACCCTAGGGAAGTTTTCTATGCTGCTCGCAAAGTGTTCGCCGTAGTGACTTACATTACCAGACTTGAGCGGGCTATTGAGAATATGCTGGCGAGCCAGCTGGGTAAAGCACTCCTCTCCAACCAAGACATGAACCATGGGATAGGTTGCCTGAAGAACGTCGGTTAAACCAATAATAAAGTTATTACGATAGATTTGGATGCGTTCCTCTGCGGTAAAATGATCGCTTTTGATGTGGCACTCTTCTCCAGATGTTTGGTATTGGAGCGCACTGGTGAAGTTCTGCTGCAGGTCGGCAAGAGTTAAACTCATGACGCTTTTCTTCCTTTGAGTGTGCTAAATGGTATCAATCTTTGGCTTGCCTTTTGGCATTCTTCTAACAGCACTTCTGGCTCTGGTATATCGAGATCCCACTCAATCAGAGTATGACGTGGGCCATGATGGGATAGCCAATACTCATACAGTGACCAAACATCATCACTTACTGGCTGACTGTGGGTATCAATCCATATTTCCCCTTGCTCAAGGTGTTTAATGGTAAAGCCGGCCAGATGTATCTCATCAACTTTATCTTCTGGAATTGCCTCAATGTAAGTTTGACAATCGAAGCCATGGTTAAAAGCTGAGACATGAATATTGTTGAGATCGAGCAATAGTCTGCAGTCAGTACGCTTTTGCACTTGATTTAGAAACTCCCACTCTTCAATGGTTGAGTGGTCAAATTTGAGATAACTTGATGGATTTTCAATAAGAATCGGTCGTTTTAAATATTCTTGTACATGGTTTACGTTGCGGCAGAAAACATCCAAAGCTTCTTCGGTATAAGGCAAAGGAAGAAGGTCATTAAAGTAATGTCCGCCGTGATGGCTCCAGCTGAGATGATCAGAAATAAGAAAGGGCTGGACTTCATCGACAAGCATTTTAAGCTTTTTGAGGTGTTGAGTGTTTACCGGTTCAATGCTGCCAAGAGATAAGCCGATTCCATGACAGCTAATCTGATAATTATCGACAAGTTGTCGCAGTTTTTTTCTGGCCGTTGAATAAGGCTCAAAATAGTTTTCACTATGAATCTCTAACCAGCTTAGGGGCGGTTTGTTAGAAATAAAATAGTCGACGTGAGGAGCACGTAGGCCGACACCCACTTGTTTGTGATATTTATCTGTCTTCACTCATTATTCCTTTATGAGCGTCAAACCAAGGCGGCTTATCTATGATAAAGCCGCCTTTGCTTGCTATGACGACTGCGTACTGCCGCCGACTAACCTTTCACATAGACCTTTGGGTACAACCACAAAAGCATCTTTCTGGTTATCTTCTTTTGAAGTCCCAGCGCAAGAGCTGGATTTGGTTGCACAGTCATTTTTTCCAGCTTTTGAAACGCCGTAGCACTTTTCCTTCTCAGCAGCCAAAGCAGGGGTGGTCATTACACTTGCACCAAACGCAACAAGGCTGGTGACCGCAGCTGTGACAGCAAGACTTGATTTTTTCATTCTCGTTTCCTCTGGTTTTCCATTCTCAGTGAAGACTTTAATACCTTAGCGCATAGTTCCTTGAGGTTTGGCTAAGGCTGATTAGCACAGTATTTCATATGCTTGTTCAACTAAAAGGATAGAAAAAACATCGCAAAACTTTCAAAAAAACGTCAATTAAAGATAAAAAATAAATTTAATCTACTTAAATTATTGTTTTTGTGCATGTATCTAGGAAGTTTTTTTGCAGCGAATATTCTAAACTCGGTCTGGTGTTTAGGTTATAATCACTTTTCATGTATAGATAACCAGTGACTGAATGCTAATGGATCCCTCTTTACTCCTCGATGGTCTCAACGATAAGCAGCGTGAAGCTGTTGCCGCTCCACTTGAAAACTTATTGGTTTTAGCTGGGGCAGGAAGTGGTAAAACACGGGTGCTCGTACATCGGATTGCTTGGCTGATGTCCGTTGAGCAGGCTTCGCCTTTTTCAATTATGTCTGTGACCTTTACCAATAAAGCAGCGGCTGAGATGCGAGGTCGTATCGAAGACTTGATGATGGGAACCACATCAGGTATGTGGAACGGCACTTTTCACGGTATTTGTCATCGTATTTTGCGTGCTCATTATCTGGATGCTGGGTTGTTGGAAGATTTTCAGATCATGGACAGTGATGATCAACAGAGACTTCTGCGACGATTGATCAAAGCACAGAACTTGGATGAGAAACAGTGGCCAGCAAGGCAAGTCGCTTGGTGGATTAACGGGAAAAAAGATGAAGGGTTACGTCCCAATCATATTGATGCGTATCGCGATCCTGTGACTCAAACTTATCTTCAACTCTATAGTACCTACCAAGAAGCATGTGATCGCGCGGGTTTGGTCGATTTTGCCGAAATTCTACTTCGAGCTCACGAGCTGCTGCGAAATAAAAAACATATTCGTGAGCACTATCAAGCCCGTTTTAAGCATATACTTGTGGATGAGTTCCAAGATACCAATAACATCCAATACGCATGGCTAAGAATGATGGCTGGGCCTGAATCCAATGTGATGATTGTCGGTGACGATGACCAATCTATCTATGGGTGGCGCGGTGCAAAAATCGAGAATATTGAAAAATTTACTCAAGAGTTTCCAAGTGTTAATACCATTCGCCTCGAACAAAACTATCGCTCGACCAAGACAATTCTTGAGGCTTCCAATGCGTTGATTGCCAACAATACTGAGCGTATGGGTAAAGAATTATGGACCGAAGGCTTAGCTGGCGATCCTATTTCAGTTTATTCGGCTTATAACGAATTAGATGAAGCGCGTTTTGCGGTCAATAAAATCAAAGATTGGCAGGAAAAAGGTGGCTCATTGAATGATGCGGCCATGCTTTACCGTAACAACGCTCAGTCGCGTGTGTTAGAAGAAGCCTTAATCCAAGCGGGTTTGCCTTATCGAATCTATGGTGGGATGCGATTTTTCGAGCGTCAGGAAATCAAGGATGCCCTGAGTTATTTGCGCTTGATAGCAAACCGTAATGATGATGCTGCATTTGAAAGAGTGGTCAATACGCCAACCCGAGGACTGGGAGACAAAACGCTCGAGACGCTGCGTTTAGCAGCTAGGGATCGCGGATGTACCATGTGGGATGCTAGCGTGGCTTTGTTAGAAGAGAAAGTGCTTGCAGGTAGAGCTGCCTCTGCTCTTGGACGTTTTGTTGAACTGATTAACGCGCTTGAAGATGATACCAGTGAGTTGCCACTGCATGCCCAGACTGACCATGTGATTAAGTATTCTGGTTTGTATGCGATGTATGAACAGGAAAAAGGTGAAAAGTCGAAAGCTCGCATTGAAAACTTAGAAGAGCTGGTCACAGCCACACGTCAGTTTGAAAAACCAGAAGAAGCGGAAGAGATGACTTTACTCACGGCATTTTTGACCCATGCTGCGTTGGAAGCAGGTGAAGGGCAAGCTGATGAATTTGAAGATGCGGTACAACTGATGACTTTGCACAGCGCAAAAGGGCTGGAGTTCCCACTGGTCTTTATGGTTGGAGTGGAAGAGGGAATGTTTCCAAGTCAGATGTCAGCCGAAGAAGCGGGTCGCTTGGAGGAGGAACGACGCTTGTGTTATGTGGGCATGACTCGCGCGATGGAAAAGCTCTACATTACCTATGCTGAAATGCGCCGCTTGTACGGTCAAGATAAATACCATAAACCATCACGCTTTATTCGAGAGTTGCCCGAAAGTTGTTTAGATGAAGTTCGAATGAAAGCTCAGGTTAGCAGGCCGGCGAGTGCGGGGCGATTTAGTACTCAAGTTGTCAAAGATAACTTTAATGAAACCGGTTTTGGTTTGGGGTCGCGTGTTAAACATCCCAAGTTTGGTGAAGGAACCATTATTAATTTTGAAGGCAGTGGCCATCAAGGTCGGGTACAAGTTGCTTTTAATGGTGAAGGGATTAAATGGTTGGTGACTGCCTATGCAAAGCTAGAGCAGCTTTAGGTGAAAAGAAAAACCCCGAGGGCTTTCGCCCATCGGGGTTATAGTCTTACTCGCAGCAATCCCGCTACTAAAGGTGCTCCATGCATCATTCCTTGATAGTATGCTGATGTCCTTCAGCTCAGTCCTTTCATCGCCATCCTAGCGGTGTCCATGACCTTATCCTGGTCCGCTAACTATCCTAGTTAGCTCACATCGCCTAATCCTTAAGCGGTATCCATTTCCCTTCCCTAGTAGTAACCCATCCTAGTTACTAATATGAGTCCGTTCAATGTCCAGTTTGCTTTCCTTGCCGACCACTAAACTAAGTAGCCGAATCTTCATCCTGAAGGTCACCAATTCCTTGGCCTTTCCTGTTCCGTGTCAGCATCCTTCCGACAAGTGCTATATTACGATGCCAAGAATATTCCTCAAGGTTGGACTCTTTATTCGTTATTAAAATCAAGTGTTCAAAAATAAAACAACCCCTTTTATAACAGCTAGTTATATTACTCTAATTTCAATAAGCTCATTAAAAAAGAGGTATTTACGCACCATCTTGTAAGAAATATCTCACAAGATGGCGGGTAAATATTACTAATGACCGATTGCCGTACCTTCTCTTCTTGGATCTGCTGCCCCTTCTAATTGGCGACCATTAATAAGTATTGCGTGAAGACCTGAGTTCAAGTCACCCACTTTGATCTCAAATCCCATCCTTTCGAGTTCTGGCTTGAGCTCTTCTGCAGAGGTGCCTTGTTCGATATCAAGTGTGCCGAAACGGTTTAGTACATGAGCTTGATTGATAGCTTGCTGGATATCCATGCCCCACTGAGTATGAGCAATAATGGCTTGCGCTACATAGCCTATAATGCGACTTCCTCCGGGAGATCCAATCGCCATATAGGGTTTGCCATCTTTTAATATGATGGTTGGCGCCATAGAGGAGCGGGGGCGCTTACCCGGCTCGAGGCGATTAGCAATTGGTTTACCATTATTGTGGGTACGAAATGAGAAGTCAGTGAGCTCGTTGTTGAGAATAAAGCCGTTGGTCATGAGGCGTGAGCCAAATGCATTTTCAACCGATGCTGTCATGGATACGACATTACCTTCATTGTCGACAATATTGAAGTGACTGGTTGAAGGCAGCTCAATAGATTCGTCAGGACTTTGTTGATGTGCGTAACTCCACGGAGGTGAACCCGCCGAAACATTTTCTAATGCTTTTCCGGGAGTAATCAGTTTGGCGCGCTGCTTTAAGTATTCAGAATCAACTAGGCCTTGAGTCGGCATAGGAACAAAGTCTTCATCCGCCATGTACATGCCACGATCTGCAAAGGCTAAAAGCGAAGCATCAGCAATGACTTGCCAAGATTTAGCACTTTCGGGGCCCCAAGTTTGAAGGTCAAACTCTTGTGTCATGGTTAATATTTGATTGATGGTAAGAGCGCCAGAAGCTGGTGGACCCATACCGCAAATATCATAGCTTTGGTAAGCTGAGCAAACAGGCTCTCGCTGTTTGACTTTATAGGTGTCGAAATCTTGCTGGGCGAGGACACCTGGATTGCCCTGTGCTGATTTTACTGTGTTAATGATATCTCTAGCAATTTTACCTTTATAGAAAGCATCTGCTCCGTGGTTGGCAATGCTAGATAAGGTGTTTGCATAAGCTGGGTTTTTTAAAATGGTGCCTTGTTTTTTTGCTGAGCCATCAGGGTTAAAGAAATAGGCTTTTGTGGCAGGAAAACGAGACAAACGCTTGGCATCTTTACTGATTAGGGTGGCAAGCCTAGGGCTGATAGCAAAGCCTTGTTTGGCTACCTGAATTACCGGTTCAAATAGTTGCTCCCATTTCAGCTTTCCATATTTTTGGTGGGTTTCCCACATCAATTTTACTACTCCAGGTGTGCCAACAGAGCGGCCGCCGACCACGGCATCATAAAATTGCATCGGCTGACCGTGTTCGTCCTGAAATAATTGTGGTGTAGCGGCAAGAGGAGCGGTTTCTCGTCCGTCGTAGGTTGTCAGTTTTTTTTGTTTAGCATCCCAGTAGACAAGAAAAGCCCCACCGCCAATACCAGAAGATTGCGGTTCGACAAGTCCCAACATCAGCTGAGTGGTTATCATGGCATCGATGGCGTTGCCACCTTGCTTGAGAATATTAGCGCCAGCTTGAGTCGCAAGTGGATTTGCGGCTGTAACCATCCAGTCTTTTGCTTTGACTAATTGTTTTGTTTCTAGGCCGCTGCTTTGTTCAGGGGCAACAGAATCGGCTGCCTGATTGGCGAAAGCTGAAACCGAGGTCAATAATAGACAGGTTGTTAAAAATGGTCGTTTCCACTGCATCTTGTACTCCTTGTGAATTATGCGGTGACAGAGTGGCAGTGGAAGCGCTGAGAGTCTAAAGGTTTGTTATAAAAATGTAATCTGGAATCAAATTTTTTACACTTTTAACAGTAACTCGGATATGGACTGCCAAAGAATACTAGTGCCTATGATGGTGAATATCAGCCCACACAAGCCATCAATATAAAATGCCATCGCTTTGATTTTTCCTTGCATATGTTTGGTAGAAAGTGCCCAAGCGAGTAGGGAGAACCATACAAAAGAGAGACCCCACAATATACCCAATGCAAGTCCTTTACCTGTGAGCGACATATCTGCTGGCACTAGACTTGACATAAGGCTTATGAAGAAAACTAGAGCTTTAGGGTTAAGGATATTAGTTGATAATCCTCGAGAGAAAGCTTGACGCTTATTGCTTAACAGTGTGCTGCTTTCCCGCTTAGAGTGTGACTCGAGATTATTTTTTGCTTGCCAACATCCTTTGAGAGCACAATAACCTAAATAGGCTAGGTAGCTACCCCCGACGAACTGTAATCCAGCAAAGAGTTCTGGTTGTTGGTGAACCAAGTAGCTAATTCCAGTTAGGCTCAAGATAGAGTGCAGTAGGATGCCAAATGAGAGACCTAAGGCAATATAGAGTCCGGTTTGACGGCCATAACGTGCGGCATTTTGGACCACTAAAGCAAAATCTGGCCCTGGACTCATGAGAGCAATAAAGTGCACGCTGGCAAGCGTAGTAAGAATGGTGATTTCGTTCATTGTGATGCCCAATTAGTTAATCATGAGCCTATTTTGTCTTAATCAAAACAGTGAAGATTGTAAATTATTAACACTAAATCTTAGAGGGTGAAATACCATAAGACGCTTTGAAGGCTTTACTAAAGTGTGCTTGGTCATAAAAACCAATTTGATGGGCGACCTCAGTGCCACTTACTCCGCTTTTAAGCAGTTTAAAACCATATTCGAGCCTTAAACGGCTGAGCCAAGCATAAGGTGTTAAACCGACTTTAGCTTTAAAGTGACGTTGAAATTGTGCCGGGCTGAGCTCGCACAGCTGTGATAATTCTTCAAGCTTCACTGGCTGGGCTAAATTTTCCATTAAATAGTCTTTTAGCGTTGAGATTGATTGGTTTCCCAGTGGTACAGTGCCTTTTGGTTGTATGGTGCCATAATGACGAAATAAGAACTCAAAACCCTCGTATGGTAAACAATCTTTTGCTAACTGACTAAGATTGTGAGTGCCCAAGGCTTGATGGAGCCTAATCATATGTTGGAAAAGAGTTGGGTTTGAAATAATCAATTGGCGAAATTGAACCTGATCGCTCCCACTGTTTAGCTCAGCGAGCTCACTAAACCATCTGGGATCGATAGAAAATATCCGTACCTGATAGCCATTGCTGTACATCGAGCTTCCATCATGTAGCTCATCGGGTGGCATGATGACAACTTGTCCCTTACCAACAGTATGGCTCGTACCTTGGGAATAGAACTTTTGTTGGCCTTTGGTGATCAGACCGATGTGAAAGTCAAGATGGAAGTGTTTTCGAAAGGTAAATCTTTGATAACTAGCTTGGATCAGACCTATATTCTCATTTTGTGTACTGTGATACTTGACTTGATCCATAGCTAAAGTCCGGTTGAATTTTAATCAATTATATATTTTTTTCTATCATTTGTCTTGTAAAAAAAGATCACTTGAATGTTATAAATAATAATAGACATATTGGCATAAATATATTCAAGCATTGAGTTTTTAATATTAATAAACAGTATTTGAATAATACATTAAAGGTTCTTTTTATTTCCGTTTAATAGATTTTAATTATATCTACAGTGACTTGATAAATAAATTTTGGTTCTATACCAAAATATTTTAAAAAATAACTTTAATCTAAATAATTGATCAGAAATAAGTGCAATAATAAATAATAATTGTGTTACTTTATAATAATTCTGTATTTGTATTTGTATTTGTATTTGTATTTGTATTAGTTGGAGGTGGTAAAAATTTTTCTTTGATTATCATTAGATGGATTTAAATAAACTGAAATAATTATATAAGGATTTTTAATAGATGAAAAGATTAAATTTGATAACAATAGGCATGGTAGCTGCTTTGTCTGGTTCATATGTTTATGCTGGCAAGATGATTTCAACGGAGGAATATCAGGCACTACTACCACAAAATTCAAGCTATGATATTAACTTAGCAACAAATACGACGGTTGATTACCACTGCGATATAATGGAAACAGAAGATGGCTCTTTTGTCTTAGATGAAAGTACATGTGATCAAAGAACGATAAATTTTGTCAATGATTATCCTAACTTAGTTAGTTTGGAAATTTTTGGCAATGATTCTGCTAAAGATACTTATGTAGAAGAGCATAAATTATGGGCAATGGCTTTTGCACATTCTGCTATGAATAGTATGGTCTTGATGCAGTATGGCCTTAATAAAGATGGTGGTACCTTCAACTTAGAGCAGACTTTTACGGGGCCAGATGGAACACAAGAGCAATTTGGTGACTACTTTATGAGAAATATGGGGCCAAATTACTATTTATCTAAAGGCTTGCAAGAATCCTCGTTGGGTGATGATTTGCCCGATGATAATATTATGTGTTCTACGGATGAAACCTGCGATGACGGAGTACTTCAGGTAGAGTATCCTGGAAGTGCATGGTCTGAGCTACAAGGGGTTGCCAGTGGTGGTTTTCCTGCGTTGTTTGCAAGCATGGATCCTAAGGCTGTACTAAGTTCAAACAATGGTCCTGCTCGTAACATTCTCGGGTCTGCAGCAACCAGTGCTTATTATAATGCTTCTGCAACTGGAATTAATACTGGCTCTTTAGAATGGGATCAGAATCCAGAGGGTCAAGCTAACCCTCAAAACCGTTTACATGAATTTATTCAAGGTTCACAAGATCCTGATGCATTGGCAATTATGTTGTCTTTTATGTATAACCGAGGCCCATACGCTGCTAAAGATCAGCCGCTAAAAGATGAAGAAACGTTTAATCACTGTATGGCTAGTCAAGAGCTTGAAAATGATTGGACTTGTTTTACTAAGCAAAACGATTTTGGGACACGTTATATTCGTCAAATACCGGACGTGGCTAAGCAACTTGATGAGTCGCCGACTAAGTATGACGAGCGTTTAAGCTGGGATGATATTAGTGCCTACTTTACCCTTCTGACTCAGTATGGCTTCTATACTGAGGAGGAAAAATCGACCATAGAAAGCAATGCTCTCCCCGTTTTCGACAGCCTTAAAACAGAGGATACAATAAGTTATCAACATGACTTTGGTAAGATCATAGAGGCTATGATTACCTCGGTTGAGCTCAAAACATTCGCAGAGCAAGGTCCGATTGATCCTTCTCAAGTGATGACTATTTATCCGGATGAAAAGCTTCAATCCAATGCCTTGTTTATGGCTGCAAGTGTTGAAGGAGCAAATGTTTACAACGATTGGTTAACTCCAGGCCACCACCAATCTTTGGACCTCTCCTCTGACATCGATAGCTTGACCTACAGCGTAGGTGGTGTTGATTGTAGTGATGAAGCTAATGCAGCGTTCCAGCAAGCTACGGATAGTTTTGACCCCAACTCACCAACGCAAATGAATATCGATATCCGAGACGAGCAGTGTGTTTTTGAGGTTGTACCGTATGAAGAAGAACCTGAGAAGCCACCTGTAGAAGATGGATATTGGGATTCAAGTGTTGCATACCAAGAGTGTAGCGAGCCTGTTATCTACGAAGACGAAGAGGGTGGTGAACGTGTGTATCAGAACCAATGGTATTCAAACGCAGGCGATGCGCCAGATTATCAAGCTGCTAATGACTCAATGTCGTCGGAGTGGAATACTGGTGCTAACTGGCTATTTGTAGACGATCCGAAGAACATATGTAACTAACCTAATTAACAAAGGGATATTTAATAGGCTCTATCATAAACTTAAGAATATGTGATAGAGCCACTTCTAGAATAAGGAAGTATCCGTATGTTTGGTAACCATGCCAAGCTTCCTTGGTTTAGCGCTGACAAAAGGCATCAGCGTATTAAGGCAGCATCTCACCTTGAAGACCTAATAGTACGTAACCTTAGAACCAAAAATTGGGATTCGTTGAGGCCTAATATTCTTACTTATAAGGTTCTAGATGGAGTGCTTGTATTTCATTATTACTCTTGATGGGCTATACCTGTTTTTTTTGATTACTCGCTTTAAGCCCGTCATAACTAAAAATGACTAAAGCACTCCAGATAAATGCAAAGGTAATAGCCTTATCAATTGTAAAGGACTCACCGTAAACTAAGACTGCTAGCAAAAACATTAAGCTTGGACCTATATATTGGAAAAAGCCTAAAGTTGAGAGTTTGAGACGAGTTGCCGCACTAGTAAAGCAAAGTAGCGGGAGAGTGGTCACTATACCCGCACAGATCAACAAAACATTTAAGGTTAAAGTATTCACTCTAAAATCAGAAGTGGCAGAGTCGGCAATCCAAAGCAGATAAATGGCTGCTGCTGGCAGCATCACTAAGGTCTCGATAAACAAACCAGTCTGAGCATCGACTTTGACTTTTTTACGCAGCAATCCATAAAACCCAAAGGTTAATGCTAAGGCTATGGCAACGGTAGGGATTGAGCCAAATATGATCACTTGTATGGCTACACCGCAAGTTGCTAGAGCAACGGCAAACCACTGCATTTTTCTCAAGCGCTCGCCCAAGAATATCAATCCGAGCATGACATTGAGTAAAGGGTTGATATAGTAGCCAAGACTGGCATCTAGCATATGGTTTGAGTTCACTGCCCAAATATAAATCAGCCAATTGACTCCAACTAACAGGGCGGTAGAAATTAATAGTAACATCTTACTTTTTGAGCGGTAGATGTCTCTTGCACTGCGCCAGCGGCGGCCTATGTGTAATAAAACAGCAAGTAGAATAAATGACCAAACGACGCGATGACTGAGGATTTCAAGAGCTGGAACTTGACTGATAGCTTTGAAATAAATCGGTGCAATGCCCCACATTGTGTAGGCTGCGATGGCGAGTAGGATACCCTGTCTTGATTCTTGATCTGTGGTCATTAATGTGTTTCTTCTTATTCTATTGTTTGTCTAGTATACAAATTGGTAAATATATCATCTAGTGCTTGGCGTCTTTTCGTCCTAATAGGCGGTAATTTGCGGTTTTATTCATATCCGAACACCACTACAATGTGCGCTTTGCTTTTCTCTACCTTGTCTAACTGAGGCACTCATGACTGAGACATTGTTTGCTCAACAAGCCGAACCCTCAATCACACCTGAAGTTGTCCTAGAAGAAGTGTTTGGCTATAAAACATTTCGCGATGGTCAAAAAGAAGTGATCGATTCTGTAGTGAGCGGTCAGGATTGTATCGTCATTATGCCAACTGGTGGAGGAAAGTCACTCTGCTACCAGATCCCAGCTTTAGTCTGTAAAGGGTTAACTATAGTGATTTCTCCTTTGATTTCACTAATGAAAGACCAAGTTGATCAGTTAAAAGCTAATGGTGTTTCGGCTGAGTGTATAAACTCAACAATGACGCGCGAGGAACTTAGTAGCGTATACAGTCGTATGCAAATGGGGCAATTAAAACTTGTTTATCTTTCTCCAGAGCGGGTGCTCATGCGAGACTTTGTTGAGCGGCTTGAAACTCTTTCGTTGTCAATGATTGCTGTTGATGAAGCTCATTGTATATCTCAGTGGGGGCATGATTTTAGACCAGAATATGCCTCTTTGGGTCAACTAAAACAGCAATTTCCTCATGTGCCTATTATGGCGCTGACCGCCACCGCCGATGAAGCGACTCGTAATGATATTACCCAAAGATTGCAGCTTCGAGAGCCACATGTTTATTTAGGCAGCTTTGATAGGCCCAACATTCGCTATACCTTGCTAGAGAAACATAAACCCATTTCTCAGATCATAAGATTCGTTACGGGACAAAAAAACCAGTGCGGCATTATTTATTGTGGTAGCCGCAAGAAAGTCGAAATGGTGACAGAAAAATTGTGCAACAACCATATCCGTGCTGCGAGTTATCATGCTGGGCTAGATACCGATGAACGAGCTTATGTTCAAGAAGCCTTTCAGCGTGATGATATACAGATAGTGGTTGCCACCGTCGCTTTTGGTATGGGGATTAATAAGCCTAACGTTCGTTTTGTTGTTCATTTCGATATTCCACGCAACATAGAGTCCTACTATCAGGAGACGGGTCGAGCTGGTCGAGATGGTCTGCCAGCTGAAGCCATGATGCTGTATGACCCAGCGGACATGGGTTGGTTACGACGCATGTTGGATGAAAAAGATGAAGGGCCGCAAAAGCAGGTAGAAAGTCATAAGTTAAATGCCATGAGTGCTTTCGCTGAAGCGCAAATTTGTCGGCGCCAAGTCCTACTCAATTATTTTGGTCAATACAGTGATAAGCCTTGCGGCAATTGTGATATTTGCCTTGACCCACCCAAACATTTTGATGCAACTGACCAAGCACGTAAGGCAATATCTTGCGTTTATCGAGTCAACCAGAGCTTTGGGATTGGTTATGTGGTTGAAGTGCTGCGCGGCATGCAAACCAGCCGCATTAGAGAGCATGGTCATGACAAGCTCTCAACTTATGGTCTTGGCCGTGAAAACAGCCATGATTACTGGGTCAGTATTTTTCGTCAGTTGATACATAAAGGGATGCTGACACAAAATATTACCCGTAATTCAACGCTTCAGTTGACTGAAGAAGCTCGCCCACTCTTACGGGGTAATATGATCTTAGAGTTGGCGGTTCCTAGACTGGATACTGCCGCGAGAACGGCTAAATCAGATAAGCTAACCAGTAAGAATTACGATAAGAAGTTATTTGCCAAGCTGCGCAAATTGCGTAAATCGATTGCTGATGAAGATGGGCTACCACCATATGTCGTCTTTAGTGATGCAACATTAATTGACATGGCAGAAATATTACCTACTTCTTATGGTGAAATGTTGGCTGTTAGTGGGGTAGGCCAGCGTAAGTTGGAGAAATACGCCGATCCATTTTTAGATTTGATTCAGGAGCATGTTTCTTACCATGGTTGATTCTACACACAGATTCGGTTTGCGGGCATATCAGCCGCAAGAAGGGCGTTTGGAACTAAAAACGCCAAGCTTTGATTTTGATAGTTTTCCTGCAATGGCAGAGCAAATGGTGATGCTACTTTCTGCAACAGTTATAGAAAAGCAATGGGATGCGGACATTCACTCATGGTTAATTGACTTTGAAGGTTGCCAGCTATTACTCAAATCTGAGCATTACAGTGAAAGTGTATGGATTGAATCACTAGTGATAAAAGACAGCAAAGAAGAACTTGATTACTTGGCTAACTTATTTCGCTGTGGCTTTTAGCTAGGCATCTTGCGCGTCCATACTCGCTATTGCAGCTAAAGGTGGTTAATGTATAATCACCGGCCGCGATAATTATCAAGTTGAATATCGATAGATGTTTATTCTAGCTGTGGCGAAATTGTTTGCTTGAGATATTCGTCTAGATAATTATCAGCTTTGATTATTAACAGTGTTGGTAAGAGCTCAATAACATATTGGACTCGATTTGGGTTCCCTCACCCCCAAACCAAATTAAAAAGGTATCTTATGAGTAGTTTTTCTCTCGCTCAGCAGCGTAAAGCGCTTCTTGTTTTAACCCTGTTTCATCTCGTCGTTATTGCCTCTAGTAACTATTTGGTTCAATTGCCATTTACGGTTTTTGGCTTTCATACCACTTGGGGCGCCTTCACTTTTCCATTTATCTTTTTGGCGACTGACCTGACAGTACGTATTTTTGGTGCTCAGCTAGCACGAAAAATCATCTTTTGGGTGATGTTGCCGGCGCTCGCGGTGTCTTATGGGTTGTCAGTGCTCTTTTTTGAAGGCCAATTTCAAGGCTTCTCTCATCTGAGTGAATTTAACCTATTTGTTGCACGTATCGCGATTGCAAGTTTTATGGCTTATCTGCTCGGTCAGATATTGGATGTGCATGTATTTAATCGCTTGCGGCAAATGAAGCAGTGGTGGATAGCACCGACTTGTTCAACCTTGCTCGGAAACGCTCTTGATACTATCGCTTTTTTCTCGATTGCGTTTTATCAAAGTAGCGACCCTTTTATGGCAGAACATTGGGTTGAAATAGCCTTGGTCGACTATAGTTTTAAACTCATCATTAGCTTAGGCCTGTTTGTTCCTATGTATGGTGTGCTATTGAACTATCTGGTGAAAAAAATCACCGCGGTGAACCCCAACTTTAGAGTTCTCGGCACCAGTTCATAGTGAATGAAGAACGAAAAGCCCAAGCTATCTATGCTGGGCTTTTTGGTTTTTAATCGGTTGTAATTACGAGAGGCCAGCCAAGATCACTTTGTCGGTTGGCTTCTATTTCTAGCTCCGCTGCGATGAGAGGGCTTGCTTTAAGCCAGCGAGAAGACATGATGAGTGTCAGCTCGTCCTTATCCGATGTCAGTCTGATTTTTGGTTCTAAATCAGGGTTGCGCCTGTGTGAAAGTATCACTGCCACACGAAGTAAACGGAGCACTCGTGCGGCGCTGCTAGCTGACATGGCATGCTGCGCTGGCAGAGGAGTTAGGTTTTCGCGATAACGACGTACTATCTCACTCAAAAGCTGCTTTTGAGCGCGTGTATAGCCTGGCAGATCTAGATGTTGCAACAGATAGGCGCTGTGATCCCCGCCTTTTTTGAAATCAATGGTTAGACCGATTTCATGTAACTTAGCCGCTGCTTCTAGAATTGCAGTGCCTTGCGCTTCCGGTATCCATTTGTCTTCACATTGATGGAGCAACTTACCAGCCAAGTTAGCCACTTGATCGCCGTACGCTTTATCCAATTGGTAGCGACTTTGTACACTGGCTATGGTGCGAGCTTGAATGTTGTCTTGCTTAAGCTCATCAACCATTTCATATACCAGTCCTTCGCGCAGTGCTCCGCCAGACAGTGTCATCGAATCTATGTTTAGCAGCTCAAAAATTGCAATTAAAATAGAAAGGCCACTCGGGAACACTAGGGCGCGCTCTAGGGTTAAGCCTTCAATTTCAAGTTCTTCTAGGTGATCGGTGAGCATGGCCTGTTTTTGTAGTCGTTTTAGCTTAGCATGGGTGATGACCTCATCCATTCCTTGTGCCAGCATAATTTCCTGCAAGGCTTGCACTGTGCCTGAAGCACCGACACACACATCCCAACCTATGCTTGTGTACTGGCTTAGTACGGGGTGTAGGGTTTTTTTGGCTGCGGCTATAGCACTTTCGAAGTTTTCAGCAGAAAGCTGTCGGTCTTTGAAGTGATTTTCTAGCCAAGTGACACAGCCCATTTTTAAGCTGTTGAGCACTTGAGCGTCAAACCCTTGGCCGATGATGAGCTCTGTACTTGCCCCGCCAATATCAACCACTAAGCGGCGTCCGCAGCCACCTGAAGTGTGCGCAACACCCTTGTAGATAGTTGCGGCTTCTTCCTTACCATCAATAACTTCTATCTCATAGCCTAGTATTTGTTTGGCATGGCTAAGGAAGATATCGGCATTGGTCGCTGTTCTCAGTGTTGCTGTGCCGACAATGCGAATATTCTGCTTATCAATGTCTTGCAGGCGTTCAGCAAAGAGACTTAGACAGTCCCACCCCCTCTGCATAGCCTCTTGGCTCAAACGATTGTTTGAGTCCAGTCCTGCAGCTAGACGTACTTTACGTTTTATTTTCGCCATGGTTTGTATGCTGCCGTCAATATGACGAACAATCAGCATATGAAAACTGTTAGACCCTAGGTCAATGGCAGCATAAAGTGGGGATGACACTTCTTGTCTCATAAACGGCCTTATGAATCTTTACTGTGACGCTGACGAGAGCGGTTGTTTGAACGGCGGTTATTCGAGCGTGAACCACCAGTGTTAGTACGGCGTTGCTGTGGTCGATTAGAACGCATACGTAATGGTGCAGGCAGATCTTGAATTAGCGCTGACGCATCATATTCAGAGACTGGAATGGTATGTTCTATATACTCTTCAATCGCGGGAAGATTAATGGCGTATTCTTCACAAGCGAAGCTAATAGAATGACCACTCGCACCAGCTCTTCCTGTGCGGCCTATGCGGTGAACGTAATCTTCACAGTCGTCAGGTAGGTCATAATTGAATACGTGAGTGACTTGTGGGATATGCAGTCCTCTAGCGGCCACATCCGTTGCGACAAGCAAGTCGACTTCTCCACGAGTAAATTGCTCAAGGATCTTTTCACGTTTTTTCTGAGGCACATCGCCAGTGAGAAGCCCAACTCTGTGTTGATCGGCCGCAAGGTGTCCCCAGATTGACTCGCATTTGTGCTTGGTGTTAGCAAATACTATTGCTCGCTCAGGCCATTCTTCTTCGATCAAAGTTTGTAGAAGAGTCATCTTATCTTCGTTTGATGGATAGAAGAGTTCTTCTTGGATGCGGTGACCTGTTTTTTGCTCTGGCTCAGCAGCAAGGTGTTCTGGGTTATTCATATGCTCGAAAGCCAGCTCTTGAACACGATAAGATAAGGTGGCAGAGAACAACATGTTTAGGCGTTGTTTGGGTTCTGGCATGCCGCGGAAAAGGAAGCGTATATCTTTAATAAAGCCTAGATCAAACATTCGATCGGCTTCATCAAGGACGACGGCTTGTATGCTTTTAAGATTAAATACCCGTTGCTTATAAAAATCGATAATTCGACCTGTGGTGCCAATAAGAACGTCAACACCTTGCTCTAGCTTTGACAATTGCTTGTCATAACTTTCGCCACCGTAAGCCAGTGCGGCTTTGATGCCTGTGCTCTCAATTAACGGCTTGGCATCATTATATATCTGGATGGCAAGCTCACGAGTCGGAGCCATTATGATGGCCCTAGGTTGTGTAATCTTTCTACCTTCATGCTCGGGTGTGTTGAGAAGGTGGTTAAAAGTAGCAGTCAGAAACGCCAGGGTTTTCCCTGTTCCAGTTTGAGCCTGTCCTGCAATGTCTTGGCCGGTGAGCAATACCGGCAACGCCAAAGCTTGAATTGGGGTACAAAATTCGAACCCTTTTTTATTCAAACCTTCAATAACTTGGGGGTGTAAACCCAAATCGGCGAACTTTTGCTCTGTGATATGCGTCTTTTTCATAGCTATAGAATATCAGCTTAAGCTTGCAATACGAAGGTAAATACATTCCAATAGGGCATCTAAATACTGGTTATCATCCAACCAGTCCGAAAAAACACATTGGAGTGTAAGATGAGTGATAAGATTTTGCAGCTAACTGATGACGGTTTTGAGAACGATGTAATCAATGCTGCAGGCCCAGTTCTTGTTGATTTTTGGGCAGAATGGTGTGGTCCTTGTAAAATGATCGCCCCTATTTTGGACGAAATCGCAGACGAGTACGAAGGTAAACTCACTATCGGTAAATTAAATATCGACCAAAATGCAGGTACTCCACCCAAATTTGGTATCCGAGGTATACCGACCTTATTACTATTTAAGGATGGTGGTGTAGCAGCAACTAAAGTAGGCGCTTTGTCTAAAACTCAACTGAAAGAGTTTTTAGACGCGAACCTGTAAGTTGTTCCTGCGATGAGACCGTGCATTTTTATCGATGCACGGTTTTGAATATCAACAAAATCTAGACTAGGCTAGTATTTAGTGCTAGATTATCGCACGTTAAATAAACAAGTTTCTCTTCTTGGTCGATCCTGTGACCGAATTCATCTTAACTAAATAACAGATCCTATTTTGACTAAACAAGTATCCACCACCATGAATCTAACAGAACTGAAGAACAGACCAGTGTCTGATCTTGTCAAGCTGGGCGAAAGCTTAGGCCTTGAAAACCTAGCTCGTTTGAGAAAACAAGATATCATCTTCGCCATTTTAAAAGCACATGCAAAAAGCGGTGAAGATATATTTGGCGACGGAGTTCTGGAAATACTTCAAGACGGCTTTGGTTTTTTGCGCAGTGCAGACAGTTCATACCTAGCCGGTCCTGATGACATTTATGTTTCTCCGAGTCAGATCCGTCGTTTTAACCTACGTACCGGTGACTCAATTGCTGGCAAGATTCGTCCACCAAAGGACGGTGAACGATACTTTGCGTTGTTAAAAGTCAATACGGTTAATGATGACAAGCCAGACAACGCACGTAATAAGATTCTGTTTGAAAACTTAACCCCATTACACGCCAATGAGCGTATGGTGATGGAACGAGGCAATGGTTCGACAGAAGATATTACCGCACGAGTTTTAGACCTTGCTTCGCCGATTGGTAAAGGTCAGCGTGGCTTGATTGTTGCTCCACCAAAAGCGGGCAAAACAATGCTGCTGCAAAATATTGCACAGAGCATTGCTTATAATCACCCTGAGTGTGAGCTGATGGTACTTCTTATTGATGAACGTCCGGAAGAAGTAACTGAGATGCAGCGTTTGGTTAAAGGGGAAGTAGTTGCTTCTACTTTTGATGAACCTGCGTCACGTCATGTTCAAGTCGCAGAAATGGTGATTGAAAAGGCGAAACGTTTAGTTGAACACAAGAAAGATGTGGTTATCTTGCTTGATTCTATTACTCGCCTAGCAAGAGCCTACAACACTGTTGTTCCTTCTTCAGGTAAGGTCCTGACTGGTGGTGTTGATGCCAACGCATTGCACCGTCCTAAGCGCTTCTTTGGTGCTGCCCGTAATGTTGAAGAGGGTGGCAGTTTAACTATTATCGCGACTGCGCTTGTAGATACAGGCTCTAAGATGGATGAAGTGATCTACGAGGAATTTAAAGGTACAGGTAATATGGAACTGCACCTAAATCGTAAGATTGCGGAGAAGCGAGTTTTCCCTGCTATTGACTTCAACCGCAGTGGTACTCGTCGTGAAGAGCTTTTGACTAAAACGGACGAGCTACAGAAAATGTGGATTTTGCGTAAAATTGTTCACCCCATGGGAGAAATCGACGCAATGGAATTCCTGATTGATAAGCTTGCGATGACCAAGACTAATGATGAATTTTTCGATGCAATGCGGCGTCAATAATAATTTGTGACTCATAACGCCATCGCCACTGTCGGTGGCGTTTTTGTTTGCATTCTCGTTTGATAAGCCGCACAATGAGTAAGAATGTTAAAAGGAGGTTAACATGCAACAAGGAATGTTGTCGTCGGTTCTCCTGTGTGCATCTTTATTCATCGGAGTTCCAAGTGCATTGGCAACCGAAATGCAGCCTAAACAAGTTCATCTTCTGATTGATAGCCAACAAATTAACAGAAAGGTGGCTGATTTGCTGCAATCTGCAATTCAAGGTAAGACAGATACACTGAGCTTTGCGTTGGAAAGAATGGCACTCCCGCAACAGGAAGTTGCTAGGTATCTTTTGTTGCGGGAGATAGAAGCACAAAATATTCCCTTAACGCCTTCAATGGCGCTGTTTGTTGAACAGCAGAAATCTATGGCTCCCACTTATCAGGTTATGGAAAGAGGGGAGGGATATGAGTTTTCTGTTCCCGCTTTTAATTACCCTGCAATCGCTAGTCGCATACTTAAACGGTGGAAGCAAGATACACTGGCCTTAGACTTTGTTCTCAAAGCTGAGCGTGGAGAACTGGATCTTAAGCACTGGTTGTCAGGTAATGAATATCAGCTTCAAGCGAAAGAAGCTCTATTTTTGCGTGAACTTGATAATTTATCCTCGAAAGCTATTGATAATCTAGCATCTCAATTAACCGATGAAGCGGTTACAAGCTGGTTACCCTCGTCAAAAATTATGGTCCGACTGGCACAAGCCAGCAAAGACTCTGAAGTCTACAAACTACTTTGGTTAATGCGGGCTGATTTCCATAGTCAGTCGGAGTTGAACCGTTTAGCTGAAGTCGGGGATAGATTTTCCATAGTGCAAATTATGAATGCCTCATATAACCCTAGTCTTAAAGAGCAAGCAATTAAGGAGTTGGCGCGTATTAAGCCAATGAAAGAACAGGTTAAAACGTTTCTGATTGACCGAATGACTTTGCATGATGAAGCCTCTATGGTTGCGACTGAACTTGCCAATCAAGGTTACTCCCCATGGCTGGAAGAACTTGCCAACGATAATCCTCAGGTGCGAAGCCACGCTATTATGAATGCTTTGTCACAATAGTATTAACCTTATTAAAAAGGGGGATGGAGATATCTCTCTTTTTGTTATACTGCCCCCAGACTAATCAACTCACAGCAGATCTATGATTTTTAGGGACTTACGCGATTTTATTGTTCACCTTGAACGGGAAGGGAAACTAAAGCGCATTTCTGAACCTGTTGATCCACATTATGAGATGACAGAAATAAGCGATCGTGTGCTACGCGCAGGTGGCCCTGCATTGTTATTTGAAAACCCAATTGGTTACGATATACCTGTGCTTACCAATCTGTTTGGTACCGCAGAGAGAGTGGCAATAGGTATGGGACGCAATGATGTGATGGACCTACGTGATGTAGGCAAATTGCTGTCTTATCTCAAAGAGCCAGAACCACCTAAAGGTTTTAAAGATGCATTGCAAAAGCTTCCTGTATTTAGGCAGGTACTCAATATGCCGGTTAAAAGGTTACGTAATGCAGCGTGTCAGCAGATCATTTGGCAAGCTGATGAAGTTGATCTTGATAAAATTCCAGTAATGAGTTGCTGGCCTGACGATGTCGCACCTTTGTTAACTTGGGGGCTAACTATCACCCGAGGGCCGTTTAAAAAGCGTCAAAACCTTGGTATTTATCGTCAACAAAAACTTAGTAAGAACAAAGTAATCATGCGTTGGCTTGCCCATCGTGGTGGAGCTCTTGATCTGAAAGATTGGATGGAGGCTAAGCCAGGTGAGCCTTTTCCAGTTTCTGTTGCTTTTGGTGCAGATCCCGCCACTATTCTTGGTGCGGTTACACCTGTACCAGATACCTTGTCAGAATATGCATTTGCGGGGTTGTTGCGAGGGAGCAAAACTGAGGTAGTGAGGTCTATTAGTAATGATCTCGAGGTACCAGCAAGTGCTGAAATCGTGCTCGAAGGCTACATCGATCCAAATGAGTACGCCGATGAAGGACCTTACGGAGACCATACGGGCTACTACAACGAAAAAGAAAGGCATCATGTCTTTACAGTTACTCACGTGACTATGCGTAAAGATCCTATATATCACAGTACATATACTGGCCGCCCGCCGGATGAGCCTGCAGTCCTTGGTGTCGCACTTAATGAAGTTTTTGTGCCTATATTACAAAAACAATTCCCAGAAATAGTGGATTTCTACTTACCACCTGAAGGCTGCTCTTATCGAATGGCTGTAGTGACAATCAAAAAGCAATATCCAGGACATGCTAAACGAGTAATGATGGGTGTATGGTCTTTTTTACGTCAGTTTATGTATACGAAATTTGTCCTTGTTTGCGATGAAAGTGTTAATGCTCGTTGTTGGAATGATGTTGTTAGTGCAATGTGTCAGAACATGGATCCTGCGGCTGATACTTTATTAATAGAAAACACCCCGATTGACTCGTTGGACTTTGCTTCTCCTATTGCTGGACTTGGCTCTAAAATGGGTTTAGATGCCACTATAAAATGGGACGCAGAAAAGATTAATCGTCAAGATATTCTATCGGCGCCAAGCGACGTCACTGTGGAGGATACACTAGAAAAGCTACGTGAAGCTTTTCCGGAAATAATTGATATTTCTATGCCAAGTTCGGGAACAAGCGCTTTTGTAATTATTTCGATGCTGAAAGCACACGCGGGACAATCCCAGTCGCTACTAAAAAGCATATGGGAACTTTCACAACAGAAACTTGATGCTAGATTTGTCATTCTTTGTGATGATGATGTTAATGTTCATGATTGGAATGATATCATTTGGGCCATCACGACTAGAATGGACCCTTTACGTGATGCAACTATAGCCCAAGAAAAAGGCAGACAGAGCGCAAAGCTAGGGCTGGATGCAACCAAGAAGCTCTCTGGTGAAGTAACACGAGAGTGGGGGATCCCGATTAAGAAAGACCCTAATCTAGTTGAGCAGGTTGATGCTAAGTGGAGTAAGCTCGGTATATGAGACGTTACTCGAGTACTAAAATGATATTATATCAAACCACTGAGTTAAGAAATTATAACTAATAAAAGCGGCGCTTCACTGTTGGAGAGAGGCGTCACATGACACAGAGTCTACGTCGGCAAGTAGACCAGAGGAATACCATGACTATCCAATGTATAGTGAAATCTATTGAGCCCCTAGCCAGTAATACTTATCGCATTCTTTTGCACCCTGAAGCTCCCGTGGCTTTTAAAGCTGGGCAATATCTAACTGTGGTGATGGGTGAAAAAGACAAGCGCCCATTTTCGATAGCAAGTAGTCCCTGCCGTCATCACGGTGAGCTTGAACTTCATATTGGTGCAGCTGAACATAATGCCTACGCCATAGAAGTGGTGGATATAATGCAAAAATCTTTGGATGAAGGTTCTAAAGTGAACATTGAGGCGCCTCATGGTGATGCATGGATAAGAGAAGACAGTGATCGACCACTACTTTTAATCGCTGGTGGAACAGGTTTTAGTTACGTACGTTCTATTTTGGATCACTGTATTGCGCAAAATAACTCTAAGAATATCTACCTCTACTGGGGAGCTCGTGATGAATGCCAACTATACGCAATAGAAGAACTTAACGATATCGCATCTAACCACAGCAACATTCATTTTATACCAGTTGTAGAACAAGCTGATTCTAGTTGGCAAGGGAAAAGAGGTAATGTTTTGGCTGCCATAGATGAAGACTTTGATTTACTAGATGATTATGACATCTACATTGCTGGCCGTTTTGAAATGGCAGGAGCTGCTCGTGAACAGTTTACCCAAAGTAAAGGAGCTAAGAGTGAACAAATGTTTGCAGACGCTTATGCGTTTATATAGTGAACATAGCGCCTGATGATTTGTCTAGGAATCAACCAAAAACATCTTAATGTCTATTTTAATTGAAATAAACACTTGCATAGTCACGCTAGCTCTCTATAATGCGCTCCCACTGACACGGGGTAAGGCATATGTCTGAAGCGTGTTAGTGAGGTCGAAATAGCCATTAAAAATAATTTTAAAAAAGTGTTTGACTCTTTAAATTATATCGCTAGAATTCACCTCCGCTTTGAGAGATAAACAGTCCAAAGCAACGCTCTTTAACAAACTAAACCTATCAATCTGTGTGGGCACTCGTTGATGATAATCCAAATAGTTTCTTTAGAAACAATTTAGGTTTCAATGATACGAAGTGACCATTCGAATTGGGAAGCAGCCTTGAGCTGTTTTGTTTTACTTTTTCAAAAGTGAACACCAATAAGAGCACAGTCAATTCAAACATTACGTTATGTAATGTTCAGTATTCATTGAGCCTCCCCTATTTATTTAGGGAATCAAAACTTTAAATTGAAGAGTTTGATCATGGCTCAGATTGAACGCTGGCGGCAGGCCTAACACATGCAAGTCGAGCGGAAACGAGTTATCTGACCCTTCGGGTGACGATAACGGCGTCGAGCGGCGGACGGGTGAGTAATGCCTGGGAAATTGCCCTGATGTGGGGGATAACCATTGGAAACGATGGCTAATACCGCATAATAGCTTCGGCTCAAAGAGGGGGACCTTCGGGCCTCTCGCGTCAGGATATGCCCAGGTGGGATTAGCTAGTTGGTGAGGTAAGGGCTCACCAAGGCGACGATCCCTAGCTGGTCTGAGAGGATGATCAGCCACACTGGAACTGAGACACGGTCCAGACTCCTACGGGAGGCAGCAGTGGGGAATATTGCACAATGGGCGCAAGCCTGATGCAGCCATGCCGCGTGTATGAAGAAGGCCTTCGGGTTGTAAAGTACTTTCAGCAGTGAGGAAGGTGGGTATGTTAATAGCATACTCATTTGACGTTAGCTGCAGAAGAAGCACCGGCTAACTCCGTGCCAGCAGCCGCGGTAATACGGAGGGTGCGAGCGTTAATCGGAATTACTGGGCGTAAAGCGCATGCAGGTGGATGATTAAGTCAGATGTGAAAGCCCGGGGCTCAACCTCGGAATAGCATTTGAAACTGGTCATCTAGAGTACTGTAGAGGGGGGTAGAATTTCAGGTGTAGCGGTGAAATGCGTAGAGATCTGAAGGAATACCGGTGGCGAAGGCGGCCCCCTGGACAGATACTGACACTCAGATGCGAAAGCGTGGGGAGCAAACAGGATTAGATACCCTGGTAGTCCACGCCGTAAACGATGTCTACTTGGAGGTTGTGGCCTTGAGCCGTGGCTTTCGGAGCTAACGCGTTAAGTAGACCGCCTGGGGAGTACGGTCGCAAGATTAAAACTCAAATGAATTGACGGGGGCCCGCACAAGCGGTGGAGCATGTGGTTTAATTCGATGCAACGCGAAGAACCTTACCTACTCTTGACATCCATAGAACTTTCCAGAGATGGATTGGTGCCTTCGGGAACTATGAGACAGGTGCTGCATGGCTGTCGTCAGCTCGTGTTGTGAAATGTTGGGTTAAGTCCCGCAACGAGCGCAACCCTTATCCTTGTTTGCCAGCACTTCGGGTGGGAACTCCAGGGAGACTGCCGGTGATAAACCGGAGGAAGGTGGGGACGACGTCAAGTCATCATGGCCCTTACGAGTAGGGCTACACACGTGCTACAATGGCGCATACAGAGGGCGGCCAACTTGCGAAAGTGAGCGAATCCCAAAAAGTGCGTCGTAGTCCGGATTGGAGTCTGCAACTCGACTCCATGAAGTCGGAATCGCTAGTAATCGTGGATCAGAATGCCACGGTGAATACGTTCCCGGGCCTTGTACACACCGCCCGTCACACCATGGGAGTGGGCTGCAAAAGAAGTGGGTAGTTTAACCTTCGGGGGGACGCTCACCACTTTGTGGTTCATGACTGGGGTGAAGTCGTAACAAGGTAGCGCTAGGGGAACCTGGCGCTGGATCACCTCCTTATACGATGATTATTAAGACAAGTGTCCACACAGATTGATGGTTTAGAAGTTTTAGAGACGATACTGGGTCTGTAGCTCAGGTGGTTAGAGCGTTCGCCTGATAAGCGAGAGGTCGGTGGTTCAAGTCCACTCAGACCCACCAATCTTATTCCCAATAAGACGTGGCATACAGTATCACCTGATGGGGCTATAGCTCAGCTGGGAGAGCGCCTGCCTTGCACGCAGGAGGTCAGCAGTTCGATCCTGCTTAGCTCCACCATCTTTAAGCGCATTTCTTTTGAAATAGAAAGTCTTAAGTGTTCTTAAACATGGTTCTTTAATGAATCTGCTCTTTAACAATTTGGAAAGCTGACAAAACAATCTTGATTCTTTGTGAATAAGATTGTTTGTAAAGTTCTCAATGTTTATCGAAAGATAAACACCAATAAACACATTCAAGTGTTCTTGGAAACAACACCTTAGTGTGTTGTTTATATTTGAGTCCGGCAAAATCGAGTCTGCATCATGTTTAAATAATTGCAGACACTTTGGTTGTTTAATCTAAGACCCTTTGGGGTTGTATGGTTAAGTGACTAAGCGTACACGGTGGATGCCTTGGCAGTCAGAGGCGATGAAGGACGTATTAACTTGCGATAAGCCCAGATTAGGTAGTAAAAACCATTTGAGTCTGGGATTTCCGAATGGGGAAACCCAACTGCATAAGCAGTTACTGTTAACTGAATTCATAGGTTAACAGAGCGAACCGGGGGAACTGAAACATCTAAGTACCCCGAGGAAAAGAAATCAACCGAGATTCCGAAAGTAGCGGCGAGCGAAATTGGATTAGCCCTTAAGCTTTACACGCGTTAGACGAACGGTCTGGAAAGTCCGACGATACAGGGTGATAGTCCCGTAGTTGACGACGCGTGTTCAGTGAAATCGAGTAGGGCGGGACACGTGATATCCTGTCTGAATATGGGGGGACCATCCTCCAAGGCTAAATACTACTGACTGACCGATAGTGAACCAGTACCGTGAGGGAAAGGCGAAAAGAACCCCTGTGAGGGGAGTGAAATAGAACCTGAAACCGTGTACGTACAAGCAGTAGGAGCAGGCTTGTCCTGTGACTGCGTACCTTTTGTATAATGGGTCAGCGACTTATATTCAGTAGCAAGGTTAACCATCTAGGGGAGCCGTAGAGAAATCGAGTCTTAACTGGGCGTCGAGTTGCTGGATATAGACCCGAAACCAGGTGATCTAGCCATGGGCAGGTTGAAGGTTGAGTAACATCAACTGGAGGACCGAACCGACTAATGTTGAAAAATTAGCGGATGACTTGTGGCTAGGGGTGAAAGGCCAATCAAACCTGGAGATAGCTGGTTCTCCCCGAAATCTATTTAGGTAGAGCCTCGGACGAATACTACTGGGGGTAGAGCACTGTTAAGGCTAGGGGGTCATCCCGACTTACCAACCCTTTGCAAACTCCGAATACCAGTAAGTACTATCCGGGAGACACACGGCGGGTGCTAACGTCCGTCGTGGAGAGGGAAACAACCCAGACCGCCAGCTAAGGTCCCAAATTACAGCTAAGTGGGAAACGATGTGGGAAGGCTTAGACAGCTAGGATGTTGGCTTAGAAGCAGCCATCATTTAAAGAAAGCGTAATAGCTCACTAGTCGAGTCGGCCTGCGCGGAAGATGTAACGGGGCTAAGCTGTAAACCGAAGCTGCGGCAATACGATTTATCGTATTGGGTAGGGGAGCGTTCTGTAAGCCGTTGAAGGTGTGTTGTAAAGCATGCTGGAGGTATCAGAAGTGCGAATGCTGACATGAGTAACGATAAAGGGGGTGAAAAACCCCCTCGCCGGAAGACCAAGGGTTCCTGTCCAACGTTAATCGGGGCAGGGTAAGTCGACCCCTAAGGCGAGGCCGAAAGGCGTAGTCGATGGGAAACGGGTTAATATTCCCGTACTTCTTACAATTGCGATGGGGGGACGGAGAAGGCTAGGTGGGCCTGGCGACGGTCGTCCAGGTTCAAGTGCGTAGGCTTGAGAGTTAGGTAAATCCGGCTCTCTACAAGGCTGAGACACGATGTCGAGCTACTACGGTAGTGAAGTCATTGATGCCATGCTTCCAGGAAAAGCCTCTAAGCTTCAGATTGTAAGGAATCGTACCCCAAACCGACACAGGTGGTCGGGTAGAGAATACCAAGGCGCTTGAGAGAACTCGGGTGAAGGAACTAGGCAAAATGGTACCGTAACTTCGGGAGAAGGTACGCTCTTGTCGGTGAAGTCCCTCGCGGATGGAGCTAATGAGAGTCGCAGATACCAGGTGGCTGCAACTGTTTATTAAAAACACAGCACTGTGCAAAATCGTAAGATGACGTATACGGTGTGACGCCTGCCCGGTGCCGGAAGGTTAATTGATGGGGTTAGACGTAAGTCGACGCTCTTGATCGAAGCCCCGGTAAACGGCGGCCGTAACTATAACGGTCCTAAGGTAGCGAAATTCCTTGTCGGGTAAGTTCCGACCTGCACGAATGGCGTAATGATGGCCACGCTGTCTCCACCCGAGACTCAGTGAAATTGAAATCGCTGTGAAGATGCAGTGTACCCGCGGCTAGACGGAAAGACCCCGTGAACCTTTACTACAGCTTGGCACTGAACATTGAGCCTACATGTGTAGGATAGGTGGGAGGCTTTGAAGTGTGCACGCCAGTGTGCATGGAGCCATCCTTGAAATACCACCCTTGTATGTTTGATGTTCTAACTTAGACCCATTATCTGGGTTGAGGACAGTGCCTGGTGGGTAGTTTGACTGGGGCGGTCTCCTCCCAAAGAGTAACGGAGGAGCACGAAGGTGGGCTAATCACGGTTGGACATCGTGAGGTTAGTGCAATGGCATAAGCCCGCTTGACTGCGAGAATGACAATTCGAGCAGGTGCGAAAGCAGGTCATAGTGATCCGGTGGTTCTGTATGGAAGGGCCATCGCTCAACGGATAAAAGGTACTCCGGGGATAACAGGCTGATACCGCCCAAGAGTTCATATCGACGGCGGTGTTTGGCACCTCGATGTCGGCTCATCACATCCTGGGGCTGAAGTCGGTCCCAAGGGTATGGCTGTTCGCCATTTAAAGTGGTACGCGAGCTGGGTTTAGAACGTCGTGAGACAGTTCGGTCCCTATCTGCCGTGGGCGTTGGAAGATTGAAGGGGGCTGCTCCTAGTACGAGAGGACCGGAGTGGACGAACCTCTGGTGTTCGGGTTGTGTCGCCAGACGCATTGCCCGGTAGCTAAGTTCGGAATCGATAACCGCTGAAAGCATCTAAGCGGGAAGCGAGCCCTAAGATGAGTCTTCCCTGACCCCTTGAGGGTCCTAAAGGGTTGTTCGAGACTAGAACGTTGATAGGCAGGGTGTGTAAGCGTTGTGAGGCGTTGAGCTAACCTGTACTAATTGCCCGTGAGGCTTAACCATACAACACCCAAAGGGTTTTGATGGACTCAACTAGAACATTGAATGTGTTAAGAACAAAAACAGCTTTCCAAGTTATTCTCTAGAGATAGAGAGAAAGAATTTGCTTGGCGACCATAGCATTGTGGACCCACCTGACTCCATGCCGAACTCAGTAGTGAAACGCAATAGCGCCGATGGTAGTGTGGGGCTTCCCCATGCGAGAGTAGGACATCGCCAGGCTTTATATTTAGACTTAGGTCTAACCAGTGCGGAGCGGTAGTTCAGTTGGTTAGAATACCGGCCTGTCACGCCGGGGGTCGCGGGTTCGAGTCCCGTCCGCTCCGCCACTTCTTCTAAACCCCAGCAGCAATACTGGGGTTTTCTTTTATCTAACACTCTAATTTATTGTTTTCCATTATACCAATCTGGAAAATTAACTGGTCAGCTCTATCCATCTTCTCGAGCACATCTTAGTGACTCTTTTCGAGCTATCCAAAAAGCGATTCCATGCAGCACAGATTTTGGCAACGATATCGTCGTAATCGGTAAACGATTGGTTGGCTAGATAGTGCTGCCTCAACCAACTCCACACTTGTTCTATCGGGTTGAGTTCTGGTGAGTAGGGCGGGAGTTTGATGGTACTGACATTACTAAACTGCTCTGCAATGTCATCTGTATGCCAACTAGCACCATCCATAATGACTACTGCATGACGACCTTTTTCGGTCGCCGTGGATATCTGCTTAAGGTGCTCAACCATAGTATCCTTGTTAACCCGAGGAACGACCAACGCCTCGCCAATACCTCTAGCGGGACATACTGAGCCAAACAAATAAGCATATTCAAACTGCTGCTGTTTTACTGCTCTTGATCTTGATCCACGTTTAGCCCAAAGTCGAGTTGTCGTGTTTTGCTGGCCAAATCTTGCTTCATCCTGAAACCAGACATCGACGTTATCAAGCCCCATGTGACCGGGGATCTTAAGGATCGTTTCAATTTTGAATTTTTTTAAAATCGTCTTGGATTGGCTGGGATTGACGAGGGTGCTTGGAGCGTGAAGTTATCCAAGAAAAGCCCATATGGTTGAGCAAGTAGTAGATCGAATCTGGGTGGTAGTGTTTGCCAAATTTATTAACGATATAAGCATGAATATCGTTACCAGTTAATTGACCGCCAGACGAATCCATCGCTCGAGCTTTTATATACTGACGTAATTCTTCTCGCTGCATCGCGTTAAGAAATGCTGGGCGACCCGTTCTTGGTTTCTCTTGCAACCCTTCAAGCCCTTCTTCAAGGAACGTTTGTACCCATTTATTCACACTGGTTCTGCTTACCCTAAGGAACTTAGCAACTTGGGTTCGAGAGTGACCATCTTTAAAGTGAGCCAATGCGAGCAATCGCATCTTCATTTGAATAGATTTTTGTTGGCTAGCAAGCTTTTTGAAATCAATGTTATTGAGACTGTCCATAGCGTCATTTATCACGAAGAAGTAACAGCCTCAATTCGATCATATTTTTACTCAGGTTGGTATTAGAATTTCATTAGTGTATAAAAAAGCCGGCTAAATAGCCGACTTGATTAGATTAAGTAAAGGTGGTTATGCTTGCACTAATGTGAGTGCTTTTTTAGACACTTCACGTGCTGCTACTGTCATGTTTTGTTTCTCTAATGCATCAGCTAGGCAGGCATAATCTGCAAGGCTGGAGCGAATTGACAGCGCTTTCTCTAAGTGACTTTGTGCATCAGCCCAATCGCCTTTTCTTAAATGGAACCGAGCTAAGGCACTATGAGCACAAGCGTTGTTATCGTCCTTTCTTAAAATACTCTCAAGAAAAGCAATGATCGGATGAGGATCGGCTAGGTTCATATCCGGTAGCAGTTCATATAAGCTAGAGCTAGGGTATTTCTTTAAGTGTTCTTTTATTACAGTGAAGGCATTGGCGTCTGACTTGCGTGCCATGAGTTGTTTAGCAAAGCATTCAACAAGATGGGTATCCGTTTTCAATTTGCGCGGCAAGTTATTCCAGTATGTTGAGACTCCATCGCTACCTTGCTGCTCTGCTATTTGCTCTAATAAACCACATTGAGCTTGACGATTGAGTAATATACGTTCTTCTTTGGAAATTATTTTTTTCTTTTCCAACACAGGTAGACTATCAAGTAGAGGTTGCCACATTTTGAGTTCTGTATGAATGCTTTTAAGCAATGTGAGGACAACTTGATTATTCGGCTGATTGGATTTTAACTCTGATAGAGTATCAAATGCTGCTGCATAATCTTTTTCAGCGACCTGTTGTTTTGCACGTGTAAGAGCGACTGCTAACTCAGAGTTGTCTTGTTGCGAGGCAAGGCCTAAGTATTGGTCTCGCTTTACTTTATCACCTAACCCATGAGCGGCTTCAGATGCGACTAGATAGCACAATAAAGGCATGTCATGGTGATTCGCTTGGCGAGTGACTTGCTTCTCTGCAGACTTAAAATCACCTTCCAGTAGCTTGATAATACCTTCATTGGTGTGGCGTCGAGCTTTCCTCACTTTTCGCACTGAAAAATAGTTCCAAGTTAATGAGCTCGCATAGAAAGCCTTTCTTACGACAAACTCTAATCCAAATAAAATGACAACTCCAAGGATTGCCAAAATTATCAGTGTTGTTACGCTCATTTCGAGGGTTTTATTGGCAACGGAAATCAGCACATAGCCTTGTTGACCTGCATATTGATTGCCTATAAATAGTCCTGAGCCTAAAACAACAAACAGAAATGCTAGCCTAAACATTATTTATCCTCCGTGATAAGTGTTGCAACATCTCGACGAAGGCGATCTTGGATAACATCAGATAAAACCTGTTGTGTTTCAAGCTTAACTGGGTAATCAACATGAATATTCTGTTTACTTAGCAGAGCTAGCGCACTATTAAACTCATTAACCATACTGGACTCTTGGTTGAAATAGGTGCTAGACCAATTGTCAGCTGTTGTTAGCGCTGTTGAATAGATGTTTTGCTGTCCAATGTAAACTGCTTTGATTGCAGTCTCGAGTTTGGCTTTGATATTTTCTCTCAGATAGAAATGCTGCTGTGGTGAGAGCAGTGGTATCGCACTACCATCTCGCGTGCGAAATGTAATGAAGTTTTGCGAAAAATCTTTAAGTGACGTTAGTAAATTCGATTTCCAATCATGGATGTCGGTTGAGACACTAGGCTGCTCATTTTTTTGAGTATCAGGAAGAATGGCATTAGCCAGTGGCAAGTTATCTACCTGCTGCTGCAACGAAGTGAGCCTAAGCACAAGACCATCTTTATCTATGATAGGAATGGACTTTAGTGTCATAATGTCATTGCTCATGGATTGGCGTAGCGGTACCAAGCTAGGATCGTTTAGTGTCGCGATACGTTGATCTGCGCTTTCCATTAGCTCAGTTGCACTTGCTGCATCATGCTCAAGAAATAGTTTTCGACCAGCCAGTTTAACTAAGTAATCTGCTTCAGCAAGCAGCCAGTCGTTTGGGTGCCGTCCTTTGACATCAGCTAATGCGAGCTGCAAGCTATTAATACTTCTCTGTTGTTGAGCAAGGCGAGTTTCGGCGTTTTGTGCGGCATTTTCTACTTTTGAAACTGTTGCCTCTTGGTTGGCGTTTAATTCTTGCTGAATGGTTGTTTTTGCTTGCATTAGCTGAGCTTGTAGAGAGCTGATTTGTATTTCATATTGAGCGTTTTGCTCATAAGAGTAATAGGCAACACCACTTGGCAATACTATGGACAGAGCTATCGCAAGCCATCCGAGTCTCATTGAATTAGGCGCTGCTTTGTTGTGTATGTGCTCTTTCTTGATGTCTTTATTGGGTGCTTTTGCCTTATCTTTTGCTATTTCTTGTGCTGTAATGTCTGTTTCAGGTTCGATCGAATTGTTTTTATCTTTGCTTGTCATTACATGTATTCCTGTTCTACTTTGGCTTGAGTGCAGCCAGTAAGTCCTTGTTTGAAGCGCTGCTCGTGGTTATCACGTCAAGAAACCCCAATTGTTTTGCCTCTGTTGCAATTCGTTGACTAGGAACGAAAAGCTGCAGCGTAACCACCCAGTTTTTCTGTGTTTGAGAGAGTTGTGATACAAAGTGATTCAGTTGACCTAAGCTGGTGATCACTATTTGCTTAATGCGATTGTTTTTCCAACTAACGGTTTCAATATCAGCATCGAAAGTGATGTTCTCTCTTCGATAGATTTCGAGATAACTCACTTGTGCCCCTCGTGCGAGTAATGTGTTGCGAATTAACTCACGGCCTCCATTACCGCGCAGAATAATAATCTTCTTTCCATTTACTTTGCTTAGTTGCTTAAGCTCAAGCAAGTGCTCGCTATCTGATACATCAGGGTAGTGTACGTTTTGTTGGTTGTGTTTACTTAATGCATGTGCTGTTTTATGACCAACCGCAATATAGGTTGATTTACGTGGCCATATACCAGAGAGTGCTTGCTGAGTGAAAGTAACCGCATTTGGGCTAACCGCTATGACTATATCGACATCGGCTAGCTCTTTCTTAGCGTTATAGAAGTCCTTGCCAGATGTGATCTTGAGCAAGGGTAAATAGAAAGCGCTGGTGCCGGCTGTGTTCAGTAGTTGGCAAAGCGCTTGACCTTGTTCTCCTGGACGCGTAATCAGCACTGCCATAGCGTTAGCCTTGCTTCGCGTACAATCTGGTTAGTATGTCGCGAGCACCATTATCGAGCAGCTGATTAGCGAGTGTTACACCAAGAGTTTCTGCCTCATTTCTGGATCCTCGAATTTCACCTCGAATAATTTTTGAACCGTCAGGCTCTCCGACTAAGGCTCTGAGCCATAGCTCCTCTCCTTGCAAAACAGAGTAACTGCCGATTGGTACTTGGCAGCCGCCTTCTAGTGTTAAATTCATTGCACGCTCGCACATAACTTTATCGTAGGTTGCTCTGTGATTGAGCGGTTCAAGAAGCTTTATTAGTTGTTGGTCGTCAAGACGACATTCGATACCAATAGCCCCTTGGCCGACCGCAGGTAAAGATTGCTCAGGCTCTATAAAGCTACGTATGCGCTGTTCCAATTTAAGACGCTTAAGTCCCGCAGCTGCGAGAATAATGGCGTCATATTCGTTGGAGTCGAGCTTATTTAGTCGGGTGCCGACATTACCTCTGAGTTCTTTTATCTCTATATCAGGGCGATATTCTTTGAGTTGACACTGCCTACGTAAGCTACAGGTTCCAACAATCGCTCCTTGAGGGAGTTGGTCAATGCAATCGTATTTGTTGGATACAAACGCATCTCTTGCATCGTCACGTTCACAAATCGTAACTAAACCTAAACCTTCTGGAAAATCAACCGGCACATCTTTCATTGAATGAACGGCTAGGTCGGCACGATTTTCTAGCATGGCAACTTCAAGCTCTTTGACAAATAAGCCTTTACCCCCAACCTTTGCCAAAGGAGTATCTAAAATGACATCGCCTTTGGTAACCATAGTGATGAGTTCAACCTTCAGCCCTGGGTGCGCCGCTTGTAGCGCTTCTTTTACATAGTTTGCTTGCCATAGTGCAAGGGGGCTTTTTCGTGTAGCAATACGAATTGGGGTTGATTGAGTCATATTGGTATATTTAATGTGAACTATAGATGTTCTAATCCTACCACTCTCCAGAAAAAAATCTTACTGCTAGATCTTGGCGTTGGTTGATTCATTTCGGCCTAGCATATAATATTCAAAATTGTGTGATCTTGATCTCATTTATATATTGAGCTATTGTTACTAAAGAAAGATACGTACCACACTATGACGCAAGCGTATTGATTAACAAAATAATGTTAATGTGGTCATACCTTTCTTTACCAATGACAATAAAAGTGTTAAATTGATCACGTTTTGTCAGTGCTTTCGAGTACTTTGTCATCAAGGCACCGTTAGGAATTTACAAGGATTTTACCTTGCAGGCTTACACAAAGACGCTTATCCAGAGATTAGATAACTTAAACCAGCAGCGTATTGAGCGTGCTCTGGCTCTTATGGATATTCAAGGCCAGCATGTTTTTCACTTGATCCCAGCGCTCCTTCATTTCAATCATACCTCCATCCCAGGTTATTACGATGCTCATGTCCCGTTTGGGGTATTCGGTCTCGAGTTTAATGCGGTTCAGCAGCAATTTATCGAAGATACCGAGCTCACGACGGGTCAACCTTTGGAGACATGCTCTCAGCCGGCTATTTTAGCTTTGTATACCATGGGAAGTACGTCATCTATCGGCCAAAGTACTTCCAGTGACCTAGATATCTGGGTTTGCGTTTCACCAACGATGAGCTGCGAAGATAGGGAGAGCTTGTCCAATAAGTGTTTATTAATCACAGAGTGGGCACAAAACCAAGGTGTTGAAGCCAATTTCTTTGTGATGGATGAGAAGCGCTTTCTTACCAACCACTCAGAAGAAATGACTGGAGATAACTGTGGCTCCTCTCAGCACCTTTTGCTACTTGATGAGTTTTATCGGTCAGCCGTTCGTTTAGCTGGACAAAGGCTACTCTGGCAAATTGTACCTCCAGAGATGGAAGAATGTTACGATGAGTACGTTCAAGGTCTTTGTCGCCAAGGTATTATTGATTGTGCTGATTGGATTGATTTTGGACAGTTAAATCGTATTCCAGCAGAGGAATACTTTGGGTCAAATTTATGGCAGTTATACAAGAGTATTGACTCGCCCTACAAGTCAGTATTAAAGGCTATTCTACTCGAAGCTTATTCGTGGGAGTATCCTCATACTCAGCTCCTTAGTATCGATACTAAACGTCGTTTTTTTGCGCATAAACCTGATCTCTATGGTATGGATGCCTACTATCTGATGCTGGAAAAGGTGACACGATATCTCCTACGCATAGGCGACCATGCTAGGCTCGATCTGGTTAGGCGTTGTTTCTACCTCAAAACGCACGAAAAGCTGTCACGTGAACCTGGTGTGGGTTCGGTTGCATGGCGTCGTGAAGCACTAAGCGATATGATTGACAAGTGGCAGTGGGATGAAAAGGTACTTGCCGAGCTTGATGATCGTCGCAATTGGAAAGTAGAGCAGGTTAAGGTAGTGCATCACGCGTTACTTGATGCACTTATGTTAAGTTATCGAAATTTAATTCAGTTTGCTCGTCGCAACGATATTACTTCGGCGATAAGCCCACAAGATATCAGCATACTGGCCCGTAAGCTCTATGCCGCTTTTGAAGTTCTGCCCGGTAAAGTGACCTTACTTAACCCACAGATCTCTCCTGATTTACATGAACCAGATTTAAGTTTCATAGAGGTGCAGCCGGGGCGAACAAACAAAGCAGGTTGGTATTTATATAAACATCCGCTCAAAGCAGAGAGCCTCATTGGTCAGACATTTTTGGAACATAATGAATATCTCAGTAAGTTAGTCGCTTGGTCTTTCTTCAATGGTTTGATAACTGAGTCGACTCGTTTGCACTCTGTAGTTCGAGATGCACATCTTGATATTGATAAGTTTTATCAAATGGTCAGCGATCTTCGTAACACGTTTTCATTGCGAAAACGTAGGCCGACAATGCAAGCTTTAGCAAGCCCATGTGAAATTAGTCAGTTGGCCATGTTCATCAATTTTGAAGAAGATCCCACCAGTGAATTGAGCGGGCGTTCGCTAAAAGTTGACCTGAAAACCACCGATATCTTCAGTTTTTCAGACCAGCAAGTAAGTCTCGTTGGTAGTGTTGACTTAGTGTATCGCAATTCCTGGCATGAAGTGCGCACCCTACATTTTCGAGGTGAAACAGCGATGCTGGAAGCTTTGAAGACCATTTTGGGTAAAATGCATCAAGATGCCATACCGCCTGAGTCTGTGGATGTATTCTGCTATAGCAAAAATTTGCGTGGGGTGATGCGCAATATGGTGTACCAGCTGCTGGCTGAATGTATAGATTTGCGTCTAAAACCGATCGAGCAGGAGAAACGTCGTCGTTTTAAAGCGTTGAAAATTGCTCAGCAAACTTATGGACTTTTCTTTGAGCGTCGTGGAGTTTCTGTTCAAGTACTAGAGAACTCAGTGGATTTTTATCGCAGTATCTCAATTAGTAAACTTAAAGGCTCTCCGTTGTTAATGTTGGACAAAGAGCAGGAGTTTCAGCTACCGCAAATTGTCGATTGCTACGCAAGCGAAGGTCTAATTCAGTTCTTCTTCGAAGATAGCGAACAGGGCTTTAACATTTACGTGTTAGATGAAGCGAATCGTGTCGAGGTTTACCATCAGTTCAGTGGTATGAAGGATGAGATGATTGCCAGCGTTAATAGTTTTTATACATCAATCAAAGACGATAACCAACTGCCTACCCAATTGATAAACTTTAATTTGCCTCAATACTATCAAATTGTTCACCCTATGGAAGGGGAATCATACATAGAGCCCTATCGTAATGATGGTTGCACTTACGCAAAGTCCGATAAGGCGGTGAATGCATAACAGTCTGTTGGCTACCTCAAGTTGCTGTTTGAGGCGCCAACACAGGCTGAGTGATTAGGCCCAGTCAATCTCTTCGGTGCAGTGTTTAACACATTCTTGCTTTACCATGGAGATAAGCTCTATCCCCGTTTTGGAACATACCCACTTTGAATCGACCAAAGCAAAATGAAAACCTCCTGATTTCGATGCTATCCATATTTCTTTCATTGGCTCTTGACGGTTTATGATGATTTGACTTCGGTCTTCGAATTCTAGAGTCATCACATTACCTGAGGTTTCATAGTCAATATCTGCACCGGAATCATCAATCATTTCCTCGATGATCTGCATTTGAATATCTACCAACTGATGAAATTCAGTATCGTTCATCTTGTTACCCTATTGCTTTTCTAGAATGTGGTGCGATTATAGGGGGCATTGAAAGATTAATCACGATACAAGGCATGAAAAAATCACTCGTTGCTTTATTTGTTTTAACCCTTCTTGGTTTGACCGCTTGTGGTCAAACTGGACCTCTTTATATGCCCGAAGATGCGTCTCAAAATGAGCAGCCTTCACAACAATAACTATTTTTCACAAGGGATCGCATTTTGGATTACTTTAACTATCAGGATGATGGCCAGCTTTGGGCCGAAGATATACCTCTCACTCAGTTAGCAGAGCAGTACGGGACTCCTTTATACGTATACTCACGCGCGACACTTGAGCGTCATTGGAATGCGTTTGATAAATCGGTTGGGAAACACCCGCACCTAGTTTGCTACGCTGTTAAAGCGAATTCGAATTTGGGTGTTCTGAATACTCTAGCACGTATAGGCTCTGGCTTTGATATTGTATCTGGTGGTGAGTTAGAGCGTGTTATTGCCGCTGGTGGTGAACCTAGCAAGGTGGTATTTTCCGGTGTGGGTAAAACCTCACAAGAGATGGAACAAGCTTTAAAACTTGGCATTAAATGTTTCAATGTTGAGTCTGAACCAGAGCTTGAAAGATTAAACCAAGTTGCTGGTAAGTTAGGTTTGAAAGCACCTATTTCGCTGCGTATCAATCCAGATGTGGACGCAAATACTCACCCCTATATTTCAACCGGACTACGTGATAACAAGTTCGGTATAGCTTTTGATAGGGCGCCAGCAGTATATAAATTTGCTCAAGGCCTTGAGCATTTGGATATTCAAGGGATTGATTGTCATATCGGATCACAGCTTACCGACATTGAGCCTTTCATTGATGCGACCGATCGTCTTTTAGCTCTAATCGATGATCTTAAGACTCAGGGTATAAATATTAAGCACCTTGATGTTGGTGGCGGCTTAGGAGTGATTTACCGGGATGAATTGCCACCTCAGCCTTCAGATTACGCTAAGGCTTTGTTGGGAAGGTTAGAGAACCACCAGGATCTCGAACTCATCTTTGAACCTGGTCGTGCCATAGCCGCTAATGCAGGGGTTTTGTTGACTAAGGTTGAATTTCTTAAACACACAGAGCATAAGAACTTTGCCATCATTGATGCTGCGATGAACGATTTAATGCGTCCTGCGTTATATCAAGCGTGGCAAGATATTGTACCTGTCGTGCCAAAGGATGGACAAGCTGTCACTTATGACTTGGTGGGACCAATTTGTGAAACAGGCGATTTTCTCGGTAAAGACAGATCATTGGTTATCGAAGAAAATGACGTATTGGCCGTACGATCTGCTGGGGCATATGGCTTTGTGATGTCTTCCAACTATAATACTCGAGCTCGTGCTGCTGAAGTTATGGTTGATGGTGATAGGGTACACTTAGTACGTCAGCGTGAAGAATTATCGAGCTTGTGGGCACTAGAGAATATTCTTGCGGAGTGATTTGATCATATGCATTTCCATTTTTCTAAAATGCATGGTTTGGGTAATGACTTTATGGTTGTCGATTGTATTACCCAAAACATCTTCTTTTCCCCTGATTTGATCCGCCGTTTGGCGGATCGTCATACAGGGGTGGGTTTTGATCAGCTTTTAGTCGTTGAAGCACCCTATGATCCAGAAACTGATTTCCACTATCGGATCTTTAACGCTGACGGAAGTGAAGTTGAACAGTGTGGCAATGGTGCTCGATGTTTTGCCCGATTCGTGCGAATGAAAGGCTTAACTAATAAGTTCAGCATCAGTGTTAGCACTAAAAAAGGCAAAATGATTCTCAATATCGAGGATGATGACCAAGTCACGGTGAACATGGGTGTGCCGGAATTTGAACCAAGCAAAATCCCTTTTAAAGCCAAGCAAGTTGAAAAGACCTACATCTTACGTGCTGATGAACACACCTTATTTTGTGGTGCGGTCAGCATGGGAAATCCACATGTTGTGACAGTAGTGGATGATATCCAAACAGCCGATGTTGATAATCTTGGGCCTCTATTAGAATCACATGAGCGTTTCCCAGAGCGAGTTAACGCAGGATTTATGCAGATAGTGAGTCGCAATGAAGTTAACCTCAGAGTATATGAACGCGGTGCGGGAGAGACTCAAGCATGTGGCAGCGGCGCATGCGGCGCTGTGGCTGTTGGGATAGTACAATCCTCACTGGACGAAACAGTGAAAGTGAATTTGCCTGGTGGTTCGTTAAAAATTAGTTGGAAAGGCCCGGGTAAACCACTGTTTATGACAGGTCCAGCATGCCATGTGTTTGATGGTCAGCTAAGCTGTTAAAAGAATAATCGGATAACGGAGTTAATGTGTCACAAGTTGAGCTAGAAGGGCTAACAGCTGAGGTTGTTGCTGATTATTTGCGAGACCATCCTGAATTTTTTATCGGCCGCAGCGGGTTAATCGACAGACTGGTTTTACCCCATAATGAAAGTGGTACTGTTTCTCTAGCTCACTTGCAAATGCAGAGGCAACGTCAACGTATTGAAGAGTTGGAAGAAGAAATTACGGCTCTGATGTCACTGGCAAAAAGTAATGATCGAACTTTTCACGAGTTTATGGCACTTGAAGAGCAGATTCTAAAGTGTGACAGTATGGTGTCTGTTATTGAAGTCGTTGAAGAGACAGCAAAGTCGATGGGATTGGTCGCTTACTTCCGTTTGTTAGATGTGCCTTCAACGCACTATTCTCTTAACAAAACTGAGTATCAAGGTTTCGCCACTAGTCATTTGAATGGTAAAAGTGCTTACTTAGGGCGGCTGCGTAAAGCTGATCGCATTAGGCTACTTGGGGATGGCATACAGGCCCCTGAAATGGGCTCTTATGTCATTTTGCCGCTAAAAAATAAATCACTTCAGGGCATTCTCGCCTTTTCAAGTAGTGATGGTGGGCACTTCCAACCTAATATGGATACGTTGTTTTTGAGGCACCTTGCGCTTGTTTTGTCTCATTTGATTTACACCTTACCATGGAAAAATGAGGCCTATGAAGCCACCAACCATTCCTCTTCCTAGTGACTTACAAAATCCATTGAATCGTTTCTATGAATACTTAAGAAGTGAAAAAGGACTGAGCCTACACACCCAGCGTAATTACAAACAACAACTAGAGACTATGGCAGGGCATTTGGTCACGATGGGCTTAAAAGATTGGTCTCAGGTTGACTCTACATGGGTTCGACAGCTTGCCAGTAAGGGTATGCGCGATGGAATGAAGGCGAGTAGCCTTGCAACACGATTATCATCATTGCGTAGTTTTTTCGACTTTTTAATCTTGCGCGGCCAACTCACAGCTAACCCAGCAAAAGGTGTCTCTGCACCGCGTAAACAAAGAACCTTGCCAAAGAATCTTGATGTTGATGAAGTAAATCAGCTGCTTGAAGTGAATGAAGATGATCCATTAGCCATTCGCGATCGCGCTTTGATGGAGCTAATGTATGGTTCAGGGCTGCGATTGGCGGAGACAGTGAGTATCGATGTTCGTCATCTAAGCTTATCTTCTGGTGAAATTCGTGTAGTCGGTAAAGGAGACAAGGAGCGTAAAGTCCCTTTTTCAGGTATGGCAAGAGAATGGGTAACAAAATGGCTTAAGGTTCGCGCGAGCATCGCTAATGCTGATGAGCCAGCCCTGTTTGTGTCTAAGCTCGGAGGAAGAATTTCTCATCGTAGTGTACAAAAACGTTTAGCGGAATGGGGGCAAAAGCAGTCAGTGGCGAGTCATATTAGCCCACATAAGCTTCGCCACTCCTTTGCAACTCATATGCTAGAGTCAAGCCAGAACTTGAGAGCAGTTCAAGAGCTTTTAGGGCATGAGAATATTTCTACCACTCAAATATATACTCATCTCGACTTTCAGCATTTGGCTGATGTGTACGATAAAGCGCATCCCAGAGCGAAGAAAAAAGAGGAAAAATGATGAGGTTCTTTCGTCCATTATCCGCAATCGACGCTATGACTTTCGATTTGGATGATACCTTGTACGATAATCGCCCTGTCATCAGGCGCCTAGAAACCGAATTTGTCTCATGGTTACATAAACATCATCCTATATCAGCAACTCAACCTATGAGCTGGTGGCGACAGTTGAAAAAAGAGTTAGTTAGGCAAGATGCTTGGTTAGCCAATGATCTATCCTTGTGGCGCTATAAGCAGATTGAACTTGGTTTATACCGTTTAGGGTATGAAGAGCAGCAAGCTCAGCAGGCAGCTGACGAGGCCATGGAGCAAGTGCGCTACTTAAGGAGTGACTTTGAAGTGCCTCAGCAAACTCATCGAGTTCTGCAAGCTTTAGCCAAACAAATCCCTTTAGTGGCGATCACCAATGGTAATGTCGATGTTGAGCGTATTGGCTTGGCGGACTATTTCTCTTTGGTACTGAAAGCCGGGCAAGATGGGTGCGCAAAACCTCATCGACAAATGTTTGATAAAGCCATCGAGTATCTCCAGCTACCACCAGTTAAGGTATTGCATGTTGGAGACCATCTGCTAAGTGATGTGAAGGGCGCTAAAGATTGCGGACTGCAAACCTGCTGGTTCAACGACCAATCTGCACAGCTTAGTAAGCATCCGTGTGCTCGGATTTTACCCGATATTGAGGTGTCTAGCTTGACTGAGCTTGAGTCATTAGCTGGCAATATAAACAACTGATTAGTTATCTTTCAAAGTTGTTGTGGCTACTGTTTTCCCTATTTGAAATGAATTAGGTAGATTAGAACTGATGGCCGCTCTTATCTGCATGAAATACCTTGTTGTAATGGTCAAGAAACAAGCTTAGCTTTTCGGCAGAGCCTGTATCACCTAGCGCTTGGACAATTTCAGCTCCTACTTCTAGGGTGCATAAGTGGCCAGGCTCTTGATTTCGGCGAAGTTGGTAGTTTGAAACAGCACTTGTCTGCAGACTGACCTTTGGTAAGTCTGCGAGCCATGGACTTTTGCGTAATATTTTTTTTGCTTCCTGCCATGTGCTGTCAATGATGATAAAAAGTGGCTTTTTACCTTGTTCTTCACTTAGCTGTATGGCCTTATCTACCAATTGGCTCTCTTCTTCGGGGAAAAGTAAAAAGGTTTTGTAGCTTGGGTCTGATATTAAAGATATGAGCCTAGAACATGGCTTGTTTCTTTGCCAAATATGCCGACTGGTTGTTTGAATGGATTGAAGTAGCCAGCGCCCTGTATTAGTCTCTCGCGATTGCTCATTTTCATGCATCAAAATTGCAATGTGTGCACGGACATCAATTGATGGTAAGTGCTCACATACGCAATTGTATTTTAGTCGGCATAGGTTACAAACAGTAGGCATATTACAGTTTGATTCCTCCTTGGTGAGGTGTTATGCCATCAGCAAAAAGCTGGATAGGGCTTATTTCTTGATAGTTAGCAACAGGCGCATTACTTGGGTTAAGCGGATATTGGCTCCCATCAAACTTTAATGTGTGCTGATTGGGAATAGCTCCGCCACCACTAACAAACATCACGAGATCTCGCCAGTTATGATGACTGTTAGTGCCTAAGTTTAATGGCGTTTGCACTAACGTGATGCGGCTATTGAACTGCCACTCTCTATTACTGTTACTAAAAATCAACATGGTACAGCCACCTGAACCACACCAATCTAATTGGACTAACAGCTCTTCCTGCCCATCATTATTCAAATCATACGTAAGCCAGCGATAACGTGTGTCGGCAGCGTCCTGATTGGTCTTGGTAAAGTAAGAACGTAATGCGTGGTCCACTTTAGGATTGAACTCAGCACTTGAAAATATTTTGTTGCTGTCTGATACAGTAGGCTTTTCTGAGTCTATGTTTGCTGATTTGTAGAGGTTTAAGCCTCCGTCAGCAATATCGTATACCACAGTTCCCACTTTTTCTTGTGTTGCTTTTAGTTGGCCGGATTCAAATTGAGTGTAGATGCGCTCAGAGCGTAACACCTGACCTTGTAAATGAGTACTGACCACTTGGATTTGTTGGTTGTTTAGCTGCTGCCAAAACCCTTTTTCTACCGTGTCTTCACCGCCATTTTGGTAGCTGTATGTGGTGCTAGCAGTATGGTCTGGATTTAATGTCAGGCTAACACTAAAGGCCGAGTTTTTGGTCGATTTGGCCTGATAAATCGCAGCCCAGTTTAATGAGGGATCTTGATTGGAAAGTGTGGCACAGCCTCGATAGTTTTTATCACTAAGACTGAGTGATGCGCTCCAGCCATATAGGCTGTCACTCATGGTATCTGTACAGCTTTGTTGGTTGAGCTCTAGGTGTCCATTGCTGAACGTGTATCGGCGACGTTCTTGTTGAAGCTTGCTTGATTGTAAATCGAATTCTTGTTTTGGATAGCCCATTTGATTAAAAAGTAGTGAGCTTTGCTTAAATTCTACTGACCAAAAGGGTTCATTACCGAAGGCTTTTGTTGGCTGAGCGGGTTGATTACAGCGTTTGGGGTTTTCTGCCGTCAAAAGGTTGATCTGTTCAACAACGAAGCGAGCAGAATAGTTGCCATCAATGCCTTTTTTATCTGCTGTCTCCAAGTGACCTATCATTTCTCCATATAAGGGAGCGTATGGGGAGGGGGCTAGCTTTTGTCCTTGTTGAAATCTGTCTTCTGGCATATCTAGCCAGTACTGCTGTTTACTGCCACAGGGTACAATTGAGCGGACCTCATTACCTAAAACGACTTCCCCTCGTATAACGAACGACTGAGGCTTGATAGATGAAGGGTTACTGAGTGTAGCAAGTGGTGTATCTGCGTGGTTAGACTGGAAACTAGAACAAGCTTGGAGTAGTAAAGCAGCTGTGACCACTACTGGGTTTTTTAACGCCTTCATGGTATATCTTCCTCGGAGTAAATCATTCGGACCCCATTATGGCATATTGGCTATTCAAAACTGAACCAGACACTTTCTCTATTGACACACTTCGCACACAGGTTACTTCCTGCTGGGAAGGTGTCCGTAACTACCAAGCGCGTAATATGCTCAGAGACAAAGTTAAAGTTGGTGATTTAGTATTCATCTATCATTCGTCTTGCAAACATGTTGGCGTGGCTGGCATTGCTAAAGTGATAAGAGAGTCCTATCCGGATCATTTCGCCTTTGACCCAGAGAGTGAATATTTTGATGCTAAGTCTTCAGCCGAGAATCCACGCTGGTTTATGGTGGATATTGAGTTTGTGAGAAAAACGCAGCGTGTGATCCCGTTATCTGTGATGAAAGCAATGCCAGAGCTTGAAAACATGCCGTTAGTGAAACCTGGTAGCCGCCTGTCAGTCATGCCGGTCAGTGACGATGAATGGCAGGCGATACTCGAAAAAGAAGCAGGAGCTTGGTTGTAGTTAAGCGTCTACGTTAGAAAAGGTGGGTATGCAGGTAGTGGGCAACTGCATCATTAGCATTGCTGCCTATCACTTCGTTATCTGGAAGAGCGTTTTTTACTTTGTCATGCGCTGTTTCCATTACAAGTCCTTTACCTGCCATTGTTAGCATTTCAACATCATTCATTCCGTCGCCAAATGCAATGCAGTTTTCAAGTGTTAAACCAAGAGACGTAGCGATAACGTTAAGCGCTTCACCCTTAGAAACCTCGGCTGCCATTACTTCAAGACACCAAGGTGTTGAGAAGGCGACATTGAGTTTTCCTGCAAATTTATCATTTAACAAGTTCTCAAATTGAACTAAATGTTCATGATCTTTATTCGGATGAGTAAAGAAAATTTTAGCGATGCCTGAGGTTGGCGCAGCATGAGAGTCAAACATCTCAACATTAAAATCAGACTCACTATGAAAGATTGCGGTTGTTTCATCTTCACGGTTTAATAACCAAGTTTCGTCTTGATAAATGTGAATAAAAATATCAGGGTCTTGACGCACTATATCTATTACAGGTTGGACCAAGTCTGATGGTATGTTATTGCTGTACATCAGATTATCGTCTTTATCATGAACTCGAGCACCGTTAGAGGTGATCATGTAAGCAGGAATTCCTACTTGGCTTCGAATGCCAGCGACATCAATGTGATGACGACCAGTTGCAAAAATAAAGGTATAACCTTTTTGAAACAGCTCTTTCAAGGTGTGTTTGGAGAACTCGCTGAGTTTATGATCGGGTGCAAGTAAGGTGCCATCTAAATCTGAGGCGACGAGTTGAAAAGGGGTTTCTGTGCGTATTTCTGTCATATCATCCTCACGATTTATTGATAAATACTGCTCAACGGGTCTGAATCTTTATGTTACAGCAGTGATAAGAATAAAAAGAGGGTAAAGATGGCTTTGATTTTTTTCCTAGTTTGTCAATAACGGCGGTAAAAAGAGAGAATGCTATCGAGTGCTTGGTTCCGATATTCATCCTTTTCAAATAAAATCTCGTGGCGCGAGTTTTCGATGACTTTTAATACACAGTCGTGATTGTTTTTAATCACTTTGTTGTAAAACTTTAGTTGATCACAATTGGAGACAACTTTGTCATCGCCCGCTTGCAGGATAAGAAGCGGGTTCTTAATGTGTCTTGCCATCAGATGACATTTTTGGGCGGCCATAAGGCCTTGCCACACCCACCGGTGGCTAGCGCCACCAATTTTAAGTTCCGGTTTTTGCTCGTACAAGGCTCTAAACCATTGGTAGCGGACATGGCTTTGACTGAGTAGGTTTCCATCAAAGGGCTTTGGATAGTATGGCAGTTGCCCTGGAGCAAACTTTGGTTGGCTTGAAAGCACGGCCATCAGCTGATTAAAAGGAATGGCAACAAGTTGAAGGTGCCAAGGCAGATTGACACCAAACATGGGTGCACTTAGTGCAATAGCGGCAAAGGGATGTTGAGGGTATGTTTGAAGGTAACGAGTTACGATATTGCCACCCATGGAGTGTCCCATCAGGTAGAGGCTTTTGTATCGTTCTAAACTAAAGTGTTGCACTAGGTGATGTAAATCATGAGTATAGTCCTCAAAATCATCAACGTAGCCCATCTGGCTGTCATCGATTAATCGTTCGGATAAACCCTGGCCGCGATGATCGAAAGAGTAAATGTTATAACCTTGCTGGAAGAGGTCAAAGAAGAGTTCTTGATACTTCCAAACACACTCAATACGCCCATTGACGATCACAATGGCTTTGTTATTGTGGGCGGATGAAATTTTTATCCAGTACAAACGAGTTTTATCAAAGGATTGAATAAAACCTTCTTCACGTCTTGCCCATAGCTGAGTAATATCGCTATTGATTACTTGCTCAAAATTCAACTCTTGGGTATAAGAGGGTTGAATAGTTACGGATGATTTATTCATAATCTTGGGTCTACTGCCGACACGAATAAAATTAATGAGTTTAAATTATGTGTCCCTAAGGTCGTTTAGTCGAGGAGAAAATACAGTGGATATGCATATTTGGTTCGCCTATGTAGTTACAGCGGTTGTGTTTAGTTTGGCTCCCGGTTCTGGCATGGTAAATTCTGTTAGTAACGGTATTTCCTACGGTACCCGAAAATCATTGGCTGCGGTTGCGGGGCTGCAGATTGGCCTAGCAATACATATCGTGTTAGTTGGGGTTGGTATTGGCGCGCTCGTCGCGCAGTCTGCCTCTGTATTTACCGTTATCAAATGGTTTGGAGCAGGATATCTGATTTGGCTTGGGGTTCAAAAATGGCGAGACACCTCTACCTTGACCACACACCATGCCGATAAAGCATTGCCAGCTAGTGCCATGATGCGCAAAGCGACACTGATTAATCTGACCAACCCTAAGTCGGTTGTTTTTTTGGTCGCACTTTTTCCTCAGTTTATTGACCCTGCCAGTGAGCAACTAACGCAATTCTTATTTTTAGGTGTTACCACAGTCGTGATTGATTCCATAGTCATGGTTGGATACACGTCTTTAGCTGCGCAAATGGGGCGTTTTATTCGCTCAGATAAGGTCATGAGTAAACTCAATAAGCTATTTGGCTCCATGTTTATATTTTGTGGGGCATTACTCGCGACAACGAAAGCATAGTGTGTGGTAGTTAATGCGTGATACATATGTAGCTCGTCAGCCAATTTTCAACGCTAGGCGACAGACATTGGGATACGAGCTGCTCTTTCGTGATGGGGAGCAGAATGCTTATCCTGCTCATATTGAGGCGAATCGAGCGACATATAGGCTAATTGTTGAGAACTTTTTATCTCTCGGGGTTAATCCTGCTTTGGTGCAATCACGTAGCTTTATTAACTTTCCCCATAAAAGTTTACTTAGGCGCTTGCCTCTTACTTTGCCAAAGGATAAGGTCGTCATCGAAGTGTTGGAAACCTGTTCTCCCACTGATGAATTATACGAGGCAATAAAAGAAATCAGTCTTGCTGGATATATTGTTGCTTTGGATGATTTTGTATATAGCCAAGAGTGGGAGCGCTTCTTACCTTATGTCCAAATTATAAAGCTTGATATTATGGCTATGGGGTTAGACGAGGCTTGCGAGTTTGTTAAGCAGCATAAATCTCGCGGTAGTCGACGTAAATTTCTTGCCGAGCGTGTTGAGACTGAACAAGACTTTTTAACGGCTCGTTCTGCTGGGTTTACCTTTTTCCAAGGCTACTTCTTTAGTAAACCAGAGATGATAAAGCAGCGTTATATCAGTCCTGAACAGATTATTGCAATGGAGTTACTTAGTGAAGTTTGCAAGACGGAGGTCGACTTTCAAAAGGTAGAAGCGATTGTGGCTAAAGATGTCGCCTTATCTTACCAACTGCTTCGTTTTGTCAATACGATGTCCGAAAGGTTAGCAGTGACTATTTCGTCGTTTCGCCAAGCCTTGGTGTATCTTGGGGAAGATAGGCTACGAATTTTTGTATCTCTCACAGTTGCCTCTTTTATCTCGATTAAAAAACCTAAAGAGCTTTACAATTTGTCTCTTCAACGTGCACAGTTTTGCCAATTGATGGCCCGTGACAACCCATTTAACCAATATAGGGAACAAGCATTTCTTATCGGACTTTTCTCTACATTAGATGCCTTGTTGGATCTCTCTCTTGAAGAACTCGTTAGGCAGTTACCTCTCAACCAAACTATTGAAAAAGCGCTGTTAGAGCGCCAAGGTCCTTATGGTATCTTGCTTAACTTAGAAGAGTGCTATGAGAAAGCCGATTGGCTCGGGATGCAAAGAGCGTGTCACCAGCTCAACTTGTCGGTTGATGAGGTCATGGCTCGAATATCAGAAGCACAGCGCTGGAGCCGAGATATCCACCGGCTCGTTTGAGTTCTCAGAATTCACTCGATGAACTTTTTATGACAATGCCAATCCCCTATTGATTTTCCTTCCCTTATAAATAAATATATATGCATATTCGAATAAGGTTATATTATGTTGCCACATCAGTTTTTTAAATTACTTTCAGATGAAACCAGAGTGCGTTGTGTATTGTTGATCGAACGTGAGCAGTGTTTGTCTGTGGGTGAATTGACCGAGGCTTTGCAGGAAAGTCAGCCGAAGATTTCTCGCCATCTCGCTCAGCTTAGATCAAGTGGAATTTTAGTTGATATCCGGCAAGGTCAGTGGGTTTTTTACCGACTAAGTAAGGACTTGCCCGGTTGGATGAAAAAGTTGGTCGATAATTTGGTTGCCTCACAGTGTTTAGCAACGCTATATCAGAAAGACGTTGCAAGACTTCATCGTATTTCTGGCCGGCCAGTTTGTTGTCAAGATAGATAATAGGAGAAAGTGATGACTATTAAAGTTGGAATCAATGGCTTTGGCCGTATTGGGCGTCTTGCTTTACGTGCTGCATTTGATTGGGAAGATATCGAGTTTATCCAGATCAATGACGTCGCAGGTGATGCACAGACGCTAGCACACTTATTAGAGTTCGACTCAGTGCAAGGGCGTTGGCACCATGAAGTGCAAGCTGAAGCTAACGACATTTTGATTCAGGGGCAACGAATTAAAACACTTCGTGAGAAAGATATTGATGCCGTTGATTGGTCTGGCTGCGATGTTGTGATTGAATCGACAGGCAAACATCGTAAGACCTCTTTGCTTGAGAAGTATCTAACTCAAGGCGTGAAACGTGTTGTTGTTTCGGCGCCTGTAAAGGAAGAAGGCGTCGCCAATATTGTGGTCGGAGTTAACGATAGTATCTTTGACTCTGAAAAGCACCGAATTGTTACTGCGGCATCATGTACAACCAATTGTATTGCTCCGATAGTTAAAGTGATCCATGAGCATCTTGGTATTGAGAAGTCGTCATTTACGACCATTCATGATTTGACTAACACTCAGACTATCCTTGATGCGCCGCATAAAGATTTGCGCCGTGCAAGAGCTTGTGGCATGAGTTTAATTCCTACGACTACTGGCAGTGCTACCGCCATTATTGAAATATTTCCAGATTTAAAAGACAAGATTAATGGTCACGCCGTTCGGGTTCCACTAGCAAATGCGTCGTTGACAGACATTATTTTTGAAGTCAAACGAGACACGACACTAGAGGAAGTGAACAAACTACTCAAAGAGGCATCAGAGGGAGAGCTTAAAGGTATCCTTGGTTTTGAGAGGCGTCCACTAGTGTCCATAGATTACAAAGGCGATCAGCGCTCAACCATAGTTGATGCTCTATCAACCATGGTGGTTGGTGAGCGAATGGTGAAAATCTATGCCTGGTATGATAACGAGATGGGTTATGCAACACGCACCGCTGAGCTAGTAAGAAAAGTAGGTAATGTGTGAGAGCAAGCCAAGATGAGGCATAGTCTGTGAGTGTACTTTTGGCTAAAAATATCCGCCAATATATGTTAGTGACGTTCAATTATTGGAACTTCACCATTACAGATGGCGCATTGAGAATGCTGGTGGTGTTGTATTTCCACGATTTGGGATACAGCACACTGGAAATCGCCTCTCTGTTTTTGTTTTATGAGTTTTTTGGCGTAGTGACCAACCTAGTTGGTGGTTTTTTGGGAGCTAGACTTGGTCTAAATAAGACCATGAATCTTGGATTATTGATGCAGATTGTTGCTTTAACCATGTTGGCTGTCCCTACTGCATGGTTAACCATATCTTGGGTAATGTTGGCACAAGCTTTATCAGGTATTGCAAAAGATCTTAATAAAATGAGTGCCAAAAGCTCTATCAAATCCTTGGTTCCAGAACAGCAACAAGGCGCTTTGTATAAATGGGTCGCTGTTCTGACAGGCTCTAAAAACGCGTTGAAAGGAGTGGGATTTTTTATTGGTGGGTTATTACTGTCTTTAGTTGGATTTAAATATGCTGTGGTCTTGATGGCAAGCATATTGACCTTAGTTCTTATCGGCAGCTTGTATGGTTTAGAAGGTGATTTAGGTAAGGCGAAAAATAAGCCAAAGTTTCATGATATTTTTTCTAAGTCGCGTTCTATTAATATTTTATCTGCCGCACGCATGTTTTTGTTTGGTGCACGAGATGTTTGGTTTGTTGTTGCCTTACCTGTTTATCTAGGGAGTGTCTTTGGCTGGAATCATTCGTGGGTCGGTGGCTTTTTAGCCTCTTGGGTGATTGCTTACGGCCTTGTGCAGGGTATAGCGCCAAAAATAACAGGCAGTTCTGAAGGGAGTGCACCAGATGGTGCTTCGGCGTTATTCTGGGCTGGTTTGCTCGCGGTGATCACAGGGGGCATAGCATATGGGGTTCAAATTGAATGGCAGCCTGAATTAGTTATTATTCTCGGTTTACTCATGTTTGGCGCAGTGTTTGCGATCAATTCATCTTTGCACTCTTACCTTATCGTTAGTTATGCCAAAGGCGATGGCGTGTCTTTGGATGTGGGCTTTTATTATATGGCCAACGCGATGGGACGCTTAATCGGGACTATACTCTCGGGTTGGGTATTTCAAATCGCGGGGCTGGCTACTTGTTTGTGGGTTTCTTTTGTTTTTATTGTTCTAACTACGTTAATTTCTATTCAGTTACCCAGTAGGCGTCATTAAGAGCATAGACACCCATGGTTTTTATGACAGAAAGCTGACTGAGGTTGTATTTTGGTCGGCTTTTTTGTTGTTATATTTTTATGGTAGTTAAAAACGGTTTAAGAGTTGAAAATGAAAAGACGATGGATGCTATGTTTGATGTGGTTTTCTGTGCCTCTAGCTTATGGGTATGAAGGTGGTTATAACGATGCAGAAGTGCACTTTGTCGACTATTTTCAACGAACTGATGGCGTCAAATACTTAGTGCACAATATGGACAAAAGCCATATTGATTATGCTTTTTTGATGGGGCTGCCGATCATAAAAAAATGGAGCGCTTATGACCCTAAGCCACCTAGGTATATGCAAGGAGATGATTCACCAGTTTATTATTATTCTCGTACTGATGACCTTCTTTATCGTGCATTGAACAAATCACCACATAAAGATAGATTTTTCCCTTTTATTACAGGGTTTAACCCTACAGATATGTTTGCCGCCGAACAAATAGAACAAATGATTGACGACAATCCCGGCTTTTGGAAGGGGATTGGGGAGGTCTTAACACGGCATGACAGTTTGTCAGCTCTGACATTAGGTGAACAGGCACGGGCTAATCATCCTGCTCTAATGAAGGTTTATAAGGTAGCAGCCAAGCATCATTTACCAGTGGTATTGCACAGTAATATTACTTCTGAACGTGAAAAAAAGCCGTTGTACAAACATGAGTTGGTGGAAGCTCTCGAGAAGAACCCCAAAACGCGCTTTATATGGGCTCATGCAGGAACAAGTGCGACATTGCTCAAGCGTCAAGATTTGTCTTTTCTTATTGATGAGGTTACACAGTTGCTGGAAGACTACGATAACCTTTATATACTTGCCTCTTGGTCCTTACGTGATGTGATATTAAACAGCCCTCAGTCTAAAGAAGAATGGGCATCTCTTATTACTAAATATCCGCATCGCTTTATGATGGGCTCTGATGTGGTGGGTCGATTTAGAAATACTGGCAAAGTACTGTCTGGTTGGGATGAAATCTTGGATGCCCTACCACCTGAAGTGGCAGATGATATGGCAAAGAACAATATGCTGAAAATGGTGAAACAATAAACTGGATTTGTTAGCACAATGCAAAAGCACATCACTTTGTGATATGCCAAAAACATTATCACCAGGGTTTATGAACTGAAAATAGTGAACACCAATGTGATATTGACATTTTGAGCCAGTCATTCCTTTTGTACATAAATCCAGAACTTACCATGGTTTGTCTTTGTAGCGTTCTTCGAGACACATCACACGTTAGCCAGTTATTTTTCAGTATCCTGATATGGCTAGTCTTTGATTATTCTACATTACTGAATGCATTGAAGTTAGTTATAGATAGTGAGCTTTGAGTGTTGATATTTGTCTGGAGGCTGGTTTTGTACGCTAATGATAGTAGCGATGGAGAGCATTATGTCTGATATTGAAAAGGTAGTAACGAGGACACGGAAGATTGAAACCTTGCTTCGTACACAGTATCACGCAGAGGGTAAGGGGTTGCATCAACTGGTTACCAGCTGCGAGGAGCGACTACCGCACGATGTTATTGGAAAACTACGCTATATCGCAACCATTCGTAATAAAGTTGTCCATGAAGATGATTACCAATTAGAGAGCCGTAAGGACTTTCTTGCTGTGTGTGATGAATGCGAAAAAGAGTTAACCCCAAGAAGTAGCCGCTTTGTCTGGAGGGCCGCAATTACTCTAATGACTTTGATAACTTTGGCTGCACTTTTGTTCTATTATGCTCACTGGGACACTTTGTCCAAACATTTGTAGCTAAGCCTTTAAAACTGTAACTACGCGAAAAATAGTCAAAAGTTGTCATTTGTCGAATAAATAATCCATGTTTGACTATAAAGTTATCATAAAACAAAAAGGGACGCTAACGCGTCCCTTTTTGTTTAATTGGATATGATCTAGTACATCATTGGCAGTGTCATTAGGCCAACAACAACTGCGATCATTACAAGTCCTTGTTTTTGTGAAGAAGTAATCATAACTCTGCTCCTCGATGCTTATCTTTTAATCTATGATTCTAAGAATAGCAGTACTTTCGTAGTTTGATCAAGTATTAATTATTATAACTCTCATGATGTTAGAAGCTAAGACCCTTAAAATTACAGATAAAGTTAGATTAAATTATGATTAACGCTGACTTTTCATATGTTTAAAATTTGTTTGTAATTTTTCGATTAATTATAAGCTTTTGATTTTTATTTGTTTTTTAATCATCCTGTCTTGGTTTTTTATATAGTTTACTGTTTGTGGTGTTTTTAAGGTATACCAATGTCATGGTTAGGTAAAATGTATAATTAGCGGAGCTTTCCTATGAGGAAAACCGAAAGAGCCTTGCTTTTCTTTGGCGATCTTGAGAAAGTTAGGTTTTAATATAAAAGTGTATGTTTATTGAACTCTTCGTTTTTTGTTTAAGATTCTGATTTTAAACTGGTTTTTTGGTTTTTTGATTTGATTTTATAAGTTTTCTTTGGTTTTTTCTATGCTTTTGGTTTTTTGGTTGTGAGATGGCTAAAATGGGTGGGTTTTCCATTTTTATTCTCACTTTTAGTTATAAAGTTGCTCATTACAGAGCCTAACCCAGATCGAAATTTTGTCTTTCATTTCTGGACTTCTTTGCTTGCCTGCCTACACTGGCGACTTGATTTTGAGTAGGGGGAAGCATGTGGAGCTGGCTTTCAGTCGCGTTATCGGGGTTCATTAGCGTCAATGCTAACGAACGCAGCCAATATGTTCAGGCTGCTGTGTTTAAAACACTTTCTCTTTGTATGCTGGTAATTATACTGTGGACGCAGGGTAGGCCTGATGATGTGTCCGTATGGTGGGTTACCTTGGGCATAGTGGTTTCTATGTTTGCCGATATTCTACACATCTATAAAAAAAAGAAAAAGCTATGCTTTTCAGCGTTTATTCTTGCTCAGCTATGTTATAGCGCTGCTTATTGGTTGATGCTGTCTGGTGGAATAGTATGGTGGCTTCCAGCTATGCTGCTTGCCATCGGTGTCGTTGTGTTTTTTCTTATGCTGCCGAAAATAGATCGGGTCATTTTCCCCGTTGTCATTATGGGGATGGTTTTATTTCAGTTTAATTGGGCTGCAGGAGAATTATGGCTAACAGCAGACACAGTGGCCAGCATGATGGGATTTGTGGGAACCCTTACATTGACCTGTTCTGCGGCGCTTTTGGCTGTACATGATTATAAACACTCTATCACCTATGGCCGTTATTTGATTTCTGGTAGTTATTTACTTGCCCATTCGTTGATAGTCGCTTCCTTAATTACTTGATAATCAAGCATTCGACGCACCAAGTATAAAGCCATGATAGATTGATCTAATAACTCTGACTGATGATTAATTGTTTTTCTTATCAATGTGAGAGTTGATTTGCTTGCAATGATCAGAGTGCTCAGGCTAAATATGGAGGCTCGCAACTCTCTGCCATTGGAGGCTCATTGATGGAAATCCTTTCTGCTGCGACCATGCTATTTCTTATTATGGACCCGCTTGGCAATCTCCCTATCGTTTTATCGATTTTGAAACATTTAGACCCAAAGCGCCGACGCAAAGTGCTAATTCGAGAGTTGGTTTTTGCATTGCTGATATTGATGCTGTTTCTATTCGCAGGCAAGGCGATTTTGAGCTTTCTTCATGTGCAGCCCGAAACATTGAGTATCTCTGGTGGAATCATTTTATTTATTATTGCGATTAAAATGATTTTCCCAAGTGCAGGAAGTATTACAGGCCTAGCTGCAGGTGAAGAGCCTTTTATTGTGCCTATGGCGATTCCTATGATCGCTGGGCCTTCGGTCATCGCAGCCTTACTGCTTTTGTCAACGCAGCATCCAGATAAGTTAGTGGAGCTATCCGTTGCGGTGATGCTGGCTTGGGGAGCGACTTTCTTTATTCTTATGTTCTACAGCTTCTTTCACCGCATTCTGGGAGAGCGAGGGCTTAAGGCGATAGAGCGTTTGATGGGGCTTCTACTTGTGATGATTTCAACGCAGATGTTTCTTAACGGCGTCAAAAGTTATCTCAGCTAAAATTAAACCGCCGCTCGAGCGAGCGGCGGTTTTGTATCATGTTACATCATATGTTTGCGGCGAATGTCCAACAGGGCGAATACACCAAATATTAAAATTGACCACTTTTCCCATGTTGTCATCTCAATCTTGTCGCCAAATGCACCAATGAAGATAGCTGATTGTAGGCCGTGCATCATGAACAAAAAGGCCGTTAATATGTAGAGTGCAATGGCTGCTTTACCAGGGAAGGGCATAAAAAAGTTTAGCAGCAGGATTAGCCATACAAATCCAATTGCCATTTTAGCCATTATCAGTAGTGCTTTCATAATATTCTCGTGTCGTTTTGTGTTCTTAAAAATAGTCGATAGCTTACTTGTCCTGCGTGCTTTTCACGGTGCAAATGCCAATTGCTGGGAACGCCTTCCAGCTTAAGCTCTTTTTCTGTTTCAATATAAATCATGGCATCGTCTGCCAACCATCCATTGTTTTCGAGAAGGCAAACGGTTTGTTTCAATAAGCCTTTATGAAAGGGGGGATCAATAAAGGCAATGTGATGGGGCGATCCAGATTGCTGCAAATAGCTCAGAGTATCAGCTTGGATGGCTATGAGGTTTTTTGCATTTAGCGATGAGATATTTTGCTTTAATTGTGCAAATGTACTTTGATTGAGTTCAATCATAGTAACCTCTTCAGCTTGCCTAGAAGCAGCTTCAAAGCCCAAAGAACCAGAGCCTGCATATAGATCAAGACATTTAGCATGAGGTATGTCTTGTGCCAGCCAGTTAAAGAGAGTTTCTTTTACACGATCAGTGGTTGGGCGCAACCCTTCTGCATCATGAACAGGCAATTTTCGCCCTCTCCATAAGCCACTAATGATCCGCACAAAACCGGAGGAAGGCTTTTTTTGTGATGTGTTTTGGTGGCGACGTCGTACCATAGATTCTTTGACCGCTAATAAAGTGATACTATACCCAGTCGCTCAGTGAGTTCGATCTGAGTAAAGCCCAAATTTGTTGATGACAAAGTGTATACCATCACACCTGTGCTGAAAACTTTTCACTTTGTTGTCATTTTTCTTTTCGTAATCGGGACAATACCCGATGAAAAGTGTCAGAGTAAGTTAAGACGATCTAGGATATCCCCAGATGACGGAAAAAAAGAAACGCGGATTACTTTCTTGGTTAGGTTTTGGTGAAGAAGAGCAAACTAGCCATACAACCCATGAACAGAAATCACAGGACATCACTGAAGTTGTTGAACAGGTTGAGGTTATTGAACAACCTGTACAAGAGAGTCCACAAGCATTACAAGACGTAGAATCACAACAAGAAAACATAGCTGTTGAGCAACAGAAACCAACCGAGAGTTTTTTTGTTCGTCTAAAGCGCAGTTTGGCTCGAACTAAAGCCAATATTGGCGCTGGCTTTTTTGGTTTGTTCAAAGGAAAGCAGATTGATGATGAGCTGTTTGAAGAACTGGAAGAGCAATTACTGATTGCCGATGTTGGTATGGATACCACGCTAAAAATCATTAATAACTTAACTGAAAAAGCCTCTCGCCAAGAGCTTAAAGATGGTGAAGCTCTGTATGGTCTGCTTAAAGAGGAAATGGCGGGAATATTAGCAAGTGTTGAAAAGCCACTTGAGATTGAAACTGATAAAACGCCATATGTGATTTTGATGGTAGGTGTAAACGGTGTAGGTAAAACTACAACCATAGGTAAGCTGGCTAAGCAGTTCCAAGCTCAAGGTAAGAAGGTGATGTTAGCTGCTGGCGATACATTTCGTGCGGCAGCTGTGGAACAGTTACAAGTATGGGGAGAGCGTAACCAAGTTCCTGTTGTTGCCCAACATACTGGTGCAGACAGTGCTTCAGTCATTTATGATGCGATTGAATCTGCAAAAGCAAAAGGGTTTGATGTGGTTATCGCAGATACGGCTGGACGTTTGCAAAATAAAGCTAATTTAATGGAAGAGTTAAGAAAAATTGTCCGAGTAATGAAGAAAGTCGATGACACTGCCCCCCATGAGGTCATGCTGACATTGGACGCTGGAACAGGCCAGAATGCGATCAGCCAAGCAAAGCTGTTTAGTGATGTGACGCCCTTGACAGGGATTACCTTAACTAAGCTAGACGGAACAGCAAAAGGCGGCGTTATCTTCGCTCTCGCTGATAAGTTCCAGATCCCTATTCGCTATATTGGCGTGGGAGAGAATATTGACGATCTACGTCCGTTTGAGACTCAGGAGTTTATAGACGCTTTATTTAGCCGCGAAGATTAGGCCTAGTGAGAGGAATGACGAGTGATAAAGTTTAAGCAAGTAAGTAAAGCGTATCGTGGTGGTAGACAAGCCTTACAGAAAGTGGATTTCTACTTGCGTCGTGGTGAGATGGCTTTTCTCGGAGGGCACTCAGGGGCAGGTAAAAGCACCTTACTCAAACTGATTTGTGCGATAGAGCGACCAACGGATGGTAAAATTAGCTTCAATGATCATGATATCACTCGTATTCCAAACAAAGACATACCTTTTCTACGTCGTAATATAGGTATTGTTTTTCAAGACCATAGATTGCTGATGGATCGTTCGGTGTTTGATAATGTTGCCTTACCCATGCGTATTGAGTCGATTGCTGAGAGCGATATCAAGCGGCGGGTCTGTGCTGCTTTAGATAAAACAGGCTTACTCGATAAAGCTAAGTGTTTACCAAGCCAGCTTTCGGGCGGAGAACAGCAGCGAGTCGGTATTGCTCGCGCTGTAGTTAATAGGCCTACGTTACTTCTTGCTGATGAACCTACAGGTAATCTTGACCCAGATTTATCAAATCGAGTGGTGAAATTATTTGAAGAGTTTAATCGTGCAGGTGTAACTATATTACTTGCCACTCACGATGCGGGTCTAGTGAATACTCGCCCACAATATCGTCATCTAGAGCTGAATCAAGGCTTTCTTAGTGAGGTAGAAGACTATGCCTAATGTGCGCAATCGAAAAACCGCTAAAGTTCGACCTCAAAATCATGTTAAGCGTGATAGTTTTATTGCGGTGCATATCAGGCAGGCGAAAGCGTCTTTTGCACAGATATGGTCTCGCCCTCTAGGTAATGCTCTCACAATAGCAGTGATTTCTATGGCTTTGGCGATGCCTTCTGCTTTGTATTTGTTGGGGAAGAATATATCTGTTGCCTCAGTAAATGTGACCAGTCCTTCCAAAGTGAGTGGCTATATAAAAGAGCAAACTCCTGAATCTCGGATTATGGTCTTAAAAGATAAATTGGAAACTATGGATAAGGTTTCCAAAGTAGAATACATCTCTCCTCAACAGGGCCTCGAAGATTTGAGCCAGCATTCCGGCTTTGAGCAGGCGATATCATTGCTTGATGATTATGCTTTGCCTGGTGTGTTAGTTGTTACACCTAGTACTGAAGATAAAGCGGAAATAAAGCAACTAGCCTCCGACATTGCGAAAGAGGAGGAAGTCACTGATGTTCGCTTGGACGAAGATTGGCTAACGCGGTTGGATGCAATAAAAAAACTAGTGTGTGGGATTGTCATTACACTTTCAGTGCTTATGCTGGGTTCAGTATTTTTGATTGTTGGGAATACTCTACGCTTCAATGTGCTTGCTAACAAAGAAGAAATCCAGACCATGAAGTTGATAGGCGCGACCAATGGTTTCATCTTGAGGCCATATCTGTATTCAGGCATGTGGTTTGGTCTCTTAGGTGCTTTATTTGCTTGGGCTTTAACGGTTTTAATTACGATTGTACTCAATACAAGTGTGGAAGAGTTGGCGTTACTTTATGACAGCCAGTTTCGGCTAGTGAGTTTGAGTTGGGATGAAAGTCTATTATTATTAATGCTCGGAGTCTTCCTCGGGTGCTTGGCTGCAAAAATCTCTGCTCAGCGTCACCTGAAAGAAATTGAACCAGTGTAAGCCTGTGTTGTCTCAAGACAGAGTCAGGCATAATGAGCCTTTTACTTGTATCAGTGAAAGGTTTATGCATAATAGTTCTGATATGCTTGAATCTTGCTCACGTTAGATTCAAGATTAACTGAACAAAACCAAACCCAGATCTCGTATTTAAATGAGGAAATAAATGACTAACCAAACATATCCAATGGCTGTAGTTACACAAGATAGTTTAGATAGTTATATCCGCACAGTGAACAGCTACCCTATGCTGAGCGCTGAAGAGGAACGTGAGCTGGCAGAGCGATTACATTATGATGGCGAAATTGAAGCAGCTAAAGGCTTGATTCTTTCTCATCTGCGCTTTGTTGTACATGTTGCTCGGGGTTATTCTGGTTATGGCTTGCCAATGGCAGATTTAGTTCAAGAGGGCAACATTGGCCTGATGAAGGCGGTCAAACGTTTCAATCCAGAAGTTGGCGTACGTCTTGTCTCATTCGCTGTTCATTGGATTAAGGCGGAGATTCATGAATATGTCCTACGAAACTGGCGCATAGTTAAAATAGCAACGACTAAAGCTCAGCGTAAGCTTTTCTTCAACTTACGTAAGTCAAAAAAGCGTTTGGGCTGGTTTAATAATGGTGAGGTAGAAACAGTAGCTAAAGAGCTTGGTGTAGAGCCAGCAGAGGTTCGGGAAATGGAATCTCGCCTTGCTGCACAAGACGCTGCGTTTGAATTACAAAGTGATGATGATGATGCTGGGGCATCTTACTCAGCGCCAATGCTTTACCTTGAAGATAAGGCTTCAGATGTTGCGGATAATGTTGAAGCGGCAAACTGGGAAGCTCATACCAACCAGCGTCTCAGTTTAGCGCTATCAAGCCTTGATGAACGCAGCCAGCATATTGTGCGTTCTCGATGGTTGGAAGATAACAAGCTGACTCTACAGGATCTAGCAGAGACCTATAATGTTTCTGCAGAGCGTATTCGTCAGTTAGAGAAGAATGCGATGAAAAAGCTTAAGCTTGCCGTTGGTGACTTCTAGCAAAAGTTGATAGTACTTTAAAAACCGAGATCGTAAGGTCTCGGTTTTTTTTGTTTTTTGGGATCGACAAGCTATTTCGATACTCGGGTGTTGGATCGAATTTTGCCTTACTTGCCTTACTTGCCTTACTTGCCTGTGGGTAACTCTGTGAGAAATTTATTTGCTTAATGTAAAAAATACGGGTAAACAAAGGCTCTAGGGCTAATTTTTGATTGGGGATATTTTGTGTGATCCACACAGAAAAATAAGGATCATTACTATATGTTGTGGATCGATTATTATTTTTATACCTTATCAACGCAATCCACAGATTTATCCACAGATGGTAAAGAAATGGCCAAAAGTGGATAACCATATTGACAGAGTGTACTTGTTTACCACTGGATAGGTTACAATGGCTCTCAATATTGGTGTTTACAAAGAGGCCGTAGAATGGATCAATTTCAACATATCGATGTCTTAAGTGCGCAAGCGCTAGTAGAAGAGGGAAATGCGCGCTTGGTTGATATTCGTGATCCTCAGTCTTTTGCGATCGCTCATCCGTCAAAAGCCTACCACCTGACGAATGAAACCATGGTTCAATTGATGGACGAAGTGGAGTTTGAGCAGGCGATTTTAGTTATGTGTTACCATGGCATCAGTAGCCAAGGCGCAGCCCAATATCTCATTAACCAAGGTTATGAACAGGTATATAGTGTTGATGGTGGATTTGAAGCTTGGCAACGTGCCCAATTGCCTATTGAATCAAATTGCTCTTAGGTATAAGCATGATAAGACTTGTTTCACTACCTAACCCTAGAATGGGCCAAGCTTTTATTGACTATATGGCATCTCGACATATTCATATTAAGATGATGCCGGAAGGTAATGATCAGTTTATCTTATGGCTTATTGATCCCCAGCATCAGATAGAGACAGAGTCAGAGCTGCAACGTTTCCTAAACAACCCTAACGACAGTCGTTATCAAGCTGCGTCTTGGGATATGGCTGAAAGCCGCACTAACCAATTTCGCTATTATTCTCCTTCGATAATGTCCATGCTTAAAGCAAAAGCTGGTCCAGTAACCATATTTATTATGGTCTTGTGTACCGTGATTTTTTTCTTACAGCAATTTGGGGCTGGAAGGGCCGTTTTTGCTGCGCTGCATTTTCCTGCTTTAGCTGGGCAAGAGTGGCAGTTGTGGCGCTGGATTAGTCATGCGTTGTTGCATTTTTCCATTGTCCATATTGCCTTTAATCTACTTTGGTGGTGGCAACTGGGCGGAGATATTGAGAAAAAACTCGGTGCGAGGAAGTTGACACAACTTTTTTTAGTGTCATCTGCTCTTTCGGGGGCGGGTCAATATTGGGTCGAAGGGGCTAATTTTGGCGGTTTGTCTGGCGTAGTATATGCGCTAGTTGGTTACCTTTGGATGCTAGGGTACAAAGCTCCACATCTTGGACTGAGTCTACCCAGAGCTATTATTGGATTTATGCTGGTATGGCTAGTACTTGGTTTTGTTCAGCCTTTTATGGCAATAGCAAATACTGCCCATTTGGTTGGCTTGCTTTGTGGAGTGATAATTGGTTTGCTGGATGCTAGAAGAATGAGGCAGCCATAGCCGCCTCGCTTTTATTTATTGATACAGGTATTTGGTAAACAATAGGTCTGCAATAACGGTTCTACCCGTTTCTGGTAATAAAATGGCGTTTAGCTTATCAACCAAGGTCTTGCGCAAATCTTCTCGTCCTGCCAGAGAAGTAATAGTATCGCCTGATTGTTTCCCGAGGAGTTCAATAACCGCATCTCGTATCAGTGGTTGATGAAGCTCTATTATGGATAAATCAGCACTGTTAGCTACCATGATGTCAATGCGAACCTGAATGTATCCGAGTTCTTTGCCCTTAGTATAAAAGTTGGTGGTGAGGTCGGGCTCAAGAGTAAAATAAGCCAGTTTATCTTCCCCTTCCTCTTCAGCTAATGAAGAAAAACTAAGCAGTATACTCAATGTAAACAATAACTGGACTAAGCAACGTTTAATCATAGGTTTGTCTTTTCTTTTTTCGAATGATGATACTAGAACCGCCAGACTCTTGTTACAATAGAACACTTTTAGAGAGTTGTGCACGAGACAATTAAGCGGTGGCTCTATTATCTAACCATCCTCTCATGCATTGGCGACAAAGCTACTTATTGAATACTAGTATGAATCAACCTAATGCGCTCTATTTATCTGCTCTTCGCCAAGCCGACTGGCAAGATCCTGATAAGTTCTGCTTCCCAACTCACATTTCAAAAAAATGGCTGCTAGAGAAAGGGTCACTGTCTCGTTTACTGGAAACTCACTGCCAAGTATTAAGTGTCGACTTGCTTCACAACAATGTCGTTAACGAAGAGAAACTCGATAATCAAGAAGTCGAACTTTTGCTGCGAGAACCCTGCTTACTGAGAAAGGTCGTGCTCAGAGGAGATGACTGTCCTTGGGTGCTCGGTCGAACTTTGATCCCAAATTCATCTATGGAGGATCATGAGTTTGATTTCACTATGCAGGGCGAGAAACCTTTGGGTTTGACGATATTTACTTCTGATGACATTAAGCGTGATTCTCTTCAGGTCGCTTGGGTAAAAACGTCTGATGGTGATTTCTTAGCACGTCGTTCTCGCTTATGGGTGAATCAAAAGCCAATGTTGATTGCTGAGCTATTTTTACCTAACGCGCCAATATACAGTAAGGAAAGTGAGTGAATGATTGCTAAAAAATCACATGCATATTGGCAGCTAATGCGAATGGATAGACCCATTGGTTCATTACTCTTATTGTGGCCTACATTATGGTCTCTGTTTATCTCAGCGCAGGGTATGCCGGATTTCAAAGTTCTTCTCGTGTTTTCTCTTGGCGTTCTTTTTATGCGCTCAGCGGGTTGTGTTATTAATGATTTTGCTGATCGCAGGGTTGATGGTCATGTGAAGCGAACTCATCAGCGACCCTTACCTTCCGGTAGAGTCAGTGCTTTTGAAGCCATAGGCTTATTTGTGATTTTGTGCCTGATGTCTTTCTTGCTGGTTTTGACCATGAATACTCTGACAATAAAGTTGTCATTGATTGCTTTAGTTTTGGCGTTTATTTATCCATTTATGAAGCGCTATACTCACCTTCCTCAACTCTTTCTGGGGTTGGCGTATAGCTGGTCTATTCCTATGGCATGGGCAGCTCAGACAGGAGAACTCTCTCCTGTAGCTTGGTATATCTTTACTATCAATGCCATCTGGACCATTGCCTACGATACTCAATATGCGATGGTTGATAGAGATGATGATCTTAAAATTGGTATTAAGTCAACGGCCATTTTGTTTGGACGCTGGGATAAGTTAGTGATTGGTTTATTGCAGCTGACCACGTTAATTATGCTGATTACTTTAGGTTGGTGGTATGGCTTAGGGCTGGCCTATTATTTGAGCTTGGTGCTGGTGGCTGGTTTATTTGTGTTTCAGCAGCGCCTTACTTACTATCGTGAGCGAGAAAAATGCTTTAGTGCATTTTTAAACAATAACTATGTTGGTATGGCAATCGCTGCTGGATTGTGGTTCAGTTTCTGGTAAAGACTAATGATGTTCCAAAGAAGAGGCAACCTAAACAGGTTGCCTCTTCTTGTTTTGACGATTGCTGTTATGTGCTTATGGCGTTTCTGATGCTTGGCAAATACTTTCTTTGATAGTCAAGCATACCTCTGGTGAGAGTAACGAATACAGTAGGTCAGCGAGCGCTTGGCTCCTTTCTTGGTCACAGCTTCCATCATTATCTAAATAGTCTTGTTGCTTTAAAGTGGTTAGCATGGATGAAAATACACCCTTGTCGAAGAACTCTGGTGCATTAATACCGTGTAGACGTCCCAATCTTTGGGCTATTTCCTGACTTTTTTGCTCCAAATCTCCTTTATTCAGATTTGGGCTGGTCGGCAATAGATTGAGTGTAATGGCATAGCGTTGAAGAGTTTCGGTAATGGTACGGCCTAGCAACATCAGCATTTGGATATTATCTTGTCTGATTGCTACATTATGCCGCCCATCTACAGTAATAAGGCCCAAGCGAGCAATTTCCTCAATCGTCGATTCAGTGAATTCACCTAACTTATCATCTTCAATACTTAGGAAGAGCTCTTGTTTTAGGAAAGGGTAAATCAAGGCGACATTCGTTTTAATCTTTTTCAAACTCAGCTTTTGGTGACGGATAAGGATTTGAGCAATCAAAGAGGGAATCGCAAATAGGTGGATAATATTATTGCGGTAGTAGGTCATCAGTATTGACTGGTTGCGATCAAGAGAGACTACGTCGCCCATACTGTCAGAGTCGATAACAAATTTGTCCAATGACTCTGCATGACACACTAGTTCTTCAGCGCTTTCACTAGGCACGGTAAACGTAGAAGAATAGGGGGCATTCTTTAGCAGTGCCAAGTAGCAATCCACTTGTTTAATCAAGCTATCTCTTGATAGGGCACGCTGACGTGAGGCGAGCAAAGCGGTGGCGCATAACGTCAGAGCGTTGGTTGCAGCTGCATCGTTGATATGTGTCATGACTTTATTGGCAAGTATATTGACTATAGGGTTAATCCATTGAGGTTTAGCACTACCAACAGGATCTATGTCTTGTGTCCATTCTGGCACCTGTTCATTGAGATAGTGATTAAGCTGAATTGGTTCACCAAAGTTGACGTAACCTTGGCCAAAATTACGCAACTTCCTAATCGTTTTTAGTACCAGTCCTGCATTTTCCTTTTCTTTTCTTTTCCCTCTTAGCTCTTTTGCGTATGTGCTGACTTCCATGACGTGCTCATAGCCAATATAAACCGGCACCAAGGTGACAGGGCGATTTAAACCACGCAGCATGGCTTGGATTGTCATTGCCAACATGCCTGTTTTGGCTTGCAGTAGGCGACCAGTACGAGAGCGGCCTCCTTCACTGAAATATTCCACTGAGTAACCTTTGGAAAACAGCTCTGCCAGATATTCACGGAAAATAGTGGAATAGAGCTTATTGCCTTTAAAACTGCGGCGAATAAAGAAAGCGCCGCCGCGACGAAATATAGGACCTGCAGGAAAGAAATTAAGGTTAATACCAGCAGCAATATGTGGTGGCACCATACCTTCATGGTACAAAACGTACGAGAGTAACAAGTAATCCATATGGCTGCGATGACAGGGCACATAAACTATTTCATGGCCGTCTTGAGCTAGTTTGCGCACTACTGATGCATTATTGATATTGAGGTCTTGATAAATACGGTTCCATAGCCAACTCAGTAGTCGCTCGCCTTTTTTAATCATTGAATAGGAGAAATCTGAGGCGATTTCATCCATGATCGAGTGGGCTTCTTTACGAGCTTTTTCAAGTGATATATTTTTAGCTTTGGCTGTATCTTCGATCGCCTTGATAATCGCTTTTGAACGCATTAAGCGAGCAAAAAGGGCTTCTCTGTTGGGTAAGTTTGGTCCGGAAGCGGCTAATTTTTGGCGTGAGAAGTGAATGCGAGCCACTCTCGCAAGCTTATGAGCGATTGATACGTCGGTACCATGGGAGTCAGCCATATACCTAAGTGATACAACAGGACTGATTCTAACTAGACAGTCACGACCATACTTCAGGACGGCGATCGCTTTTTCTGGACCATTAAGCGCCTGTAAATAAGACGTTTTTTGTGATTCCTTTCCTGGTTTTCTTCCCCATAATACCGAAGTTGGGATAACTTGCACATCGAGTTTATTGTCATATTTATGCTGTTCAAGTAGCTCAGAAAACAGAGCAATTGACTCATTAGGCACATTATGATCGTTACTCATCACAGTTTGACGAGAAGAGATGAACACATAGCGCCGGAACGACTTACCATTGATTTCAATCGGAGTGAACAGATCGGGCAGACCCAACTGAATGACTTGCGCTTGGAGCGTAAGCAAATCAACACTCGACCGATAGGGCAGCGCATAAACTATGGGCTTGTTCAGATCAATACCATGATCTTCAATGGGATTGGAGGGAATGGTTGTTCCTTTTACCATCATTGATAAAGGCAGTTTTAGTAATGCACTTGGTAATGATTGTCCTGAAGACATAAGGTTTATAGCCTCGAAAAACAGATAAATCGCAGAAGCCACGCTGAGCTTCACCAACGCTGACTTTTTTGGGGTTGCAAGAATACCAGAAACTGGTCGAACCTTTTACCGTAAATTGAATATAAGCACGTCGATGTCACTTAATATTTTGAGTCTGTTGACTTTATTCTTACGGTCTTCATGCTAAGCAATATACTGTTGACCAAGCTAAAGTGTTGGGGTCAATATTTATTGATTTGCTATGAGGGAAAGCATGTGACACAGAAAACACTTCATGGATTAAAACGCATTAGAAATGCGACTCGATACTCGTGCCAAGGTTTACGTTCTGCATTTAGCAATGAGCCAGCTTTTCGTGAAGAAGTCGTACTAAGCGTCATCATGATACCCACGGCTGCGATCTTGGATATTACTCAGGTTGAGCGTATTTTACTCATTGTCACTGTTATCTTGGTTTTGATTGCAGAGCTCTTCAATAGTGCAATTGAAGCTGTGGTGGACCGCATTGGTCCAGAGCAGCACCCCCTATCTGGCCAAGCAAAAGATATTGGCTCTGCAGCTGTGATGCTAACCATGTTATTGACTGCTTACGTGTGGGCAGAAGTATTGTTTTTGTAGTCAAAAGGTTAACTAAATCAAAAAAACACCAATTGGCTTTTCATTTAATCGATTACTGGATATACTCACAGTTAACTGTATAAAAAGACAGGTGAGTCATGAAGCCACTAACACCACGCCAGCAACAAGTATATGATCTGATCAGAAGCAAAATTGAAGATACAGGTATGCCTCCAACAAGAGCGGAAATCGCTCGAGAGCTTGGTTTTCGTTCAGCCAATGCAGCAGAGGAGCACCTTAAAGCCCTCGCTCGCAAGCAAGCGATTGAAATTATTCCAGGAGCGTCTCGCGGTATTCGTATCTTGTTAGAAGACGCCGCCAATGATGCTGGACTACCTCTTATTGGTCAGGTGGCAGCTGGAGAACCGATTCTGGCTCAGGAGCATGTTGAAACTCACTACCAACTGGACCCCTCCATGTTTAAGCCTCAAGCAGACTTTTTATTACGAGTTAATGGCGAAAGTATGAAAGATATTGGGATTATGGATGGTGACTTGTTGGCTGTTCATAAGACACAAGATGTTCATGATGGTCAGGTTATTGTGGCCAGAGTCGATGATGATGTAACTGTGAAAAGACTTGAACGTAAGGGTTCAACCGTTCTATTGCATGCAGAGAATGAGGAGTTTGCTCCAATTAAGGTGGATCTCACCAGCCAGCACTTAACTATCGAAGGTTTAGCGGTTGGTATTATTCGTAATACCGATTGGATGTAGATCTTGATGTTTGAATCTCCACTGTTTGGTGTGGAGATCATAAATATTTAGAGATATGGCTCATAGTTCTCACCTTTTAATTGAGAATAATTCTCAATAACTTGAATTGTTAACTGATATTCATTATCATCTAAATCCTAATAATGGAGGAAGATGATAATGGTCGCTAGACAAAAGGTTTCAGGGCATCGTTACCAGGTTCCTGTTAATTTACTTCAGCCTCTATGGTTTCGTAGCCAAGAAAGTTTGGTTGACGATGGTTTAGTATATGATCCGATAGCAGCTACTGCTTGCCAACGTTGTCAGCTCGCACCTGAATGCTTATCAGGAGATATTGACCAGAAACAGCTCCTCCATGCTACTTTGACTCAGATTTGTGATGAGCGAGTGAATCATTTTCTTTCCCAGCACCCGGATGGCTGGATAATCAATGTTGGTGCTGGTTTAGATACCCGTTTTTATCGTGTAGATAATGGACGCTGTCATTGGTTAGAGTTGGATGTGACAGAAAACTTATTATGGCGCCAAAAATTATTCCATAAAAGTGAGCGCTACCAACATATCTGCGGCCATGTTGATGACCTATCTTGGCTTGAGCAGCTTCCAATTTCAGAGAAGACGCCAGTTTTAATTGTTTGTGAGCAAGCTTTGCTTGATTGCAGTGAAAAGCAAGTGGGTAAGTTTATCCAAGCCTTGGGGCGCCACTTTGATTCAGCAATAGCATGTATAGTGCTAGCGGGCGACAGAGCATCAACCCGGTTAGGGGAAAAAATGGGTTCAGGGGCGTACAGCCATGGGTATGTATCGCCGGGAGATGCGGTACTTAACTATCTTCCGTGGTCTCGCTGGGTCAGAACCTTTTCTCCTCTTGATAGACATTGTGGGCGTTGGAAGTTTTGGCAGCGCTGGCTGACAAAATTTAGCTCTTTTAAGCACAGACTAACACCAGTAGTGATTCAGCTTCGCTGGTAATCCGGTTACAATTTCCGCTCTCTAATACCAGATGGTGGATAATTTGAACATCTTACGACTCCTTTGTGATAAAGCGCTGCATAAGCAAGTGTTGTTGCTTGCTATCCCTATGGTGCTTTCCAATATCACAGTACCCCTTCTTGGTTTAGTTGATGCAGCAGTCATTGGCCACCTAGAGCACGCCTGGTATTTAGGTGGCGTAGCTCTTGGCAGCACAATGATCAGTGTGGCTTTTTGGTTGCTTGGCTTTTTGCGCATGTCTACCACTGGCCTTGCTGCTCAATCCTATGGTGCGGATAGCGGTAAGCAGCTTGCAATAGTTTTTACTCAAGGCCTTTTTATGGCATTGGGTTTTGCACTGGCTTTTATTGCTCTTCATTCATTTATTGCTGATTTTGTATTTTCAGTCAGTAGCGCCAGTGAGCAAGTGAAACACTATGGCCAGCAGTATTTCTCTGTTCGCGTATGGAGCGCTCCCGCAGCTCTAGTCAACTACGTTCTCTTGGGTTGGTTACTAGGGACACAAAATTCAAAAGCCCCTATGTGGATGGTGATCATTGTTAACTCAACAAATATTGCTTTGGATATTCTTTTTGTTGTGGGCTTGGGTTGGAAAGTAGAAGGAGCCGCTTTAGCTTCGGTCATTGCTGATTATAGCGGTATGATTTTTGGCCTTTGTTGTGTCTATAAAACTTGGCAACAAAAACAGTTGCCAAAGCTGCTTACGTTAGTGAAAGACACTTCCCACGGATTGAGTAGGTTCATCAAGTTAAATCGTGACATTTTTCTGCGCTCTTTGTGTTTACAAGCGACCTTCACTTTTATGACTTTCCAAGGTGCAAGCTTTGGAGACGATGTGGTGGCTGCCAATGCGGTGTTGATGAGTTTTTTAATGATTATTTCTTATGGTATGGACGGTTTTGCTTACGCAATGGAAGCATTAGTGGGTAAAGCCTTTGGCGCCCATGATAAACAGCAATTGAGCCGCTCTTTAATTGGCACCTTTTTCTGGGGTTTGGTGATTTGCGCTGGCTTAACTCTAGTGTTTAGTTTTGCTGGTTCTTCGTTAGTGGGTCTAATCACAGATATTTCCAAAGTAGCAGACACCGCTAATATTTACCTTCCATGGCTAGTGGCTATGCCACTTGTGTCCATGTGGTGCTTTTTATTTGATGGAATTTTTATTGGCGCAACAAAGGGCCAAGAAATGCGCAATAGTATGTTTGGTGCTATGTGCGTCTTTTTTGGTTTGTTCTTTGGCTTTTCGGATATGGGTAATCATGCTTTGTGGTTAGCCATGTTGGGCTTTATGGCAATGCGGGGCATGAGTTTGGGTGTGATTTTTTATCGCCAATGGCGAGAAGAGCGCTTTTTTATGGTTTAAGTGACAGCCACTCGATCAGAAGTGGCTGCGCTGAGTTACTACTTAAAATAAACGATTAAGGCCATTAAGAGCAGCAACCCGATAGGCTTCTGCCATGGTTGGGTAGTTGAAGGTAGTGTTGACGAAATACTCTATGGTGTTTGCTTCGCCTTTTTGCTCCATGATGGCTTGGCCGATATGGATAATTTCGGCAGCGCGCTCACCAAAACAGTGAATACCTAAAATTTCTTTAGTTTCACGGTGGAAGAGAATCTTTAAGCTGCCAATATCTTTACCTGCAATTTGGGCTCGAGCGAGGTGCTTAAATGACGTGCGTCCCACCTCGTATGGAATTTTAGCAGCAGTGAGCTCTTGCTCGGTTTTACCAACCGAGCTGATTTCTGGGATGGTGTATATACCGGTTGGGATATCTTCAATGAGGTGACTGTCTGCCTGCCCTTTTTCAATTGCTTGAGCAACGAACCTGCCTTGGTCATAGGCAGCGCTCGCAAGGCTAGGATATCCGATCACATCACCCACAGCATAGATATGCTCAACATCGGTTTGATAATTGCTATCTACACTTAGTTGCCCTCTTGAGTCAGCACTTAGACCTACAGCTGATAAGTTAAGCTTATCGGTATTACCGGTTCGTCCGTTGGCAAACAATAAGCAGTCTGCGCGCATCTTCTTGCCGGACTCTAAGTGGATAATAACGCCTTGGTCAGTACCTTCGATTTTTTCGTAGGTTTCATCATTTCGAATCACCACACCGCTATTCCAAAAATGATAAGACAGGGCATCCGATACCTCGTTATCGAGAAAAGACAGTAAGCGATCACGGGTATTGATAAGGTCAGTTTTAACGCCAAGCCCTCTGAAGATAGAGGCATATTCACAACCAATAACGCCAGCACCGTAGATGATGATATGGCGAGGATCATGACTCAGGCTCAAGATAGAATCACTGTCGTAAATGCGCTCATGCATAAAGTCGACATCTTTTGGCTGATATGGACGTGAGCCTGTTGCGATAATAAATCGGTCTGCGCTATACAGCTCTTCTGTACCATCAGCCTGTGCGACAGCAATGGTGTACTTGTCGGTAAACCGTGCGGTACCAAAAATTAAGGAGCACTGGTTACGGTCATAGAATCCTTGTCTTAAGCGCGTTTGTTTATCAATCACAGTTTTGGCGTGGCCTAAGATATTAGAAAAGGTAGAATGAAGACTGGTGTTGTTATGGCAAAAGAGAGGATTGTTATTAAATTCGATAATACGGCTGACGGCATGGCGAAGTGATTTTGAGGGAATGGTGCCCCAATGGGTACATCCGCCTCCCACGCTGCTTTCCTTCTCAACGATGGCGACATTGAGTCCCGCTTTGGTTAGCCCCATTGCAGCCCCTTCTCCTCCAGGACCACTACCGATAACAATTACGTCAAAGTGGTTACTTTCCGCCATAACTTTTCCTTGGTTATACTATTTTTACATTGCTTTATCGAGATTTTAACTGATTTCTCGATAATGCACACGTATTGAAGCCTTTAAGTAAGTGAGTAGGCAGGATAGGGCTGTTTTGATATTTGTCTATAAGTATACTGCTAAATGTATGTTAAATTATTGAAAAGTTGGGCGAATTGGATTTAATTACCATCCGATTATCAAAGGTAGTGATTTTGTCTTATGTCTTTGCTCTAATCATTGTATATTTGCTAGCGAGCAAATAATTCAATAACAAGTAGATGGCAACCATGGGAATCCGAGCACAGCAAAAAGAAAAAACGCGTCGTTCAGTCATTGATGCAGCGTTTAGTCAGCTAAGCGCTGAGCGAAGCTTTTCTAACTTAAGCTTAAGAGAAGTTGCCCGCGAAGCTGGGATTGCTCCTACCTCTTTTTATCGCCATTTTAAAGATATGGACGAGCTTGGCTTAACTATGGTTGATGAGGGAGGCTTATTACTTCGTCAATTGATGCGCCAAGCAAGGCAAAGGATCGTGAAAGAGGGAAGTGTGATACGAACTTCCGTTGAGACCTTCATGGAGTTTATTGATAATCACCCCAATGTTTTCCGACTTTTGTTACGAGAACGTTCAGGAACATCATTTGAATTTCGAGCCGCCGTAGCGAGAGAAATTCAACATTTTGTTGCTGAGCTTACTGAGTACCTTGTTAGTACTCGGATGTCTCGTGATGAAGCATACACTCAAGCGGAAGCCTCAGTCACTTTGGTGTTTAGCTCAGGTGCGGAAGCACTAGATTTAGCCAGCCATGAACGTGATGAACTAGCTGAGCGATTGATTACTCAATTGCGCATGATTGCCAAAGGCGCTTTGTGGTACCGAAAAGAACGTGAACGTAACCGATTAAAAGGTGGAACAGATTAATGTCGAATGAAGTAAACCGAGTGGATACTGGCTCAGAGAAAAAAACCTTAATATTGGCACTTATTGCTGGTATGTGTGGTGATGCCTTGTTGTCTTGGGTAACAATGAGTGAAGTCTCTTTTTCTATTTTTCCTCTGATTGCGCTGGTTTTATCTGTGCAGGCTCTCTATCAAGAATACCTCCGCAACCCTGTCTCTGAAGACATTCCGCTTGTCGGATTAGCTTGCTTCTTTGTCGGTGCTTTTGGCCATTCGGCGTTCGTTAAAGCCCAGTATCCAGATGCGGGTTCTAACTTTTTTGCCATCGTCGTCTCATTACTACTGCTAGTGTGGATAGGTAAAAAGCTCGGCTTTATGGACCGTTCCACCAGGACTGAATAATGTTGTAAAACAAAAACGAGCGTAAAAGCTCGTTTTTTATTTGCGATGAGAAATCGGCACTAAACTTTGCGTTCTAGCATTACGCCCGCTTCCATATGGTGGGTGTATGGGAACTGATCAAACAGCGCAAAACGCGTAACTTTGTGTGTCTGATACAAAACATCTAAATTATGTTTGAGTGTTTCTGGGTTACAGGAAATATAAACAATACGTTGGTATCCTTGCACCATTTTACAGGTATCTAGATCCATTCCAGCTCTTGGCGGATCGACAAAAATTGTATTGCAATCGTAGCTTTTTAAATCCACGCCAGCATCTTTGAGGCGGCGAAACGCTCGTTTTCCTTCGATGGCTTGGGTAAATTCCTCTGCCGAGAGGCGCAATATCTGCACGTTATCAATCTTATTAGCCGCAATATTATATTGGGCGGACTCAACCGAGGGTTTGGCCAGCTCAGTTGCCAGTACACGTCTAAAGTTTTGTGCCAGTGCGAGAGAAAAATTACCATTGCCACAATAGAGTTCTAGCAAATCGCCTTGACTATCACGAGTACAGTCTATTGCCCATTCCAGCATTTTCTCGGCGACTTTTCCGTTTGGTTGAGTAAAACTGTTTTCTACTTGCTGGTATAGATATGGCTGCCCATTTACGTTCAGCTGCTCAATCACATAATCACGATCGAGTACAATTTTCATTTTTCGAGCTCGCCCAATGATATTGAGCTTATAGCCTTTATCGATTAGGCGCTGTTTGAGTGCTTTTGCGTTTTCAATCCACTGTTCATCCAATTGGCGATGATATAAAAGGGAGATTAGAATCTCACCACTGAGCGTTGAGAGGAAGTCGACTTGGAAGAGTTTACGACGCAGTGAATCACTGTTTTTCATCTCATCCATCAAAAGCGGCATCACCTCATTGATCAAACCACTGGCGGCTGGAAACTGATCAACACGATACTTTTCACGCGTTTCCTGATTGAACATGATGTAGTAAAGATCATTGCCCTCATGCCAAACACGAAACTCAGCGCGCATGCGATAATGTTGGCTTTCAGATTCAAACACCTCAAGTTTTGGCATTTGGTAACAAGCGAACATTTGCCCAAGACGCGCTTTTTTTTCATTCAATTGTTCTTGGTAGTCTTGTGGATTTACGTCAAGATTCGCCATGCTCTTTACCTTAGGTTGTTGCCCGTTGAGGTTGTATTTCATTTAGGAGCGCAGATTTTATTCAATCTAAGCGCTATGTCCAGCCCCATTCTAGACATAGCCAGCATATAAAAGCCAAATTAGCGATATTAAAGTGGACAAACTACCGATTGCTTAATAACATCGTCGTCAAGCTGGTGCCATTTAGATGTATAGATGGCTGAAAAGGGAATCTGGTGTAAATCCAGAACTGACGCGCAGCGGTAAGAGAGAACGAAAGCTCCAATGACACTGAATGAAGTATCATTTGGGAAGTCGAGTGATTAGGTGGCATAGCCATGCTCTTGAGTCCGAATACCTGCCAGCGACTGAGCAGTGGTATTGGAGTGCAACACTCCAAGCTCGGTAGGACTTACGCGATTTAGGAACGATAACAATGAACCGAACAATGTTAGCGATGACAGTAGCATCGCTGCTTCCCCATGCCTCCCATTTATATGCCCAAGAAACTTCCATCGATGAAACTATGGTGGTTACGGCAAATCGATTTGAGCAGTCAGTAAATTCAACTCTTGCCCCAGTCGTGGTCGTGACCAAAGAGGACATTCAGTCTACTCAAGCCAAGTCGATTGAAGAAGTATTACGTCGATTGCCCGGCATACAAGTGTCTAGTAATGGTGGTTATGGCCAGCTGGCTAGCATTTATACTCGAGGCACAGAGTCTGATCATACACTTATACTAGTAAATGGTGTTCGCGTTAGTAGCGCTACTGCGGGATTAACGGCGATTTCTTCTTTGCCATTAAACGGAGTGGAGCGAATAGAGTATGTGCGAGGTCCACGAACCGCTGTATACGGTTCGGATGCTATTGGTGGAGTAATCAATATAATTACCTCATATACTGGTGATGAAACTGAGTTATGGGTAGAGAGTGGTAGCGATAATTATCAAAAATATGCGGTAAATACTGCTAACCAGATTGGAGAAAACGGCTGGGCTAAGGCTTCTGTTAATCGTGAAAAAACAGCTGGGTTTTCAGCCACCAACGAAAACAGTTCAAGCTTTGATCCCGACAATGATGGTTATGACCATACTGACTTGTTGTTAGAACTGGGAGTTCAGTCGACTGACGAGCTAAGTTTTAAATGGAATACGAACTACACAGAGGGTGATATTGAATTTGATTCTGGAGAGCAAAATCAAAAGCTATTAAGCAGTTCAATTGTTGGAGCCTATAAAACTGACTCGTTGAGCAGCGAAGTTATACTAGCAGCCAGTAGAGATCAATCTTCTTACATAGGCTCATCGGATAACTATGAAACCAATCGGCAATCTGTTGCTTGGCAAAACAGCTATCAAATTAATGCTGAATTGTTAATGCTAGGTGGTGTAGATTGGGTCAATGACGATGTATCGGAATCTACGACAGCGTTTGCTAAAACAAGTCGTTCAAATCTTGGACTATACACCTCGGGGCTGTATTCTAAAGATAAAATGCAAGCTGAAATGAGCTTGCGTATTGATGATAATGAGCAATATGGAGATTACACCACTTGGCAAGTGGGCTCAGGCTACAGGTTTACTTCAATCTACCGTTTATCTGTAATGGCGGGGACCGCTTTTAAAGCTCCAACATTTAATGATTTGTACTATCCAGCATCGAAGTGGGGAGATTCTGCGAACCCTGATTTAACACCGGAAGAGTCTTTAAACTACGAGATTGCTTTGGATGTAACTCCATCGATTGGTGATTTTAGGATTGCTTTCTACCAGAATGAAATCTCTGATCTGATATCGGTTTCGGGTTCGACAGGTAAAAATGAAAACATTGCAAAAGCAGAAATAAAGGGCCTCGAACTTGTTGGAGAGTTTACAACAGGTGCTTTATTTCACTCGGCAAGTATCGATGTAATGGATACCGAGAATAAGGATACAGGTAAAGAATTAGCTCGAAGATCAAAGTACAGTGCTAAATGGAATGTAAGCTACACGTATTATGATTGGAACTTTGATTTAAGTTATCTATATCGCGGTGAGAATTTTGATGATGCTGCTAACAATACTAGGTTAGACGGATACTCTCTTGTTGATTTCGCAACCCACTACTATATTACAGACAGTTTGATTGCTCGCGGCAAGATTGCCAACTTATTTGATGAAGACTATGAAACTTCATATGGTTACAACACTCAAGAACGCAGCTATTTTGTAGGTCTTAACTATAAATTTTAACTCTTTACCGCCTTCGGGCGGTTTTTTAGTTGTTACCAGACAAATCAACAATACTTAACCTTACTCATTTAATGAAAAGATTGCCAAACTGAGCTTAGTGAGTATGATTGGCCAATAGAATAATGTGGGTTACCGAGTGTCGCAACAAACAAAAATCCTAATCTTTGACTCTGGAGTCGGCGGGCTATCAGTGTTTAAAGAGATAGAGGCAAAACTGCCAGCGCTTAACTACTTTTATATTTTTGATAATGCTGCTTACCCATATGGTGAGCTAGAGCATGAGACACTGACTGCGCGTGTTGAGACGCTGGTTTGTCAATATGTAGAAAAGCTCGAGATTGATCTTGTTGTGATTGCATGTAACACAGCTAGCACGATTGTTTTGCCCTCGCTGCGCGCCAGGTTATCTATACCTGTGGTCGGTGTGGTACCTGCCATTAAACCAGCATCCAACCTTGCCAATAAAGCTGTTGGTCTTATTGCCACCCCAGCCACTGTCACTCGCGAATATACCCATGATTTAATCAGGGACTTCTCTAAGACCAAACCGGTGGAGCTGTTAGGCTCGACATTATTGGTTGATATGGCAGAGGAAAAACTGCGCGGGAGAGAGCTATCGCAACTTGAGTTACAGCAAGCGCTAGAGCCAATGGCAGGCAAGATAGATGTTGCCGTTCTGGGCTGTACCCATTTCCCTCTTATTAAACAAGAAATCCAACATGTATTGGGTGAGCATGTATTGCTGGTTGACTCGGGAGAAGCAATTGCTCGTCGAGTGCAAGAGTTACTTGGAAATGAAGGGTTGAGTGATGACGGTAAAAAAGGGAAGCGTGAGATTTTCTCAACGGCTCCTCCATATGCTGAAGGAGCGTTGAATACAGCCTTACAGGAGTGGGGCTTTAGTCCTGTTCAACTTGAGATTTTGGATCGTTAGCAATTCGAACTTTTAAAGTACGCTGCATATAATCCTTTTCATTTAATCCTTCTATTGCTTTGACAACGTCTGTTGCAGCCATTACTACAAAACCAAACCCTCGCCTTTTTCCGGTTCTTTTATCCTTCATAAGGCGCACCGCAAAAACCTCACCATGCTTGGCAAATAAATCTTTTACGTGTGACTCATTTGCTTTATATGGCAGATTTCCTACATATAGGGTTTTCGTTGCAGTGTCATGGCTGGTTACTGGCTTAGATGAGGTGTTTGAAAATCTAATAACAATAGTGGAAACAAAAACACCGACAACAAAGCTGAGTGCAGGATGAACATTAACCTGTGAAAAGATAATCGCGCCCAATATAGCTAAGGCGGCAATCATTAACATTGATTTATTTGAACTCATATTGGGAAACAACTTCGTAAGTTAAGAATAAATGCCTAAGCATTATTGACATAGACACACAGATCTTACGTATATGGTTGTTGTTTTTCCAACCTATTGATGTGACATGACTCAAATGTTGCAATTTTATCTTAATTTTAAGCTATTTGGTCTATTTTTGAGCACTCAAACAATAAGGTAAAAAAAAACCTTGTGATCTTTGTCATTGTCCATATAATGCCGCCTCACCGAAACGAAGTAGGGTCAGCTCTGATTTATTCGGTACGACTAGAGAAGAAAGTGTTAAAAAGCTCTTGACTTTAGTAAAAAAATGCGTAACATACGCAGCCCTAGCAACGCGGTGTGAAGCCTTGTTAGAACGCTCTTTAACAAACTAAACCTATCAATCTGTGTGGGCACTCGTTGATGATAATCCAAAAGATTTATCAATGAACTGAGTGACCAATCGGTAGTAATACCGGCACAGTCAATTCAACATTACACAGTAATGTTATCAGTATTCATTGAGCCTCCCCTATTTATTTAGGGAATCAAAACTTTAAATTGAAGAGTTTGATCATGGCTCAGATTGAACGCTGGCGGCAGGCCTAACACATGCAAGTCGAGCGGAAACGAGTTATCTGACCCTTCGGGTGACGATAACGGCGTCGAGCGGCGGACGGGTGAGTAATGCCTGGGAAATTGCCCTGATGTGGGGGATAACCATTGGAAACGATGGCTAATACCGCATAATAGCTTCGGCTCAAAGAGGGGGACCTTCGGGCCTCTCGCGTCAGGATATGCCCAGGTGGGATTAGCTAGTTGGTGAGGTAAGGGCTCACCAAGGCGACGATCCCTAGCTGGTCTGAGAGGATGATCAGCCACACTGGAACTGAGACACGGTCCAGACTCCTACGGGAGGCAGCAGTGGGGAATATTGCACAATGGGCGCAAGCCTGATGCAGCCATGCCGCGTGTATGAAGAAGGCCTTCGGGTTGTAAAGTACTTTCAGCAGTGAGGAAGGTGGGTATGTTAATAGCATACTCATTTGACGTTAGCTGCAGAAGAAGCACCGGCTAACTCCGTGCCAGCAGCCGCGGTAATACGGAGGGTGCGAGCGTTAATCGGAATTACTGGGCGTAAAGCGCATGCAGGTGGATGATTAAGTCAGATGTGAAAGCCCGGGGCTCAACCTCGGAATAGCATTTGAAACTGGTCATCTAGAGTACTGTAGAGGGGGGTAGAATTTCAGGTGTAGCGGTGAAATGCGTAGAGATCTGAAGGAATACCGGTGGCGAAGGCGGCCCCCTGGACAGATACTGACACTCAGATGCGAAAGCGTGGGGAGCAAACAGGATTAGATACCCTGGTAGTCCACGCCGTAAACGATGTCTACTTGGAGGTTGTGGCCTTGAGCCGTGGCTTTCGGAGCTAACGCGTTAAGTAGACCGCCTGGGGAGTACGGTCGCAAGATTAAAACTCAAATGAATTGACGGGGGCCCGCACAAGCGGTGGAGCATGTGGTTTAATTCGATGCAACGCGAAGAACCTTACCTACTCTTGACATCCATAGAACTTTCCAGAGATGGATTGGTGCCTTCGGGAACTATGAGACAGGTGCTGCATGGCTGTCGTCAGCTCGTGTTGTGAAATGTTGGGTTAAGTCCCGCAACGAGCGCAACCCTTATCCTTGTTTGCCAGCACTTCGGGTGGGAACTCCAGGGAGACTGCCGGTGATAAACCGGAGGAAGGTGGGGACGACGTCAAGTCATCATGGCCCTTACGAGTAGGGCTACACACGTGCTACAATGGCGCATACAGAGGGCGGCCAACTTGCGAAAGTGAGCGAATCCCAAAAAGTGCGTCGTAGTCCGGATTGGAGTCTGCAACTCGACTCCATGAAGTCGGAATCGCTAGTAATCGTGGATCAGAATGCCACGGTGAATACGTTCCCGGGCCTTGTACACACCGCCCGTCACACCATGGGAGTGGGCTGCAAAAGAAGTGGGTAGTTTAACCTTCGGGGGGACGCTCACCACTTTGTGGTTCATGACTGGGGTGAAGTCGTAACAAGGTAGCGCTAGGGGAACCTGGCGCTGGATCACCTCCTTATACGATGATTATTAAGACAAGTGTCCACACAGATTGATGGTTTATGTAGTTTAAGAGAAAGAAGATATCCCAATATCTTCGACTTAGTGTCCCGTTCGTCTAGAGGCCTAGGACACCGCCCTTTCACGGCGGTAACAGGGGTTCGACTCCCCTACGGGATACCATTGGGTCGTTAGCTCAGTTGGTAGAGCAGTTGACTTTTAATCAATTGGTCGCAGGTTCGAATCCTGCACGACCCACCATTCTTCTCCACGAAGAATAAAAACTTATGTGGGCGATTAGCTCAGTTGGGAGAGCACCTGCCTTACAAGCAGGGGGTCACTGGTTCGAGCCCGGTATCGCCCACCATTCTCTAAGTATTTTTGGTTGTTTTATCCAAACCACGTCAGTAAACGTATGTGGTTAGATAAATGACGCCGAGAATCTTTAGATAATGTGCTTCCCTTTGGGAAAACAACGCTCTTTAACAATTTGGAAAGCTGACAAAGCAATCTTGATTCTTTGTGAATAAGATTGTTTGTAAAGTTCTCAATGTTTATCGAAAGATAAACACCAATAAACACATTCAAGTGTTCTTGGAAACAACACCTTAGTGTGTTGTTTATATTTGAGTCCGGCAAAATCGAGTCTGCATCATGTTTAAATAATTGCAGACACTTTGGTTGTTTAATCTAAGACCCTTTGGGGTTGTATGGTTAAGTGACTAAGCGTACACGGTGGATGCCTTGGCAGTCAGAGGCGATGAAGGACGTATTAACTTGCGATAAGCCCAGATTAGGTAGTAAAAACCATTTGAGTCTGGGATTTCCGAATGGGGAAACCCAACTGCATAAGCAGTTACTGTTAACTGAATTCATAGGTTAACAGAGCGAACCGGGGGAACTGAAACATCTAAGTACCCCGAGGAAAAGAAATCAACCGAGATTCCGAAAGTAGCGGCGAGCGAAATTGGATTAGCCCTTAAGCTTTACACGCGTTAGACGAACGGTCTGGAAAGTCCGACGATACAGGGTGATAGTCCCGTAGTTGACGACGCGTGTTCAGTGAAATCGAGTAGGGCGGGACACGTGATATCCTGTCTGAATATGGGGGGACCATCCTCCAAGGCTAAATACTACTGACTGACCGATAGTGAACCAGTACCGTGAGGGAAAGGCGAAAAGAACCCCTGTGAGGGGAGTGAAATAGAACCTGAAACCGTGTACGTACAAGCAGTAGGAGCAGGCTTGTCCTGTGACTGCGTACCTTTTGTATAATGGGTCAGCGACTTATATTCAGTAGCAAGGTTAACCATCTAGGGGAGCCGTAGAGAAATCGAGTCTTAACTGGGCGTCGAGTTGCTGGATATAGACCCGAAACCAGGTGATCTAGCCATGGGCAGGTTGAAGGTTGAGTAACATCAACTGGAGGACCGAACCGACTAATGTTGAAAAATTAGCGGATGACTTGTGGCTAGGGGTGAAAGGCCAATCAAACCTGGAGATAGCTGGTTCTCCCCGAAATCTATTTAGGTAGAGCCTCGGACGAATACTACTGGGGGTAGAGCACTGTTAAGGCTAGGGGGTCATCCCGACTTACCAACCCTTTGCAAACTCCGAATACCAGTAAGTACTATCCGGGAGACACACGGCGGGTGCTAACGTCCGTCGTGGAGAGGGAAACAACCCAGACCGCCAGCTAAGGTCCCAAATTACAGCTAAGTGGGAAACGATGTGGGAAGGCTTAGACAGCTAGGATGTTGGCTTAGAAGCAGCCATCATTTAAAGAAAGCGTAATAGCTCACTAGTCGAGTCGGCCTGCGCGGAAGATGTAACGGGGCTAAGCTGTAAACCGAAGCTGCGGCAATACGATTTATCGTATTGGGTAGGGGAGCGTTCTGTAAGCCGTTGAAGGTGTGTTGTAAAGCATGCTGGAGGTATCAGAAGTGCGAATGCTGACATGAGTAACGATAAAGGGGGTGAAAAACCCCCTCGCCGGAAGACCAAGGGTTCCTGTCCAACGTTAATCGGGGCAGGGTAAGTCGACCCCTAAGGCGAGGCCGAAAGGCGTAGTCGATGGGAAACGGGTTAATATTCCCGTACTTCTTACAATTGCGATGGGGGGACGGAGAAGGCTAGGTGGGCCTGGCGACGGTCGTCCAGGTTCAAGTGCGTAGGCTTGAGAGTTAGGTAAATCCGGCTCTCTACAAGGCTGAGACACGATGTCGAGCTACTACGGTAGTGAAGTCATTGATGCCATGCTTCCAGGAAAAGCCTCTAAGCTTCAGATTGTAAGGAATCGTACCCCAAACCGACACAGGTGGTCGGGTAGAGAATACCAAGGCGCTTGAGAGAACTCGGGTGAAGGAACTAGGCAAAATGGTACCGTAACTTCGGGAGAAGGTACGCTCTTGTCGGTGAAGTCCCTCGCGGATGGAGCTAATGAGAGTCGCAGATACCAGGTGGCTGCAACTGTTTATTAAAAACACAGCACTGTGCAAAATCGTAAGATGACGTATACGGTGTGACGCCTGCCCGGTGCCGGAAGGTTAATTGATGGGGTTAGACGTAAGTCGACGCTCTTGATCGAAGCCCCGGTAAACGGCGGCCGTAACTATAACGGTCCTAAGGTAGCGAAATTCCTTGTCGGGTAAGTTCCGACCTGCACGAATGGCGTAATGATGGCCACGCTGTCTCCACCCGAGACTCAGTGAAATTGAAATCGCTGTGAAGATGCAGTGTACCCGCGGCTAGACGGAAAGACCCCGTGAACCTTTACTACAGCTTGGCACTGAACATTGAGCCTACATGTGTAGGATAGGTGGGAGGCTTTGAAGTGTGCACGCCAGTGTGCATGGAGCCATCCTTGAAATACCACCCTTGTATGTTTGATGTTCTAACTTAGACCCATTATCTGGGTTGAGGACAGTGCCTGGTGGGTAGTTTGACTGGGGCGGTCTCCTCCCAAAGAGTAACGGAGGAGCACGAAGGTGGGCTAATCACGGTTGGACATCGTGAGGTTAGTGCAATGGCATAAGCCCGCTTGACTGCGAGAATGACAATTCGAGCAGGTGCGAAAGCAGGTCATAGTGATCCGGTGGTTCTGTATGGAAGGGCCATCGCTCAACGGATAAAAGGTACTCCGGGGATAACAGGCTGATACCGCCCAAGAGTTCATATCGACGGCGGTGTTTGGCACCTCGATGTCGGCTCATCACATCCTGGGGCTGAAGTCGGTCCCAAGGGTATGGCTGTTCGCCATTTAAAGTGGTACGCGAGCTGGGTTTAGAACGTCGTGAGACAGTTCGGTCCCTATCTGCCGTGGGCGTTGGAAGATTGAAGGGGGCTGCTCCTAGTACGAGAGGACCGGAGTGGACGAACCTCTGGTGTTCGGGTTGTGTCGCCAGACGCATTGCCCGGTAGCTAAGTTCGGAATCGATAACCGCTGAAAGCATCTAAGCGGGAAGCGAGCCCTAAGATGAGTCTTCCCTGACCCCTTGAGGGTCCTAAAGGGTTGTTCGAGACTAGAACGTTGATAGGCAGGGTGTGTAAGCGTTGTGAGGCGTTGAGCTAACCTGTACTAATTGCCCGTGAGGCTTAACCATACAACACCCAAAGGGTTTTGATGGACTCAACTAGAACATTGAATGTGTAAGAACGAAAACAGCTTTCCAAGTTATTCTCTAGAGATAGAGAGAAAGAATTTGCTTGGCGACCATAGCATTGTGGACCCACCTGACTCCATGCCGAACTCAGTAGTGAAACGCAATAGCGCCGATGGTAGTGTGGGGCTTCCCCATGCGAGAGTAGGACATCGCCAGGCTTTATATTTAGACTTAGGTCTAACCAGTGCGGAGCGGTAGTTCAGTTGGTTAGAATACCGGCCTGTCACGCCGGGGGTCGCGGGTTCGAGTCCCGTCCGCTCCGCCACTTCTTCTAAACCCCAGCAGCAATGCTGGGGCTTTCTTGTTTTAGTAGCAAAATCGCTTCTAATACCAATCTGGAAAATTAACTGGTCAGCTCTATCCATCTTCTCGAGCACATCTTAGTGACTCTTTTCGAGCTATCCAAAAAGCGATTCCATGCAGCACAGATTTTGGCAACGATATCGTCGTAATCGGTAAACGATTGGTTGGCTAGATAGTGCTGCCTCAACCAACTCCACACTTGTTCTATCGGGTTGAGTTCTGGTGAGTAGGGCGGGAGTTTGATGGTACTGACATTACTAAACTGCTCTGCAATGTCATCTGTATGCCAACTAGCACCATCCATAATGACTACTGCATGACGACCTTTTTCGGTCGCCGTGGATATCTGCTTAAGGTGCTCAACCATAGTGTCCTTGTTAACCCAAGGAACGACCAACGCCTCGCCAATACCTCTAGCGGGACATACTGAGCCAAACAAATAAGCATATTCAAACTGCTGCTGTTTTACTGCTCTTGATCTTGATCCACGTTTAGCCCAAAGTCGAGTTGTCGTGTTTTGCTGGCCAAATCTTGCTTCATCCTGAAACCAGACATCGACGTTAGCAAGCCCCATGTGACCGGGGATCTTAAGGATCGTTTCAATTTTGAATTTTTTTAAAATCGTCTTGGATTGGCTGGGATTGACGAGGGTGCTTGGAGCGTGAAGTTATCCAAGAAAAGCCCATATGGTTGAGCAAGTAGTAGATCGAATCTGGGTGGTAGTGTTTGCCAAATTTATTAACGATATAAGCATGAATATCGTTACCAGTTAATCGACCGCCAGACGAATCCATCGCTCGAGCTTTTATATACTGACGTAATTCTTCTCGCTGCATCGCGTTAAGAAATGCTGGGCGACCCGTTCTTGGTTTCTCTTTCAGCCCTTCAAGCCCTTCTTCAACCCATTTATTCACACTGGTTCTGCTTACCTTGAGGAACGTAGCAACTTGGGTTCGAGAGTGACCATCTTTAAAGTGAGCCAATGCGAGCAATCGCATCTTCATTTGAATAGATTTTTGTTGGCTAGCAAGCTTTTTGAAATCAATGTTATTGCGACTGTCCATAGCGTCATTTATCACGAAGAAGTAACAGCCTCAATTCGATCATATTTTTACTCAGGTTGGTATAACCACTTTCTTAATCTATCCCCACTCGGGTCACTCCATGGCATATTTGTATTGTGAGCTTTGACCCCCGGTGCTTGACCTATGATTAGTAACCTTGCTTCTGTACCAGCTTGGATAATGGGCCTAGCCCCTAAAGCCAAATCTGGATCGCATACTTTACATTGGCGAACCTCGTTGATGAGCTTATCGAGCATTAATAACCTTTTGTTAAGTCAACTTGGTTAATTAGGCTAAATCCATCTCGCCAGCGTTGATAATTTTCTGCGAAAACGTCGATAACTTTGTCGGGAAAGCTGAGCGCGGCAATATGAGGTGTAATCGTGATAGATGGATGCTGCCACATAGGGTTGGATTTATCTAAGGGCTCTTGCTCGAAGACATCGAGAAATGCGTGCTCAATTGATTGGTTTTCGAGCGCTGAAAGCAGGCCTTTCTCACAGATGGCGTTACCTCGTCCAACATTGAACAATAATGTAGACGAACAATGAGATAAACTGGTTTCGTCGAGTATATGATGCGTTTGAGGTGTGCTAGGCAATGTATTGACTATGATATCAGCTTTGCTGAGGACACTATCAAGTTCTTGGATATGATAGGTGGCATCAAACGAGGAGTTAATTGTTGGTATACCACTTCGATTGATTCCTACAACCTTAATGCCAAAAGCCTGAGCCACCTTTGCTAGGTGACTAGCTATTGAGCCTGTCCCTAGTGTAAGCATGGTTAGTCCGTCTAAAGTACGATAGCTCTTGGGTTGCCAGCTTGATAGGGACTGCGCCTCATGATAATGAGGAAGATGACGAAAGTGTTGAACTAAGTAGCCAATAACATACTCTGATATTTGTTGACCAAAGATCCCCTTAACATTAGTAAGAATGAAGTCGTCTGTTTTGGCTTTGAATATGGCATCCACGCCGGCATAAACAGATTGAATCCATTCCAGCTCTGGAAACTCATCCAGCCGCTTAACCGCTAATGGTGGTGAAGCTAATAGGATGCTCGCATCGCAAGGGGTAGTGACAATTTCGAGATCAGTTAGTTGTTTGTCTTCTAATAGTGATTGGTACTTCTCATTGTGCTCGGTAAGTAAATAGACTTTATTGGTGGATTTCTTCATCGTCTTGGCTTTTTTCCATTGTGGTTATCAAGTACACTTCTGCGGTCCATTTATGAATCAATGAGCCTTTATGCTACAGAACCCTCTCCAACTTCGCCTTGAAAAGTTAGAACCATGGAAGCAGATTACCTTTATGGCGTGTCTGTGTGAACGCATGTATCCCAATTATGCGAAGTTTTGCGACAGTACAGCTTTCTCTGAATCTCGGATTTATCGCGATATTCTCGATAGTGTTTGGGAGCAGTTAACGGTAAAGAACGCCAAAGTCAATTATGAGCGTCAGTTAGAAAAACTTGAAGAGATTATCCCTAGCTCAGAAGATTTTGAGTTTTATGGGGTGTATCCTGCAATTGATGCTTGCGTGGGCTTATCAACACTATTACACGGCTTACTTGATCGAGATGATCTTTTTGAAAGTATGCAGAAGGTAAGTCAGTTGTCAGTACAAACCGTCGCTGAGCTTGAGCAAGCTCAAAGTGGTATCGAGTTAACAAATGACAATCAAAGGGATAATCAATCGGTTAGTGAGGAATGGGATGTGCAATGGGCAATCTTTCGTCCTCTTAAAGATGCTAACGAAAGAGACATCGATTTGATCAAAGACCTGCGTTTAGAGCTTAGGGAAGAAGGCGTAAGTAACATAGGCGTGTCATTGTAAACAGTGCAGGGGCTATTAGCCCCTGTATTTAATTTTCTTTGTTTTTATTCTCTTTTACAGCTGTTTCGTCATCATCGCTATTTTCAATGACTCCATGCTTGGCTTTCCATTTTTCCCATCGCTCAAAAGCGAGCTGCTGCATATCTGGAGCTCTGTCAGCTTCATCAACGATTTGCTCCCCAACAAGATGTTCAAATATATCCTCTAGGGTCAGTATGCCTTGTATCGTGCCATATTCGTCAACAATCATTGCCAGCTGAAGTCTTCTAGCCATCATCTGTTCAAATGCCTTAGGTAGAGATAGGGTATTTAAAAGTACATGGACAGGACGCATCACTGCCCCAAGCTGCTTATCACCCCCTCCAACTTGCTGTAATTTGAATATCTCTAGGCGGTGAACAAAGCCTAAGATATTATCTTTAGACTGGCTGTATACTAAAGGTCTTGAAAATGGAGAATCATGATATTGAGAGAGAAATTGATCTATGGTCATCTCTGCATCGACTCTAAATACCACCGGGCGAGGCGTCATGACCTGAGTGACTGGCACACCTTGAATACTGAGTAAGTTGCTCAGTATTTTTGTCTCTCCCTCGGCAAATTCTCCACTTTCTTTCGCCAAGAGTGCCATGGCTGATAGCTCTTCTCGCATTTTTGGTAACTGATGACCACTGGCTAGCCGTTTGGTAATTTGTTCTGAGAACCAGACGAAGGGTGCGAGCGTCCAAACCATCCATCGAAGAACTACTGCTGTTAGCGGGGCAAGTTGTCGCCAGTATGTTGCTCCGAGTGTTTTAGGCACAATTTCAGAAAGTACCAGTATCCCGAGAGTTAGTATTGCAGAAAATACTCCTAACCACTCGCTGCCAAAGACCACAGAGGCCTGCGCACCAGCGCTCGCGGCACCAATGGTATGTGCTATGGTGTTTAGGGTGAGAATAGAGGCTAAAGGGCGATCTATGTCTGCCTTTAATACTGTCCATTTCTCTGCGGCAGGGTGTGCTTGTTGACGAAGCTGAGCTATATAGCTAGGGGTGATGCTAAGTAATACGGCTTCAAGTACAGAGCAAATAAAAGATATGCCGATGGCGATTGAGACGTATATGGTGAGGAGTAACATAAATTTCCTATGTTGATGAAACTTTTCTGATTATGTCAGAGATTTTGAATATTTCCTTAGTGACTCCAATAAGAAGTCTCGTGAGGGTGAAACTGTTAGATTTTATTTTAATCAATATTGAGTTATTCGTTCTCCGTGCGCTTTGCGTCTTCCTCAACCCCCATCATGTCAGGCTTTGTTCATGATAATACCTTATAAATAGGGCTGTTTGTGTTTGAAAGCAAGCAATGAAAAAGGAGATCAAGGTAACAAATTGTGAGTTAATACTCATATTATGGTTAAAAGTACGTCATTAAAGCGAAAGATCGCTTACAAACCTTTGCCAGATAGGGCATTTATGTTTTAGAGTGAGCAGAATTCGATAACCTATAAGAAGGGAAACCTAATGAACAAGACCCAATTAATCGACTTTATTGCAGAGAAAGCAGATTTATCTAAAGCTCAAGCTAAAGCAGCGCTTGAAGCGACTCTCGATGGAGTGACAGATGCGCTTAAAGAGGGTGACCAAGTTCAGCTAATTGGTTTTGGTACGTTTAAAGTCAATCACCGTGCAGCTCGCACTGGTCGTAACCCTAAAACAGGTGCAGAGATTCAAATCGCTGCGGCGAATGTTCCAGCATTTGTTGCGGGTAAAGCCCTGAAAGATGCAGTGAAATAATGTGTGAAGCGCCAAGATGGTTTTCTGTCTTGGCGCAGTAAAATTATGAAAAACTTTTTGGTCTCTTCTCTAATCACTTGCTTAATATTGGGTTGCTCTACTAGCTCAACGTTGCCTAATAAAGAACAATATTCATATTACACAGGTGGAAAAAGTGCTGGAGATGCAACTAGCCTCTATTGGTATACGGAAAAGTCGGCGTCACCGAGTTCTGCCGCTGATTATGTTACTGCTGGTGACTATGGTTGGTACCATAGCGATTATCGCTGGTCTCAAGGCAAGCTCAGAGAGATGATTCGTGAAGGAGAGCGGCTCAAAAATGATGCTCTAGTCAACTATCGTATTCATATTCGTTTTAATAAAGATGGAGAGGCTATTTATCAGCACTACCGTCTTGATGGAAAAGTACTTCCTATTAAGCCTACTGAACTGGTTCAATACGTGGATGAGGCTAAAAGAGCAGCGAACGTGGCAAAAGCTCAAGATAAAAAGGGCTTTAGATTGATCCAAGGTTTCTGGGATGGAGATCACTTCGAAACATGTGAGGGTAAGAGCTACGATCACCTAGAATTTAATCAGACCTTACCAGCATTTGTCGTTAACCGCTTGTCTGATGTGGAAAATTATGTTGCCTTTGTCGGTAGCAGAAGAAATAATAGTGTTGTAGTCGAAGACTTACTGCTGCTTTCAGACGATGGACACAAGTGTGTCGAGCGGCCTAGCTTACTGAAAGAAGACAGCAATCTATAAAGAAAGGCGCTAAATGCGCCTTTTTGAATTGAATGCCTGTTTAAGCTTTTTCGCGCTCTATCGCTCTGTAACCAATATCATTACGATAAAACATGCCTTCCCAGCTAATAGTGTCAACAAGCTCGTATGCTTGCTTCTGGGCCTGTGATACGGTATCTCCTAATGCAACGGCGCAGAGAACTCGGCCCCCATTAGTCACAACCTCTCCCGCATCATTTCGCGCTGTACCTGCGTGAAATATTTTTTGGTTAGCTAGTGGTGAATTTGGTAAAGAGATAACATCACCCTTTGCATACTCTAGTGGATAACCACCAGCGGCAAGAACAATGCCGATAGATGCACGAGGATCCCACTTAGATTCAGCTTGATTGAGTTTTTCATCGATGGCCATTAAACATAATTCGACCAAATCGGACTCCATTCTCATCATGATAGGCTGTGTTTCAGGATCGCCAAAACGACAATTGTACTCAATGACTTTTGGTGTTCCTTCTTTGTCTATCATCAAGCCCGCATAAAGGAAACCCGTGTAAGGGTGTCCTTCTGCTTCCATACCGCGTACCGTTGGGTAGATAACTTCTTGCATAATACGGTCATGGATTTCAGGTGTGACAACCGGTGCTGGAGAGTAAGCCCCCATACCACCCGTATTAGGGCCTGTGTCTTTTTCTCCCACACGCTTGTGGTCTTGGCTGGTTGCCATAGGCAGAATATTCTTCCCATCGACCATAACAATGAAGCTAGCCTCTTCTCCATCGAGAAACTCTTCTATAACGACTCGGCTGCCAGCGTCACCAAAAGCATTGCCAGCGAGCATGTCTTGAATGGCATCTTCCGCTTCTTTTAAGGTCATGGCGACAATTACCCCTTTACCTGCGGCTAAGCCATCGGCTTTGACCACAATAGGAGCCCCTTGCTGACGCACATAGGCAAGGGCTGGCTCAATTTCGGTAAAGTTTGCATAGGCTGCTGTTGGGATATTATGACGAGCGAGGAAGTCTTTGGTAAAAGCCTTAGAGCCTTCTAATTGCGCTGCGGCTTGTGTTGGACCGAAAATCGGCAAGCCAGCTTCACGGAAAGCATCGACGACGCCAATAACCAAAGGCCCTTCTGGTCCAACTATGGTAAGTTCTATGTTTTTATCTTGTGCAAATGAGACCAACTCAGAAATGCATTCGACCTTGATATTAACATTTTCTAACTTTGGCTCTAATGCGGTGCCAGCGTTACCTGGCGCAACATAGACAACTTCTACACTGGGGTTTTGTGCCGCTTTCCATGCGAGAGCATGTTCGCGACCACCTGAACCAATAACTAAAACTTGCATATTCAAAATTCCTTGATTTCAAAATATCGTTTTTCGACTTGTTGACACTATTGTTTGGAAGATAAGGAACCAGAACATCACAATCGTGCCAACTAAACTGAAATTTTTAATGACGGAAGTGACGCATACCCGTGAAAATCATCGCCATTCCGTGCTCATCTGCAGCAGAGATGACTTCATCATCACGCATCGAACCGCCAGGTTGGATTACGCATTTGATTCCCGCGTCCGCTGCGGCATCTATACCGTCACGGAATGGGAAAAATGCATCAGATGCCATCACGCAGCCTTCGACTTGTAGGTTTTCGTCTGCTGCTTTAATACCTGCTATTTTGGCAGAGTAAACACGGCTCATCTGTCCAGCGCCAACACCTATGGTCATATCGCCTTTTGAGTAAACGATCGCATTTGATTTAACATACTTGGCAACCTTCCAGCAAAATAGCGCATCCTTAAGCTCTTCATCAGTCGGTTGGCGTTTAGACACCACTTTTAGATCATTGAGGCTAACCATACCTTGGTCTCTATCTTGTACTAGCAAGCCGCCGTTGACGCGTTTCACATCGAGACCTGTTGTTTTAGTTGACCATTGACCACACTCGAGTAAACGAATGTTTTTCTTCGTTGCGACAATTTCAATTGCCTGTGGTGAAACAGAAGGAGCAATGATGACCTCAACGAACTGACGCTCAACAATAGCGCTAGCTGCCTGGGCATCTAACTCTTGGTTAAAGGCTATGATGCCACCGAATGCCGAGGTAGGATCGGTTTTATAAGCACGATCATAGGCTTCTAAAATATTTTGTCCTAGAGCGACACCACATGGATTGGCGTGTTTAACTATCACACAAGCTGGCTCATCAAATTCTTTTACACATTCAAGGGCAGCGTCTGTATCTGCGATGTTGTTGTATGAAAGTGCTTTTCCTTGAATTTGCCTAGCGGTTGAAACCGAAGCTTCCTCTGGGTTAGCCTCGACATAAAAAGCAGCATCTTGGTGACTATTTTCGCCATAGCGCATGTCTTGCTTTTTGATTAACTGCTGATTGAAAGTGCGTGGGAATTTTGAGTCTTGATCTGCTGTTTTTCCCTCTTCATCCAATGACGATATGTTATGAGAAGGAACCATAGTGCCAAAGTAGTTAGCAATCATGCCATCGTATGCTGCTGTATGCTCGAAAGCGGCAATAGCAAGATCGAAACGTGTATCTAGAGTAAGAGAAGTTTCGTTTTCATCCATTTCAGCAATAACGCGATCATAGTCTCTTGCATTCACAACAATAGCGACATCTTTGTGGTTTTTCGCTGCGGACCTTACCATTGTAGGGCCACCAATATCGATGTTTTCAACTGCGTCAGCAAGAGTACAGCCTTGTTTGGCGACAGTCTCAGCAAATGGATATAGATTGACGACTACTATGTCAATGGGTTTGATGTCATGTTCTAACATCACCTCATCGTCTTGGCCCCGACGACCCAGTACACCGCCATGAACTTTAGGATGAAGTGTTTTAACACGGCCGTCCATCATTTCTGGGAAACCAGTGTAATCGGATACTTCGGTCACAGAGATACTGTTTTCGGTTAATAAGCGAGCAGTGCCGCCTGTTGATAGAAGTTCAACACCACGATTTGCAAGAGCTTGGGCAAACTCAACGATACCAGTTTTGTCTGATACGCTGATTAATGCGCGGCGAATAGGACGAGCGTTAGTCATGCTTCTATTTTCCTCAAAATCACAGATTTAATACGTTTGGTAAAGATATTTGCCAAAAATGAACCCGCTTTTGAGCTTTTCTTACAATACTACGTATGTGCCGATCGGTAGTATAGAGGTCAGTTTTGGTAAAGACCTTATCTTGATTAGAGTCTGTACTGTATCCAAATTGAAGTGCGCACATTCTAACTAATTTATTACAAAAAAGCTCGCGCAATCGTTTGGCATGAGTGAAATTATGATAAAAATGGCGTACTTTGGGGTGAAAGTTTACGAAATAGACAATAAGGGTCGCCATGTTTCAAATAGGAGAACTTGCAAAACGTTGCGGGGTAACCACTGATACGCTTCGTTTTTACGAGAAAAATGGCCTCATTCAGCCTATTGGGCGCAGCGAGTCTGGCTATCGTTTGTACAGTGAAGAAAATCAAAAGCAAGTAGGCTTCATACTTAGAGCAAAAGACTTGGGCTTAAGCCTTGAGGAAATTCGTGAGTTACTAGATATCAATCTCGAAGCAACCGAGCATAGTTGTGCCGAGGTGAAAGCGATTACAACAGCGAAACTCAACCTCATTGATGAAAAGATTTCTGAATTAACCAGAATTCGAACCGCCCTCAAGAAAATTAATGATGCTTGTTGTGGTCATGTGGATGATAATGCGAGCCACTGCTCAATTTTAACCGCTTTAGCCAGTGAGTAAATAACAAATACTTCTATAAATATATGATTTTAATGTGATTAGGCTTTAATTACATAATGCTGTTTTTACCCCACCTTTCTTGTGACAAATTCCTACACTTAAGGTAGTGCCGTTGTATTTGGTGCTACGACTATACCAATCTTGGCAGGGCAAACATAACTAAGGGGTGAAGGATGAACCTTTGTAGCAATCTGTTATATTCAATTTCGCGCTTATGTACGTTACTGTTGTTTATTATTTTAGCGGGTTGTACTGGTAGTAACGGTCAACTAACTGTGGTAGAGCAACACCCTGATCTCGATTATGAGTTAACGGGTATTCCACTATTATTTTTTGGTTTTGGCACTAGCACGCCAATCACTTCAGAACTTAGCCTTACCGTCGCCCATGTTGCCAAGCTCAATTATGACAAGGTCATAGCCTACCATCCTCAATGTGATCTTGCGATAGTTGAGTCTAGGAACATACTTAATCATCAGCCCAAGTTTGGCTTGGTTTATCCAAGTCAAAGTGTGGAAACATTCGGAATGAGCCCTGGAGGCAGTGTGCTGAAAGGAGAGGGGGTTTATCGCCTTGATTTGACATTGATTGACTCACATTACTTCGACAAGTGTCCAGCTAGTATCATGGATGCCCCTGTCCAAGACGGGATGAGTGGTGGTGGGGTCTACAATCAAGAAGGTGCGCTAGTCGGAATTATCGCGGCAAGGGCTACACCATCTAATATCCAGTTGGTTAACGGCCAGTCTCATGGGTTGGATAGGATTAGCATTTTTGTGGCTCTAAACTTTGCTCGAGATTGGCTTGATCGCGAAATGGAGAAATATTACGGTGAGCATTATGTTGCGATGGAATGGCAGGAACCGTCGGATACGCTTCTAGTCAAAGGGAATTAAATCGATTGAGAAAAAGTCGCGATAAAATCGCGACTTTATGTATTTATAACAATGCGATGAACAAATTAGTTCATGCCGTATTTTTTTAGTTTCTTACGAAGAGTGCCGCGGTTGATACCCATCATAGTTGCTGCGCGAGTTTGGTTACCGCGAGTGTATTGCATTATGGTATCAAGTAATGGTTGTTCTACTTCAGCTAGAACTAACTCATATAGCTCTGTGACTTCTTGCCCGTTTAGTTGAGCCAAGTAGTTTTTAAGAGATGCTTTAACAGAGTCGCGTAAAGGCTTCTGAGTAATCTGGTCTTGTGAAGTTACTGTAGTTACTGTTAAGGCTTCTGAAGTCAGGTTTTGTTCGAACATATTCGGTCTAGCTCTTCTCTAATTATGATGCAACGTTATCAAAATAACCTTCTAACGCTTCAAGTTGCAGCTCTGCCACATCGATAGCATTGAAGGTACGGCGAAACTCACTTGCTTGTTCATGTTCTTTTAGGTACCAACCCACGTGCTTTCGTACGATACGCGGACCTAAATACTCACCATAAAATGTATGTAGAGCATTCACATGACCAAGCAGGATGTCCTTAACTTCCGATATTGGAAGGTCGGGCATCGTGGTGCCGTTTTCCAAAAAATGTTGGATTTCCTGAAAAATCCATGGTCGCCCTTGGGCGGGGCGTCCAATCATTAAAGCGTCTGCGCCCGTGTAATTAAGCACATACTTTGCTTTCTCTGGGCTATCGATATCACCGTTAGCGATAACCGGAATTGAGATTGCTTGTTTAACCGCTTTAATGCTGTCATATTCGGCCTCTCCTTTGTACATACAGGCTTTGGTGCGGCCATGGAGCGCAAGAGCTTGTATGCCGCAGTCTTCGGCTAATTTAGCGATTTGAACACAGTTTTTATTGTCTGGGTCCCAGCCGGTACGAGTTTTTAGTGTCACGGGGACATCTACTGCATTGACCACCGCTTTGAGAATATCTTGAATGATACCCGGGTAGCGAAGCAATGCTGAGCCCGCCAGCTTTTTATTCACTTTTTTAGCAGGACAGCCCATGTTGATATCAATGATCTGTGCACCATTTTCAACACTAAACTGAGCAGCATCAGCCATCAGTTGAGGATCTGCTCCTGCTATTTGTACAGAGCGAATGCCCGATTCGCCTTGATGTACCATACGCTGTTTTGACTTAGATGTGTTCCATAGCTTTGGGTTTGACGACATCATTTCACTGACAGCCATCCCTGCACCATAGCGGAGACACAACTCACGAAAGGGTCTATCGGTAACTCCCGCCATGGGGGCTACGATAAGATTATTCTCGAGTTTATGAGTTCCGATTTTCAAAACACTAAATCACAGTTCTATACCAGCAAGGGCGCGCATTTTACGCATTTTTTCACGCCGTGAAAAGACCAATATTTGAGCATTTACAAATTGTTTTAGTAAAATGCCCAAAAATCAGTCAATTAATGCACAAAGTCTTATTTAAGTGAATTTTCGGCCAGCAATTCTGCACCATTCATTGAGCTCTTTTATCGGCTCAATATTAAATGCGTCACTATAGTAGGTTGCGACATCTTGGGCTTGAGTATCAAGCACGCCAGACATCGCAAGCTCGCCGTTTGGTTTGACAAGAGAGGTAATCACACTTGAAAGTTCACGCAGTGGCCCTGCTAAAATGTTTGCAACCACAACGTCGGCAACTAAGTTTTGTGGTTGTTCCTGTGGCAGGAAAACTTCCAGTTTGTCTGCGACGCTATTACGCTCAGCATTGTCTTTTGATGCGATCAAGGCTTGTGGATCTATGTCAATACCCACCACTTTTTTTGCGCCTAATTTTATGGCCGCTATGGCTAAAATTCCTGATCCACAACCAAAGTCAATCACAGTTTTGCCTGACAAATCTAGGCTTTCTAACCATTCTAGGCATAGAGCTGTGGTTGGGTGAGTGCCTGTTCCAAAGGCGAGTCCTGGGTCGAGCATAACATTGACAGCATCAGGTTCAGGGACCTCTCGCCAGCTTGGGCAAATCCATAAACGCTGACCAAATTTCATTGGATGGAAGTTGTCCATCCATTCGCGCTCCCAGTCTTTATCTTCAAGTTGTTCGATTTTATGAGCAAAATCATGAGCCAGAAGTTCGCTTAATTTGATCTGCTCAATAATAAACTGGGTGTCTGCGTTGGCATCGTATAAAGCCAAGACATCAGTATCTCCCCATAGTCGGGTTTCCCCCGGTAGGGGTTCAAACACAGGTGTGTCTTGGGCATCAAGGAAAGTGACCGATAAAGCTCCGGTCTCTTCCATTAGCATGTCACCAATTTGTTCTGCGTTATCATTGGTTGCGTTGAGCTTAATTTGAATCCAAGGCATGGGTTATCCGATATTGGCGGTGGTTTGTGGGCACGGATTCTATCATGTTCTTCCTATTGTACAAAAAGCTCGCATTTATTCACTCGTGGTCTTGTTTGGACGGATGATGCTAACCAGAACGAAGGTAATAAGACCTAAAGTTAATGTCGGTACAATAGCATGAACCCCAAATAAGTTAGGTTTAATCAAAGAAAGGCTGGTGTAGCATATTAAGCCGATCAGCATGGAGCACAGAGCGCCCATAGCGGATGCCTTTCTCCAATACAACCCCAGAACTAAAGGCCAGAGAAAGACGGCTTGCAAGCCACCAAAAGCAAGAAGGTTAAGCCATATGATCATATCAGGTGGATTTATGGCTGCCATAAACACTAAAGCTGAAAAAATGCCTGTGATCCAAAATGATAGTCTGGATAGCTTTTTAGGGGAGCTTGTTTTGGGAGAGATGTAATTAAGGTAGAGATCCTTGAGTAGAGTCGCTGAGGCTTGGATCAATTGGGAGTCAATGGTTGACATGATGGCGGCCATTGGTCCAGCCAAAAATATACCGGCAATCGCGGGAGATAGCACAGTCACCATCAAAGTTGGCATGATTTGGTCAGGACTATCAATTTCAGGCACTAATACTCGACCCAGAGCGCCGGATAAATGCATGCCTAGCATAAGAAATGCAACCATAGCAGTACTGATTATCATACCGCGATGCAGAGACTGGCTAGACTTGTATGACATGCAGCGAACCGCAGCATGTGGTAGGCCAATAACGCCAAAGCAAACCAGTATCCAAAAACTCAGCATAAATGGCTGGTTGAGAAAATTATCTGGTCCGTAAGGAGTGATCAAACTTGGATCGATTTGGTGTAAATCAGTGACTAGCTTACCAAGACCTCCTCCTGCATGGATGACCCCAAACAATAGGGCGATCGTCCCGATGATCATCATTATGCCTTGCACAGCATCAGTGACAACAACAGCGCGAAAGCCGCCGATTGTGGTATATATGCCCACAGTGATGGCAAACACAGTTAACCCTTGCAGATAACTTAGCCCCGTCACTGTCTGAAGTAAGCGTGCGGCGCCAACGAACTGCACTACCATGATGGCAAAGAAAGCCAATAATAGGGTGATGGAAGCCAGGATCACTACTGTACGATTACGATACCTTGCATAGAGCATGTCGTTGAGGGTAAGAGCATTGTGGCGTCTCGCTTCGATAGCAAACTTTTTGCCCAAGACGCCCAGTGTCAACCAAGCCGCTGGAAGTTGGATCATTGCCAGTAACACCCAGCCTAGCCCCATTTTATACGCCGCTCCAGGGCCACCAATAAATGAACTTGCACTCGCATATGTTGCAGCAAGTGTCATGGCTAGAACAAAGCCGCCCATGCTGCGGTTACCAAGGAAATAATTACTCAGAAAGTTCGGTTTATTACGTTGAGTCGATTGACTATAAACAGCTATTGCGAAAACAAGGACCAGATAAATAATAAGAGGGATGAGGAGCTCACTGTTCATGGTTAGTCTCTTCTTCTATATCGAAAGGCATGTTCTTGTAGATGAACTTAACCATAAGTGCGCATAGCAGAGTGAAAACTATAGGTCCGATGATGCAAGCAAAAAGAAACCACAGCGGCAACCCCCAGTATAGATTAGGCAGTGTCTCATGCGGTTGGTTTGGGAAAATAACATAAGCAAATACATACCACCAAACAAAGTAGGCTAGAGCGAGGAACACCGCCCATTTAGCCTCTTTATTCGCTTGTTGATAGCGTTCAGGCAAGGTTTTCATTATTTAAATCAAGTTGTGATAATTATTGAGTGGAGAGAAAGAATATAAAATACTCTAAAACCAAAGGAGGGCATTGTGGCAAAACTGAGACTAGAGTTCTATAGCCTAGTTAGAAAATAACAATAGGCAGCAGACGCTGCCTATTGGAAAGATAATATGCTAGTTAGCTTATTGTAGGCCGAGTTTCTTCTCGAGGTAATGAATGTTGGCACCACCGTGTTGGAAGTTCTCATCGTTCATTATGCTTTCTTGAAGAGGAACATTAGTCTTAATGCCTTCAACAATCATCTCACCAAGCGCATTTTTCATACGAGCAATGGCAACGTCACGATTCTCACCAAAGGTGATAAGCTTACCAATCATAGAATCATAGTGAGGCGGTACAGTGTAGCCTGTGTATATGTGTGATTCCCAACGAACTCCCATGCCACCCGGAGGATGGAAGCGCTCAATCTTACCTGGTGAAGGAAGGAAGCGCTCAGGATCTTCAGCATTAATACGGCACTCCACAGCATGGCCGCGAATTTTAATGTCATCTTGAGTAAATGACAGTGGTTGGCCTGCCGCAACACGCAGTTGTTCTTTGATAAGGTCAACGCCAGTTACCATCTCGGTAACAGGGTGCTCTACCTGAATACGGGTGTTCATTTCAATGAAGTAGAACTCACCATTTTCATACAAGAACTCAAACGTACCCGCTCCGCGATAGCCGATTTCAAGACAAGCACGAGTACAACGTTCACCAATGTATTTACGCATTTCTGCAGTAATACCAGGCGCTGGCGCTTCTTCAACAACTTTCTGGTGGCGACGCTGCATAGAGCAATCACGTTCACCCAAGTGGATAGCGCCGCCTTGACCGTCCGCAATGACCTGAACTTCAACATGGCGTGGGTTTTCAAGGAATTTCTCCATGTAAACCATATCATTGTTAAAAGCTGCTTTGGCTTCAGCGCGAGTCATGGCAATAGCTTCAACCAGTTCACCTTCTGAGCGAACTACACGCATACCGCGACCACCACCGCCACCAGAAGCTTTGATGATCACTGGATAACCAATGCGCTTTGCGTGTGCTTTGTTGGCTGACTCATCGTCATTTAGTGGACCATCAGAGCCAGGAACGCATGGAACGCCTGCTTTCTTCATTGCGTTAATAGCTGAAACCTTATCGCCCATGATGCGAATGGTTTCCGCTTTAGGGCCAACGAAAATGAAGCCACTGCGTTCGACTTGCTCTGCAAAGTCTGCATTTTCAGATAGGAAGCCGTAACCTGGATGAATAGCGATGGCACCAGTGACTTCAGCTGCTGAAATAATGCGTGGGATATTCAGGTAGCTGTCGATACCACGAGCAGGACCTATACAAATTGCTTCATCCGCAAGAAGAACGTGTTTTAAGTCGCGATCAGCTGTCGAGTGTACAGCAACGGTTTTGATGCCGAGCTCTTTACATGCGCGAAGTATACGAAGGGCTATTTCGCCTCGATTCGCGATGACTAATTTATCTAACATAAGAGACAGCCTCTATTATTCGATAACAACAAGTGGTTGGTCGAACTCAACGGGTTGACCGTCTTCAACTAGGATAGCAGTGACAACACCTGACTTATCAGCTTCGATTTGGTTCATCATCTTCATTGCTTCGACGATACAAAGTGTTTCACCTGCTGATACAGATTGACCAACTTCAATAAACGATTTCGCATCAGGACTTGGAGCTCGGTAGAAAGTACCGACCATTGGAGAAAGCACTTTGTGTCCCGCTGGTACTGAGTTGGTTTCAGCTGGCGCTGAAACTTCTGCAGGTGCAGCTACTGCTGGAGCGGCTGCTGGAGCAGCAACCGGTGCAGGTGCTGCGTATTGCACAGGCGCAGGTGCCACACCGTTACGACTAATGCGTACCGACTCTTCACCTTCAGAGATTTCCAGCTCAGCAATGCCAGATTCTTCAACTAATTCGATAAGTTTTTTGATTTTACGGATATCCATCTTTTCTTTCTCTTTTATCTTGTGAATAAGACAGCTCGGAAGAACTGCAGAGTATGTTCATGTGAGTTACTTGATTTGCAGCGCGCTTATCGCGGCAGACAAAGCAAACTCATAGCCCTGTGCACCCAAGCCACAAATGACGCCTTGCGCTTTATCTGATAGATAAGAATGGTGGCGAAATGGTTCTCTCGCGTGCACATTGGACAAATGTACTTCAATGTATGGGATTGAAACGCCAAGTAGGGCATCCCTTAGTGCGACACTAGTATGTGTAAAAGCAGCAGGATTGATTATAATGAAATCCACCTTGTCGGCAGACTCATGGATTTTCTCAATCAACTCGTATTCGCGGTTTGATTGTAGGTGATCCAGCTCGATGCCAGCGCTTTGAGCTTGCTTGGCTAATCTGTCGGTAATTTGTGCTAGAGTTTGAGAGCCATAGTGGTTTGGCTCGCGCAACCCCAATAGGTTCAAATTCGGACCATTTAAGACAAGTATGCATGATTTGGTTGTCATTGTGCTGCTATCTTCCTACTTCATGAGATAAACTGGAATTTTCCCATATTATTGTCGACTCAGCATGAGAAAATTGTAAAATTTTATACTTAGTCGCCAAAATAGACACAGATTATAGCTAATTCATTACATTTAGCAGCAAATTACTGGTCTAATCTCCTATTTATCGTTTCCAAAACTGTTATTAAGCTAACAGTTTTGGCTATTTTGATTGAGGTTTTGATGGAATAGGTGGAGTCAAAAGAATAAAAAGCCGCCACATTTGTGACGGCATTATCTTATTTAAATGTATTTCTATACAAATAGTTAAGTTATGTCTGTAGGGCTTTATAACCGGCGCTTTACTGACATATAACTAGCATGTTTATGAAAGTTTCGCCTTTTCGGCAATCAGTTTATCAACAACACTAGGGTCTGCTAGCGTCGATGTATCACCTAAGTTATTTGTATCTCCAGTGGCGATTTTTCTTAGGATGCGCCGCATAATTTTACCTGAGCGAGTCTTAGGTAAAGAATCGGTCCAGTGCAGCACATCTGGAGTAGCAATGGGTCCTATTTCTTTTCGAACCCAGTCTTTGACTTCCTTATGTAGTTCTGCACTTGGAAACTCACCATCATTTAAAGTGATATAAGCGTATATAGCTTGGCCCTTGATGTCATGAGGAATACCTACAATAGCGGCTTCCGCAATTTTATCGAATGCGACAAGCGCTGATTCGATTTCTGCTGTTCCCATTCTATGGCCAGACACGTTGAGGACATCATCCACACGGCCCGTAATCCAGTAGTACCCATCTTCATCGCGCCGAGCACCATCGCCGGTAAAGTACATGCCTTTGAAAGTTGAGAAGTAGGTTTGTTCAAAGCGTTCGTGATCTCCATAGACGGTACGCATCTGACCTGGCCATGAGTCAAGGATGACAAGATTTCCCTCTGCTGCGCCATCGACTAGATTCCCCATGTTATCGACTAGGGCTGGTTGTACGCCAAAGAATGGCCGAGTCGCGGAGCCAGGTTTGAGCTCAGTCGCTCCGGGTAATGGTGTAATCAGAATGCCGCCAGTTTCGGTTTGCCACCAAGTGTCGACAATGGGAGACTGAGTATTACCAATAGTTCGGTAGTACCATTCCCATGCTTCAGGGTTTATCGGCTCACCGACTGATCCCATAATTCTAAGGCTAGTACGTGACGTATCTTTTATCGCTTCGTCGCCTTTAGCCATTAGTGCTCGTATGGCTGTTGGAGCTGTGTAAAGAATATTAACTTGATGCTTGTCGACGACTTGGCTCATTCGATTGGTATCTGGATAATTTGGGACCCCTTCAAATAAAATTGTTTTGGCCCCGTTGGCGAGTGGTCCGTAAATAAGGTAGGTGTGGCCAGTGATCCAACCCACATCAGCGGTACACCAGAAGGTTTCTCCTGGCTGGTAATCAAATACATATTTAAATGTCATCGTGGCGTAAACCAAATACCCCCCAGTTGTATGCAGTACACCTTTAGGTTTTCCTGTTGAACCTGAGGTGTAAAGAATAAACAAAGGATCTTCGGCGTTCATTTCTTCTGGCGGGCAATGATCAGACACAGATGCAATTGCTTCATGCCACCAAACATCGCGTTGTGGATGCCAATCAACGTCTCCACCAGTTCTGTTTAGCACCAATACTTTTTCGATGGTTTTTACTTTCGGATTGGCTAATGCTTGATCAACATTTTTCTTAAGTGGTACAGGTCTTCCACCACGTATACCCTCGTCAGCGGTAACGATGACCTTAGCGTCTGAATCAATGATCCGCCCAGACAATGCCTCTGGTGAGAAACCACCAAATACAACCGTATGAACTGCGCCAATTCGAGTGCAAGCCAGCATAGCAATAGCAGCCTCAGGTACCATTGGCATATATAGGCAGACGACGTCTCCTTTCTTTACTCCTTGTGCTTTTAGAGCGTTAGAGAATCGGCATACTTGCTGGTGGAGTTGTTTGAATGTGAGGGATTGATCTTCAGCAGGGTTGTCACCTTCCCAAATAATAGCAACATCATCACCTCGTTTAGCTAAATGTCGATCAATACAGTTGGCTGATACATTAAGAGTTCCATCCTCGAACCAGCGAATATCTACGTGGCCTGTATCAAAGGAAGTGCTTTTTACTTGGCTAAATGGTTTTATCCAATCAATGATTTTGCCATGCTCTGACCAAAAAGTTTCTGGGTTCGAGACGGACTGCTGATACATAGAAAGGTAAGTGTTGTTATCCGCATGGGTATTGTTTTTAATATTTTCTTTAACCGGATAAATGTGGGCTTCACTCATGATTTGTCTCCTTGTACTCATTTCGCTGGGAAGTGAGTCAATATCCTTTAAAATACTGCTACTTTATTTGCCAATCACTTTATCTATCACTTTCTAGCACTTGCGCTGATTCGACAATTAGACTTTAGGATGAGAAATTAAGACCCGCCTTTATAAGTTGAAGCCTTGTATTGCTATTTTCAATCTGAATGGAGAAATTATCACCAGTATATGGTTTAGGTGCGCTGGGAGTGATTTTCCCTTCTGCTCGGAACGCTCAAGCTTGGTAAGCTGCCCCTTTTAAGTCGCACAAATACAATCGCTGCACATATAGCATCTTGCAGAGCATCATGTTTGTTGTCGGTGGGAATGTCTAGATGGTTACATATTGCTTCCAAGCTCAGGTCAAAATAGGCGTTAGGTAGGTGTTTAACCAGCATATCGTAATAGAGCTCACTCACTTCAATGATGGGGTTAGGCATAGGGAAACCTAAGTGACGCTTGCAGGCAATATCGAGTATCTTTTTGTCATATCGAATGTGATAGCCTACCAGAGGCTTATTACCAACAAACTCGAGTAACTGGGTAATGGCTTGTTTTTCATTAAGACCGTCTTCGAGATCTGAGTGGCGTATCTGGTGTATTTTTATTGAGTTTGCGTTTAATGATTTTGGGGCCTTGAGCTTAATATGAAATGATTGACTGGTGAGAATTTGGTTATCGATAATTTCAGCCGCAGCTATGGTAATAATCTCAGCGGTGTTTGGATTTAAGCCGGTAGTCTCACAATCTATTGCGACATACCTTCCTTTGTGTACATAAGAGAATAGCGGCCGATAGGGTGAGCCTTTTAGTTTGTAGTACCAATAGCAACGTTGTAGCCAGTTCATATTCACTCTCTAATCTGATAATGGAAAACCAGAAACTGCTTAAACTTTTTAACCACATGGAGACTATGGCGCAGTAAATCACGTTCAGCTCTATCCAGGCCTTCCCATGTTATTTGGTTATGAGTGTGCTGTTGGTCTAGCTGTTGGTGCAAGCGCAGCTTGAACATCAATTTTAATGCTTCGGTTAAATTCTCAGCCGTATCAGGCTCTAGAATTTTTTTGTTGCTGAGTTGCGTAATGCGCGCAAAGGTATTGTTTGAGGTCAGTCCATATTCGAGTGTCAGAGCTCTGATGCCATGAATGATAGGAAAAATGCCTCCCGCTTTTATATCGATACCTTGTTTGCCATATTTGACCTTGCCTAACAAAGTCAAAGGTAGAGAAAATTGTACCGCAGGTTGAGTAAAGCTCTGTAAAGACAGCATGTTATTTTTCATTACCTGTTTTAGGTGGCTGCGAACTGGACTGAGGAGCTTAAGATTTCCAGCAATCGCATGAGCATCGGTAAATATGGCCAAGTTCATGATGTCATCGCCTGATCTCGCCAATGCCCAATTGCTGAGGGTCTCTTGCCATTCGGCTTGGCTTTTAACCCAGTCAGGGTTATTCACCATTACCTTACCTGGACATAATGGGTAACCCAGTTGATGCAGTGTATGGGTGAGTTTTTCCATAATTTGGCAGCATTCAGGCCAAACCACCCCGTCTTTAATGATCAGCGCATTATCTTGATCTGTTTTGAGTATTTGTTCCCCACGGCCTTCTGAACCTAGCACAACTAGGCAGCATTGTTTGTGCATTTTGGGCGGCACAACTAACTCAAACGCTTTTTCAATGATTTGTTCATTGACCGCCGACATCAGCTCCATTATGAAGCGAATATGGATCCCGTGTGCAAACAGTCCATCGACTAATTGCCGTTGACGAAGTGAAGTGGTGGCGAGTTCGTCAATACTTGTAGCTCTGGCAATGCTTAAGGTTAAGACGTGGGAATGGGTTGAAAATGCGCTGAGAATTTGAGTCATATCAAGCATGCCGATAGGCTCTTTTCCATCGACCACCATAATCCGTTTAAAACGGTGCCTTGTCATCTTTATCATGGCATTAAACAAGAACTCCCCTTGATGTATTTGCAATACAGGGTAGCTTGCTATGGAGGTGATTGGGGTGTTGTGAGACAGCTCTTCAAGTATAACGGCGTGCAACATGTCGGTTCTGGTTATAATGGCAAACGGCAGTGAGTGCTCTTCACTTTCTAATCGGTGGTCGTCGTCATTTAATCTTATCAATGCAGCATCACAGCCAGAGTCTTTGAGGATCAGGGTGGCTTCCTGAATCGAGCTGTCACAGCTAAGTATTAAAGGAGGGTGACATAAATTAGTATCGACTCTGTTGAGGATGAATTCAGCTAAGTTTTGTTGCTTGTGGGCGGTGTCTACTAGTTCTTGGCGTTTGGCTAAATTATTGTTGAAATAGGCAGCGAATTGACCATTCTGGTCATACAAATCAATAAATACAGAACGAGGTAAAAGGTAGACTAGGGTGTCTTCTAAAGAAACATAATCGTGGCGAACCTTTTGTTCGAATAATGCGCGCACATCAAAAAGGTCATCATGGGTATAATGAGCGAAAACTTCCCTGCCATCCTCATCTCTTTCTTCAACTATGCCCTTGATAATAATATGTAAGTATTGGCTGTCTTGGTTAGTTTTGAGTACATGTTGATTATGACGAAAATAGGCGATATCTATACTGCTTAGTAATGTGTTTTTCTGACTTTCTTCCAGACAATCAAAGGGCGGCAATTTGAGATTGAAGTGAGCAGGCATAAAAACCCCAACTCAGAAAAGAAGACATGAATACAGTTTGACAAATTTGTTGTGTGTCGCCAGACGACTTTGGTCGAATACAAATAAATGGGCCTTACGGTTAAAAACTTTCCTTTTATTGGCCTGATAAATAAGGATAATATCGCATCAGTTTTCATATGCATTCGAGTTGGACATGCTAACCACTTCTCCCTTTCATTGGACATCTCAGTACTTCATTGGTTTTTTCTTTGCCTATGGTGTGTATCTGCCTTTTTGGGCATTGTGGTTTGAAGATCAAGGAATTTCAGCCACAGATATAGGTTTGTTAGTTGGTATTGGCTTTGCTACCCGCTGTGTCGCCAACATGGTCATTACGCCACGGATTCACAAGGTGGAGCAGCTCATGCCTGCTTTGCGCTGGTTAAGTATTGCTGCGCTTCTATTTGTGATGTTTCATTTTCTCGCGACAACGAGCTTTTGGTTGATGGCTCTTGCGACTGTGCTCTTCAATCTATGTTTTGGCCCCATAGTGCCGCTTTCCGATGCAATGGCGAATTACTACGCACGGATAAAAATGATTGATTATGGTCGAACGCGTCTTTGGGGATCGGTATCTTTTATTATTGGTTCGACAGTGGTGGGGTATCTGGCTGCTGAATTTGGCAGTGAGATGATTTTGTATACCGCTGCTGCAGGTATGTTATGCGCTATTCTGTTTTCTATGCGTCGTATCCAACCTATGCCGAAAACGGTAGAAAAAGAAGCAACCCATCGCCCTAAACTAGGAGACATGCTCAAAGATGTCTCTGTGATTAAATTTTTGACCTTAGTTGCTCTTATTCAAGGAAGTCATGCTGCTTATTATGGTTTTAGTGCTATTTATTGGAAAGAAGTGGGACATGCTGAAGATACAATAGGGTATCTTTGGAGCTTAGGTGTGGTTGCTGAAGTTGCCGTGTTTGCTTTTAGTAAGAGGTTGTTTACTGGTTGGTCACTGAGAACCCTCTTTGTATTAGCTTCAGTTGGTGTCACTGTTAGGTGGGGTCTAACCGCTTCAACGACGGCGCTCTCAGCTCTTATTTTAATTCAGTTACTGCATGGGGTGACTTTTGGTGTTGCCCATATTGCTGCCATCCAATACATTCAACATTCTGATGTTAATAGAATTGTTGCCTTGCAAGCGCTCTATAATGCTATTCCTTTAGGGGCAGTAATTGCTTTGTTGACAGCCTTGTGTGGTTGGGGGTACGAGTCTTGGGGGGCGAATGTATTTTGGATTATGGCGCTCATGGGGATTGCCGCGTTATTTATCCATGTAGAGCCTATTCGTAGTCAGCCTTCTATTATTGATACCGAAACGCAGAATTGAAAACAATAATTTGAGTTAAGTCGTGACTCGGCGTTAAATAAAACCTCTCTTTACCGGAGAGGTTTTTTAATTTGGCGATGAAACGAGTGGAATTGAATAGGGAAACCAGATGCAAGATTGGCAAGTGATTACAGTATCATTAATGTATTTGGGGTTGCTCTTTGTTATTGCTTGGTACGGTGATAGGGCCCCCAATTGGCTATCTCGCTGGCGTGCTTTGATTTACAGTATGTCGATCACTGTATATTGCACTTCTTGGATTTTTTATGGCACTGTTGGTCAAGCGAGCATAAACCCATGGTCGTTTATACCTCTGTACCTTGCTCCAATTATAGTTTTTACCTTGTGTTGGCGAATACTAGCTCGGCTTTTGGTTACAGCGAAGCGAGAAAACATTACCTCAATTGCCGATTTTATTGCCGCACGTTATGGCAAATCACAAGGACTCGCAGTGGCGGTGACATTAATAGCTGTTCTGGGTGTTTTACCTTATATCGCTTTACAGCTACGAGCTATCACCATGGGGCTAGAACTGGTATCACCTGAGTTATTTAGCGCTGTTACAACACAGGGGATTGATATCTCGTGGTTTGTCATGACAGCTCTAGCGGTCTTTACGATTTTGTTTGGTACTCGTTACGTTGATAGTACTGAGCATCATAGAGGGATGATGAAAGCGATTGCCTTTGAATCGGTGATAAAGTTATTTTCCTTCCTCATTGTGGGTGGTTTTATTGTCTACCTTACTCTTCAACGTGCAGATATTGAATTGTTGTCGATTGCACATAGCACTTATCGCTCTCCCAATATTGCGACCCTTGTCATTCATACCTTGTTGACTATGATGGCGATATTATGTCTACCGCGCCAGTTTCACACATTAGTGGTCGAAAATGAACATGCCAAAGATTTAAGAACTGTGCGTTGGATTTTTCCTATCTATTTGCTTCTGATGGCGATGTTTGTATTACCTATTGCTTGGGTTGGTCAGGAAGTTTTAAGTGGTGTTAGCCCAGATACTTATATGATCAGTTTACCTATGGCATTAGGCGCTGAACAGATAGCTTTAATTGCTTTCTTGGGAGGGACTTCAGCCGCTTGTGGAATGGTGATTGTCTCAACCATTGCCCTAGCTATCATGATGTCGAATGATCTCGTTATGCCAATGTTATTGCGAGGGACTAAGCTGGCGCAACGCAAACACCGCCACTTTTCTAAGTTACTGTTGAGAATCCGACGTTGCCTGATAGTAGTTCTTCTGATTGGTGCATGGGGCTTTTATCATGTACTCGGCAATGTTCACTCGCTGGCGACGATTGGTTTTTTGTCATTTGCTGCTGTCGCTCAGTTCACCCCCGCAATATTGGGTGGCATGTATTGGAGAAAAGGGAATCGCAAGGGCGTATATAGTGGCCTTGGTGTGGGATTTTCCATTTGGTTTGTTACGCTTTTAAACCAGATGTCTCAATATGACACCAATCAGTTTTTTGCATGGGTAATGACACCTCCTGAACTTCTTAAACCTTTAAATATTGAGAATGTTGATTGGGGCATGACATTGAGTTTGCTGCTAAATGCAGTTTGTTATTTGCTTGTGTCTTTATTTACCCGAACTAGCATCAGTGAGCGACTGCAATCGGGTTCTTTTATTGGTCTTCCAGCGACGGAAAGTGACAACTTAAGTCTTTATCAAAGTAGAGTGACGGTTGGTGAACTTGAAATGTTGGCGGCTCGTTTTGTAGGAATAGGGCGTGTTCGCGCCGCTTATGAACAATTTGCGCAAACCCACAACCAGCATCTTATCTCTGGGCATCAGGCGTCACCCAGTTTGATACGTCATACGGAGAGAGTTCTAGCCGGCGTGTTTGGTGCCGCCTCAGCTAAATTGGTGCTGACTTCTGCGTTGCAAGGTCGCAATATGCAGCTGGAAGAAGTGGCAACGATAGTAGATGAAGCATCGGAGCTATATGATTTTAGTCGTGGTCTTCTCCAAGGCGCTATTGAACATATAGGTCAAGGTATTGCAGTGGTTGATAAGCAACTAAGGCTAGTTGCATGGAATAATCGTTATCTAGAACTTTTTAGTTTCCCTAAAGGTTTTATCCAAGTTGGTAGGCCAATCGCAGATGTCGTTCGTCATAATGCCGAACAAGGCTTATGTGGCCCAGGTGATCCAGAAGATCATGTCCGTCGCCGTCTACATCATCTACATAGAGGTACCCAGCATACTTCCTCAAGAGTTCGGCCTGATGGAAAAGTCATTGAGGTTCAAGGAAACCCAATGCCAGGTGGTGGGTTTGTGATGAGCTTTTCTGACATTACGGTTTTTCGTGAGGCAGAACGATCGCTTAAGGAAGTAAATGAAAGCCTCGAAGAGCGTGTTTTGCAAAGAACTCAAGAACTAGAGCAATTAAATAAATGTTTGGTTACAGCAACAAAGCGTTCTGAACTTGAGTCTCAATCTAAATCACGATTTCTTGCTGCCGTAAGTCATGACTTGATGCAACCACTTAACGCTGCACGTTTGTTTGCATCTTCGTTATCAGAAACAGCCCAAGAAAAGGAAACCCAGCGTTTATCTCAGCATATAGAAACCGCCTTAGAAGCTGCTGAAGATCTGATTGGTGATTTGCTTGATATCTCACGCTTGGAGTCTGGTAAGCTTGAAGTCTATCCTCATATGTTTGCCGTGAGTGATGTGTTGTCAAATCTCAACGCTGAATTTAGCGCCTTGGCTAGGTGTCAAGGTATCGATTTTCAAATGGTGCATAGTAAACTCGTCGTATCATCTGATCCAAAATTACTTCGTCGAGTCGTACAAAATTTCTTAACTAATGCTTTTCGATATAACCCCAAAGGTAAGGTTGTTTTGGGTGTTAGACGCGTTGGAGAAAAAGCCAGAATAGAAGTGTGGGACAATGGCGTTGGTATTGAGCCAGAGAAACAGCAGGAGATATTCGAGGAATTCAATCGAGGCGACCAAGCACGTACAGATCATGGTCTTGGGCTAGGTTTAGCAATATCTAAAGGGATTGCACACGTTTTGGGACATCAAATTTCTATGCGCTCTTGGCCTGGCAGAGGAAGTGTTTTCTCGATTACTCTTGAGCGTGGAAAACAAGCTGCCAAGTTGACGCCCTCAACTCAGACAAAGCTTGATGTTACCTTGGGTCGAATTAAAGTGCTTTGCGTTGATAATGAGCCAGATATTTTGCTAGGTATGGAGAGCTTATTAGAGCGTTGGGGGGGGGATGTGCGTACGGCGACGGATATCTTCTCAAGCCTAAAGTGTCTTGAGCAAGGCTGGAGACCTGATGTGATCCTCTCTGATTATCGGCTTGATAATGATCGAACTGGGTTAGAGTTGTTGCAGCAATTTAGATTAAGATTAGGTCAGCGATTTGATGGGATCATTATTAGTGCAGACAGAGCTGATGACATGATGGAAGGCGTTCGTTCCAATGGCTTTTACTTTATTCCCAAACCGGTTAAGCCGCTAAAACTCAGAAGTTTGTTAAATCGGATAGGTAAAAAAGAGCAAGCCATGGCTTGAGTATCGTGTTTTAATCGGTGAACAGCGTTTCGTATTTTACGAACGCAGTTTGAGTTTCTCCGTAGTATAGGGAGCCACCAAATTGCACTACTACTCTTAACCAGCTCTGAGAAGAATTGGGTTTAGGCAAGCTGATGTGCCAGCTTTTCCCTGCTTGATCTAACGGTTTCATGTCTGTGGGAGGCGTATTTTGTGTTTGGCTATCTGCGATGGACAACTTTACACCTTCAATTGCATATTCAGTACGTAATGAAAGTTCCAGCTGATCATCTCCTATCTTCTCTGAGCGTATTTTAATTTTAAAATCACCATTTTCCATATTGCAAAGCCCGCTGGTATATCGGCAGTTAGACTGACTGACCATTTTGTAACTCTGTCCTTTAATCGCAGGCTGTGGTTTTTCACTCACTGCAATATCAGTCGCAAGGTAAGCAATAATAGACAAAATCGGCGCAATAAGTAGAGCAGCAATGAAATGCTTGTTTGTTAACATCTTAGTATCCAATTGATGCAGATAAACTCACAGTAACTGAAATTTTTGTAGGGGGAAAGCCTCTCTACAGTAGATGGTAGAGAGGCAAGTTAACGACTAATGATCGACAGCTTGGCCTGCGCCAGTTGGTACACGGACGTGTTCCACTAAGTCTTTTACTTCTTGTGGTGTTTCAGCCGTGACTTTGGAGACAATGAAAGCAACGACAAAATTAAACACAGCACCTATCGCACCAAAAGCGTTAGGCTCGATACCTAAGAACCAGTTGCTGCCCCAACTCTGCAAGTATTTCCAGTCAGCAATGAATAGAATACCTTTGTGTTGGAAAACATAAAATAGGGTTATGGTAATACCCGCAATCATGCCTGCTATTGCACCCTCTTTATTAATATTTTTGCTGAAAATGCCCATCATGAGTGCAGGGAAGATCGAAGAGGCGGCCAAACCAAAGGCCAGTGCTACGGTCCCTGCGGCAAAACCAGGTGGATTGAGGCCCAAATATCCTGCAACGGCAATGGCGATAGCCATGGAAATCCGACTTGCCAATAGCTCTGTCTTTTCGGATATATTGGGGTTAATCACACCCTTGATTAAGTCGTGTGAGATGGCTGATGAGATTGCGAGCAGTAGTCCTGCGGCAGTAGAGAGAGCAGCAGCAAGTCCGCCAGCAGCGACAAGTGCAATGACCCAGTTAGGCAGCTTGGCGATTTCTGGGTTGGCGAGAACCATGATATCGCGATCTACCTTCAGTTCATTGGTTTCTGCACTAGGGGTATATTGTATTTTTCCATCCCCATTTTTGTCTTCAAAACCCAATAGTCCGGTTTTTTCCCAGTTTTTAAACCAATCCGGCCGCTCATCATAGGCAAGATTTTGTCCAGGTGCTGGGTTGACTGTATCCATTAAGTTTAGTCTTGCCATCGCTGATACAGCAGGGGCTGTGGTATATAAAATGGCGATAAATACTAATGCCCAGCCAGCCGATGAGCGGGCGTCTCTTACTTTAGGTACCGTAAAGAAGCGAATAATAACGTGCGGTAAACCAGCTGTCCCTATCATCAAAGACATGGTGTAGACGAACATATTCAAAGTGTCGCCTCTAACTTGGGTCGTGTACTCACTAAATCCCAATTCAGTCACCACTTGGTCAAGGCGATCAAGCAGGTACACATCACTACCAGCCATCGTACTGCCGAGACCTATTTGAGGGATAGGGTTACCTGTCAATTGAAGCGAAATGAATATTGCTGGTATTGTATATGCAAGAATCAAAACGCAATATTGGGCAATTTGTGTGTAGGTGATACCTTTCATTCCACCCATAACAGCGTAGATAAATACGATACACATACCAACGAACAATCCCGTTGAATAGTCCACCTCGAGAAATCGTCCGAAGGCAACACCCACACCTTTCATCTGCCCAATAACATAAGTAACAGACGCTATGATGAGACAGATGACAGCAACAATACGTGCAGTATTTGAATAGAAGCGCTCACCTACAAATTCAGGCACGGTAAATTTACCAAATTTGCGTAAATAGGGTGCGAGTAAAAGTGCAAGTAAGACATAACCCCCGGTCCACCCCATTAGAAATACTGACCCGCCGTAGCCCATAAATGCGATCAAGCCAGCCATTGAAATAAAGGAAGCTGCCGACATCCAGTCTGCTGCTGTTGCCATGCCGTTTGCGATTGGGTTGACACCGCCACCTGCGACATAGAACTCTTTTGTTGAGCCTGCGCGTGCCCATATGGCTATACCAATATAAAGAATAAAAGTGGCGCCAACGATCAAATAAGTCGTAGTTTTCAGATCCATTTCCGTCGCTCCCTACTCGTCGACATTAAATTCACGATCGATTTGTCGCATTTTCCATGCATAGAAAAAGATAATAGCGAGGAACGAATAGATGGAGCCCTGTTGAGCAAACCAGAATCCCAACTTATACCCACCGATCTGAAATTGATTGAGTTGGTCGACAACTAAAATCCCGCAACCAAATGAAACAGAAAACCAGATAACCATTAAGGTAATCATGAGCTTTACGTTCTTATTCCAATAGGCTTTGGCTCTTTCCTGACTTTCAAATGCCATTGCCGCCTCCTTACGATTGGTTGTAAATAAAATGTTTCATTAATTACCTTACCAAGCGTCAGTTAGAAGCGCTTTTCAACTTTAGTATTGTTGAGATATACAAAAAACGCCTGTAAAACAGGCGCTTGTTTAGAAGTTAGCTTGAATTTAAGCGTTTTTAACTAAAAAATTAGACCAAAGTCTAATAGCCGCTTAAAAATATTTTTGATAGCTAGCCGAGGTAAAAGTCTTTTATTCCTAACAGTAAGTTGTTAAGCGCAACTGCTGCAAGGATTAATCCCATAACTCGGCTGATGATCGCCGCTCCGACATTTCCTATCCACTTTTGGATATGAGTTGCTCCTAGCAAGAGGATTAAAGTTATCAATAATACGCCAATCATGACAGCGGCAGTGACTAACTGATCGGCTGCTGAGTATCTATGATTATCAGTCAGCATCACTATAGCCATCATAGCGCCAGGAGATGCAATCGAGGGTATGGCTAGTGGGTAAACAGCGAGATCTGCCAAGTCTGAGTGACTGGCTTCCTCTGATATTTTCGTTTCTTGTTCCGGTTTAGACTCGCCGAATATCATAGTCAATGCAAATAGCAGTAAAACGAGTCCTCCGGCAGCTTGGAAAGCTGGTAAAGGAATTTGCATTGCGTCGAGAAGCAGTTGTCCAACAAGCAAGAAAAAGAGTAGCACTCCAGCCGAAATACCTACCGCTTTCAGTGCGACTAATCGACGTTGTTTTGCTGAAAGATGTTGGGTTTGAGATAGATAAACTGGTACAGAGCCTACAGGGTCTATAACAGCCCAGAGCACAACAAATTGAGTGAATAATACGCTAAGCAATATTTTGACTCCCAGAGTTGGTTAAACAGAGGGATGAACACATCGATTCGTTAATCGATGAAAGTATCTTAGCAGATAAATAACATCAATAGTGAAAAAACGTTAAGAATATTCATATTCTCGCTGTTGGAGCAAAATAACGGCTTGAGTTCGATTTTTTACATTTAACTTGCGAAATATAGCCGTCATATGGGCTTTTATCGTTGCTTCAGAGACATTAAGCTCATAGGCTATTTGCTTGTTTAGTAGTCCGTCAGATAACATTGTAAGGACTCTATATTGTTGTGGAGTTAAAGCTGCTATTTTTTCAGTTAACTCGTCATTAATCTGGTGTGTGGTTGCATATTCAGGAAAAAAAGGCTCTCCGTTTAGTACTTGGGTTAAAGCCTTGATGAGTTCACGCATATCGCTCGATTTGGGGATAAAACCGAACGCGCCATGGCTTCTGACTTGTGTGACAACGGAAGGCTCTTCACTGGCAGAAATGACCACGATTGGTAAATCTGGGTATTCTGCGCGCAGTTGTATTAACCCTGATAGACCATTGGTGCCGGGCATCTTGAGATCTAATAGCAGTAAATCAGGCTCTTGTTCTTTGCTCAAAACCGTGAGTAAGCCGTTAAGCGAGTCAGCTTCGATCAAATTAGCACCACTTATTGCCATGTGTACTGACTGAAACAGTGCATTACGAAATAGCGGATGATCGTCAGCGATGATAATGGTGTAAGTTGAATCCATGGTATTGAATCGTATCAATTAAAGGTTGGCTTAATAAGATTATTGTCGGCTTTAAGGACGTGAACAATCTCCATGCATAAAAACTCTGAACTATATCGGGTTTTCTGCTCAATCAGGAAGATACGTGACTGTGGCCGCCAGCTCAAGAACTGGCGGCGACTTTACCTTGGTTTATAGGCTATGTGTATCAAGATGTTGTAAAAAAGGCTCAGCTGCCATAAATCCAGTGATTCTTGCACTGGGGATAGGCTGTCCGCTTGCATCCCAAAATTCTATGGTGGGTAGCCCGAGAACCTTCATTTTTTCTAGGAGCTCAATGTCTTGCGGCAAGCTTTTCGTGACATCAGCTTGGAGTAACACAAAGCCTTTCAGTTTGTTTTCCACATCGGATTGATGAAAAGTGTACTTCTCAAATTCCTTACAAGCTACGCACCAATCGGCATAAAAGTCGAGCATCACAGGTTTGCCAGCCAGTTTAGCTTGTGCTAGATGTTGATCAAGCTCTGCCACATTTGCTATGCGAGTGAATTGGATACTTGGTTGCGACTGTTCAATATGTCCACCACGCCAATAGGTTAAAGCTGGCTGCGCCGATACAAATAACCCGAGTATCGCAATGACGCCGATAGTACTTTGTTTCCATCCACCTAATGGTAAGGAATTCTTGATGTGATACAGCCACGCAAATGCCGCCAGGCCAAGTGCTGACCACAACCCTGTTGCCCAAACTTCAGGCATGATACGTTCTAGTAGGAATATTGGCGCGGCTAGGAGAATAAACCCAAACAGTGTTTTGACTCTATCCATCCAGTTTCCCGCTTTAGGCAGCAGTTTATTACCAAATACAGCAACCAGCATCAATGGGATCCCCATACCTAAGGCCAGTGCATAGAGGGCGACGCCTCCTGTGACTAGATCGCCACTTTGAGCCACATAAAGTAAGGCGCCGGAGAGCGGGGCAGTGGTGCATGGAGAACAAACCAGCCCTGATATAGCGCCCATTGCAAATACACCGAATGAATTTCCCCCTTTTTGCTTGTTGCTTAAGTTATTGAGCCAAGTTTGAACACTGCTAGGTAGCTGAATGGTATAGGCACCAAACATCGATAAGGCTAAAGCGATAAACAGGACGCTCAAAGCAATCAGTACATAGGGGTGTTGCATTGCTGCTTGAAATTGTAGTCCAGCAGAGGCGACGACTAAGCCAAGTAGGGTATAGGTGAGGGCCATGCCTTGCACATAGATAAAGGCCAGTCCAAGTGCTCTGCCGTGATTGAGCTTACCGCTACCAAGCACAATACTAGTCAGAATAGGGTACATGGGCAAAACGCATGGAGTGAAAGCAAGTCCTACCCCAAGCGCCAAGAAAAGTAGTGGCGTCCACCAGTTATCGCTTAGGCTGGTGGCTAGATTAGACTCTTGTGATGTTAATGGGGGGGGGGCAGCATTCGTTTTCGCTAGCTTGGCTTGACTTGTTGGCTCTGGAGTGTTGTTACTTGTAGAGTTAAAAGGTGTTAAATCCACTATGCGAGTTTCTGGCGGGTAACAGAAACCAGCTTCAGCACAGCCCTGATACTGCACGATAAGCTTGGCTCCATTTTGGTAATCCGTTACAGGAACTTCAATGAATAAAGGTTCAGTATAAATATTAACTTCGCCAAAAAATTCGTCTTGATGTAGTGTGCCATCTTTTATGTTGACTGCTTTCAGCGTAACGTTTTCACCATTAATGGATAACTTCTGCTGGTAGAGGTAATAGCCCTTTTTGACCTGCCAATCGAGAAAGACACGATCGTCTTGTTGAAACGCATTGAATGGGAAGGCTTCATCGACAGGGACAAAGCTATTAGCTTGGTTACCGAAACTGGGTGTCGATTTAGATTGCTCAAAAAGCGCCATACTAGGCGCTGAAAAAACGGTCAGAGAGAGCAAAAAAAGCGATAAAATAGCACGCATACAGAAGTCACTTAAGTCAAATTTTGTTCATTTTAACTCAATCAGACAGAGAAAAGTGGTATTAAGTTTCAAGCTTAATGAAATATTTATTTTATCAGATAGTTAGGCTATTCCTAGTCTAGCTCTAACTACCCTTTCTGTTTCATCAATTTGTTGTATGTCCTTGGGGATCACTAAGACAGTATCGTTTCCTCCGACCGTACCGAGAATATCAATATGTGGGTCTATATCGACTAGTCGAGCGACCAGTTGAGCACTGCCTGGGTGCGTTTTCACGACGACCATCGATTGGTTGTGAGTAATGAATTCAATCTGTGAGGAAATAGAAGACTCAATACGCACGGGAGCTGTTTCTACCGTGATACAATATACTTTTTTACCACAAGCATTTTGGACTTTGACTACGCCAAGTTGTGACAATAAACGTGAGACAGTCGACTGGCTAATACCAACAAATCCGACATCAACCAGCGCCTCTCTCAGTTCATGTTGAGTCGAAAAGCTTTGTTGTTGAAGTAGCCTTTTACAGGCTGTAATCAGGGTTTTGTCTTCATTTTCTTCAACTGAGTGTGGGCTAAGAGTTTCACTCATGAGAATTCCTCAAAAAGAATGGTGTAAAGTTGTTCCCTATGGCTTTCAGTGCTTCAATCCGTTGAAGTACCCTAAAATACTCAATTGCCACTTCTGTGGTGACTTTGATGTCGGGTCATATTATCACCAAATAAAGTGTGTCTTTTTGAAAGTGATCACCAAACAAACAAGCGAGTTTTTAATAGAGTTATTGCTAGTTGAGGGGCCATGTTAGGTTCAGCAACTGGTCATGGTTGAAACGTACTCAAAAAAAAAAGAGATAGGGGTTCATCATGATACCCCTTATCTCTTATTTGATGAAAATACCTAGTTAAAGCCGCTATTTTGGGGTGATAGTTAGTCTCCTAGGGTTGCGACCATTACCGCTTTTATGGTGTGCATGCGGTTTTCTGCCTGATCAAAAACAATCGAGTAGTCCGATTCAATCACTTCGTCAGTGACTTCACAGCCTTGTTTTAGTTCAGAGTATTCATCTGCCAGTTGTTTACCAATTTTGGTATCTTCGCCATGAAACGCCGGTAGGCAGTGCATAAATTTCACATTTTGGTTTTGAGTGGCTTTGAGGGTTTGCATATTAACTTGATAAGGCAGCATTAGAGCAATACGTTCTGCCCATGCCTCCTTCGCTTCCCCCATTGACACCCATACATCGGTATAAAGAAAGTCGCAACCAAGCACGCCTTCATTAATGTCTTCGGTTAAGGTAATTTTTGCGTTCGTTGATTGAGCTATTTCACGGCACTGCGCAACTAAATCCTCATGTGGCCAAAATTGTTTTGGCGCTACAAGACGGATGTCCATGCCCATTTTGGCCGCGCCGACCATAAGAGAGTTGCCCATGTTATTGCGGGCATCTCCCAAGTAGGCAAATGCCATTTGGTGAAGTTGCTTACCACGGCCATGTTCCATCATGGTTAAAAAATCTGCCAGTATTTGGGTTGGGTGAAATTCATTCGTCAGTCCATTCCAGACAGGTACACCAGCATAGGAACCCAACTCTTCGACAATCTCTTGGCCGAAACCCCTATATTCAATCCCGTCATACATGCGCCCTAGCACTCTGGCGGTGTCTTTCATCGACTCTTTGTGGCCAATCTGCGATCCTGTGGGGCCTAAATAAGAGACTTGTGCACCTTGGTCAAAAGCGGCAACTTCAAAAGCACATCGAGTGCGAGTTGAGGTTTTCTCAAAAATTAAGGCGATATTCTTTCCTTTCAATCTAGGCTGCTCATAGCCATTATATTTGGCCTTTTTGAGCTCTATCGAGAGATCGAGAAAATGTCGTATCTCTCTCGGAGTGAAGTCGAGAAGCTTTAGGAAGTTGCGGTTACGAAGATTGAAAGCCATAGTGTATTCCTTATTGTTCGACGAGCGCTCTGTTAATAATCAGGCGCAGTGATTAACTTATTTGTTTACAACGAGAGTGATACAACTTGAATTAACCTTGAGTGATAGAAGTCCCTGCGAGTCCTTGAAGAATGCGCAAACCGTCTTCTAGAGCGCCAATACCCACCACTTTTCCTCCCTGTTTAATAAATTCACATGATGCTTGAATCTTGGGCCCCATAGATCCTTGCTCAAACTGATATTGGCTTAACTCGCTTGGTGTTGTGTTTCTTAATGCTCGCTGGCTACTTTTACCCCAATCATGATAGACGGCATCTGTATCGGTTAAGATTAACAGGGCATCAGCATGTAACTGTTTTGCTAGCAAAGCCGCTGACATATCTTTATCAATTACCGCTTCGACACCGACTAACTGCCCATTATCATATTGGACTGGAATTCCCCCGCCGCCAGTGCATATCACCAGGTGGCCATGCTCAATCAGAGTGGTAATCGCTTGATGTTCGATGATCCCTGTTGGCTCAGGGCTTGGGACAACGCGGCGAAAATGATCACCGTCGGGTTTGATGGTCCAATTATATTTCTCGGCCAGCGTTCGCGCCTCATCCTGAGTATAAATTGGCCCAATGGGTTTGGTGGGATTAAGAAAAGCAGGATCGTTTGGATCGACCGTCATTTGCGTTAGCATGCAGGTCGCATTGATGTCTGGCATCTGGTTCTTAAATTCTTGCATTAACATATAACCGATCATGCCTTGGGTTTCGCTCCCTAGTACATCAAGCGGATAAGGAGCAACTTGCTTATATTCCAAGCCTTGTAGAGCCAATAAACCTACTTGAGGGCCGTTTCCATGTACGAGCACGACTTTGTAATTTTGTGCGACTTCGCAGATCGCCTTAACAGCAATTTGTATGTTGTGACGCTGAACCCCTGCTTCTAAAGGCTCGCCGCGACGAAGAAGTGCGTTGCCACCAAGTGCAATGACGACCGTTTGTTTGTTCATGATGTGATCTCCCAATCTAGACATTGATAGGTGTTAGGACTTAAATGCCGTCACGCTCAATAGGACAACTCATACAACGAGCGCCTCCGCGACCTCGCCCAAGCTCGTCACCGGGGATAGGCAACACGGTAATACCTGCTTTGTCGTATTTTTCATTGGTATAGGTGTTGCTTTGGTAGCCAATCACAACCCCAGGTTTTACAGTCAGAACATTATTGGCATCATTCCACTGCTCTCGTTCTGCATTGAAGTTGTCCCCCCCTGTTGTGATGAGGTTAATCTGACCAATACCAAGTGCTTTTTCTATCGCATGAACAAAGCTGTTTTCTTGTTTTACATTGACCTTGCCTGACTCATCGCCAGTTAATTTCCAGCATTGGATATCACTGCGCATCACTTCTGGATAGATTGAAAAAGTATCTTCGCGCATATGGGTCATGACAGTATCAAGGTGCATGCAAGAGCGATGCTTGGGTAACTCCATCGCAATGACTTGTTTGGCTTGACTGTGTTTGAAAAGCTGCGAAGCTAAATGCTCGACGCCTTGAGGCGTTGTACGTTCAGACATTCCGATCAAAACCGCGCCTTTACCAATCACTAAAACATCCCCACCTTCTATGGTCGAATTGTCATACTGGATTTCTTTATCGCCGAGGTATTTGATGAAACCTTGCTGAGCAAATGTCGGATGCCAGCGGTATATTGCTCTGAGATGGTTCGTCTCTCGTTGGCGTGCGGTTTTGGCCATTGGGTTTATCGACACGCCGCCATATACCCAGCAGGAGGTATCTCGGGTAAATAAGTGATTGGGAAGTGGTTCAAGGATAAAGTCTATCGGTTGGTGAAGGCCTTGCATCATGGAAGAAGATTGAACTGGCATTTCAGCATAAGACAAGCCACCTGTGAGTATTTTAGCCAGTTCTATGTTGGGCAAATCTCTTAGGTAGCAACGAACATCGCTAGCAAATGTCTGTCCTAGTCGGTACTCTGATACCTGATGCGAGAGTAGCCAATCTTTTGCTTCTGACACTTGGAGCGTTTCAGACAGCAAGTCGGTTAGAAACAGTACTTCAACATTTTGCTCAGATAAAGTTGCGGTAAACACATCGTGTTCTTCGCCAGCCCGCTCAACTGCAAGCACATCATCAAACAGTAAATCATGGCAGTTTGAAGGGGTTAGGTGGGTTAACGCGCGTTTGGGGCGGTGAACGAGAACGCGACGCAACTGACCAATTTCGGAACCAACGTACAAGTTATTCATACTCAAGTCTCTCTGGTTAAGTTCTGGCGTGTTGTGTGCTCAGAATGGAGAAATGTTTGTTTGGCTGAAATTCATAATACGCCTGTTACTGGGGGCTTCTTAGAAGGGAATCACAGTTTATGTTTTATACATTATTGTCTTTAAGAAAAGGCTTTAACAATATCTATGCATGTGTTTAATATTTGTTAACGCTCTGAATATACATTTAGATGGAAAAAATATTCACCTATTTAAATTCCATGATAATAGAGAGCCACCATCTAGGAACAATATTCAAACGAATAGAAATTTAAAACCAAAGTTTAAATTTAATCTATTCATAAGAAATTAATAGGTAATTAATTACATGGACTTGTTTAACTTTTATTAACATAAATTCTTTCGATAAATATGACTTGGCTCACGTTAAACATAAGGATTGAAGTGACGGTGACATTTGAAAATCTGCCGACTATTTGTACTAAAAAAGCCGCTTGATTAAGCGGCTTGGTAGAATGAGAGCTTTTTAGAACATGGCACCGATACTTATCATGATAACGCAGAAGATGGTAAGTATACCCAGCAGTGGCGCGACCCACTTTATCCAGCGAATATATGGGACGCGTGCTATTGCAAGTCCTCCCATTACGACCGCAGAAGTCGGTGTGATTAAGTTGACTAGTCCGGATGCTGATTGGTATGCGGTAATGACAAGATCTCGTCCTACTCCTGCAAAGTCGGCCAGAGGCGCCATGATTGGCATGGTTAGCACGGCAAGTCCTGAGGTCGAGGGAACAAGGAAAGAAAGTAAAATTTCCAAAAAGAACATTACGTTGATGAACACAACAGAAGACAAACCTGTCACTGTCTGCTCAGCAGAGTTTAGAATAGTGTCTGTGATCATTCCGTTATCCATCACAACCACGATACCACGAGCAATACCAATAATAAGTGCTACGCCGAGTAAGTCACGCGCACCATCAATAAAGTTATGGATAAAATTTTCTTCACTCATGCCGGCAACTAAGCCAACTAACACAGCGGCAGCAAGGAACATGGCTGATATTTCGGCCATCCACCACCCAGCGACTGAAACACCGTAGATCATGACCGCGAAGGAAGCGCCAAATATGCATAGGATTGCTTTATGGCGGCCTGTGAACTCAATAGATTCTTCACTTCTCTGACCAAGAAACCTTTGTTTATTTTCCTCATATTGGTCATAGACAATGGACTTGCTTTGATCGCTGCGTACTAGACGCGCATAACGCATAACATAAGCGACACAGATAAACCAACCAATGACTAATATTGCTGCGCGCAGCAATATACCGTCAGTAAACGGGATGCCTGATGCGTTAGCAGCGATGACGGTGGCAAAAGGGTTAATAGTCGAGCCAAGTACACCAATTCCTGCTCCGAGTAATATGATTGCGGCAGCCACAACAGGGTCAAAGCGTGCAGCCATCATGACCGGAACTAGCAGAGAATAGAAAGGCAATGATTCTTCTGCCATACCATAAATTGTGCCACCTGCAGCAAATAACGCCATCAATATAGGGATCATCATCTCTTCTCGGCCGTGCAAGGCATGAGTCACTCGCTCTATTCCGGCATCAATGGCGCCTGTTGCTGTGACAAGACCAAGAAACCCACCCATAACCAGAATAAATAGAGAAACATCGATAGCAGCCGCTTGATAACTTTGGTGATCGTAAAAGCCATCTATAGGTGCAAGAAAGACATCCGCTATGCCTTGCGGATTGGCTTCGACGGTTTGGTATGTCCCAGTTATGGGTACCTCACGGCCTAAATCCTGGTTCATTTCGCGTTGATATTGACCAGCAGGGATCACCCATGTCAGCAGTGCGACGAAGGCAATTAATATAAAAAGTATGCTGTAGGCGGATGGAAACTTGAGTCTGGCAAAGAAGCCCGTTTTTTTGCCACTTGGATCAATTTGTGCTGTCATGATGACCTCCTAACTTCTATTTGGCAAGCAGTAAATAGAAGTCAACTAAGAGTGGTATATTTTATATAAGTATAAAAACCTTACCCATTCTAATAATTATGACCGATATTATTATTGTTGTTCTTCACAAAAGTATTATGTGATAAATTCAGCTAACAATGTCTGATGATTAAAATTTTATTTTAATCAAATGACTATGCTATAAAAATAGTTTTTATATTGAATATAATAGGTTTGATGATTTAAATAGAGAAAACTATTCATTATTTAGGCACTTTTGAGAACAGTGATATATATGATCTAAGTCAAGAGGCTGCTTGTCTAAAAAGAGGTCTTTATCATGGAGGTATTATAGTACCTCCATGCTTTATCTAAATAAGGACCCCTCCCAAGGTGAAGCCCAGTGCAACAGCAGAAGTAATGGTCACAACGCCTGGGATAAAAAAGGGATGGTTAAAGACATAATTGCCGATCCGAGTCGAGCCTGTGTCATCCATTTCTACCGCAGCGAGCAAGGTTGGGTAGGTAGGTAGGACGAATAAAGCACTGACGGCAGCAAACGAAGCCACTGCGGTGAGCGGCGCGACACCTATTGCCAGTGCTGCTGGCATTAAAGCGACCGTGGTTGCCCCTTGAGAGTAAAGTAGCATGGAAGCAAAAAATAATACAATTGCTAGCATCCAAGGATAGTCACTCAATAACCCCCCAGCCACCTCTTTAATGCCTTCCACATGGGCGTTGACAAAAGTAGAGCCCAGCCATGCCACGCCAAGAACGCAAACACATGCCGTCATTCCTGAGCGAAATGTCGACGCGCTGGGGATTTTTGAAGCATCAATCTTAGTGAAGAGCACAATCGCTGCTGCCGCGGTTAACATCACTGCCATAATGGCTTCGTTGCGCCCAAGCGCTGGGTCGGTAATCAGTCCTACTGATGTTGAGATGGCAGCTGCGTAGCACACAACAAATGCAATCGCGATGAGGAATATATAGGTTGCCGTTTTAGCGGTTGGTAAAATATCACGCTGCTTTTGCGGTGCTAACTTAACTAGACCTTGCTCTAAACGCTGCTGGTAGATGGGATCATCTTTTAACTCACTACCCATGAAGTTGGCAACAAATGCACCTATCATACAAGCGATGAAAGTGGTTGGGATACACACAGCAAGTAAGGTCAGATAATCAATCCCTTTTGGCGCGAGCATGGATGAGAATGCAACCACAGCGGCGGATATGGGTGAAGCGGTAATCGCGATTTGTGATGCGACAACGGCAATTGACAATGGCCTAGATGGGCGAACGCCTTGACCCTTGGCCACTTCGGCGATAACCGGTAGGGTCGAGAATGCCGTGTGGCCCGTACCTGCCATCAAAGTCATTAAAAAGGTTACAATGGGCGCATAAAAAGTTATCCGCTCTGGGTGCTTACGAAGAAAATTTTCCGCCAATTGAACCAGCCAATCCATACCCCCTGCAACTTGCATTGCTGCAATGGCAGTAATGACTGACATTATGATCAAGATGACATCAACAGGTATGTAAGTCTGACTGGTAGGCACGCCCAGAACAAAGGACAGTGCGATGACGCCAGCGCCGCCAGCAAAGCCAATCCCAATACCACCAATGCGCGCTCCGAGGAAGATGAAGAGCAGGACGACAAATAGCTCAAGCATAATCATGGTAGATACCTCTTATATATTTTAACTTTTATATTTGGCTGTTAAAAGCCAGTAATTCGAACTTTAGAAAGCGATTGATTTAATCCGCTAAAAAATTGTGGAATTAAATTTGCTGTGCAAAAAAGGGCCTGCTTCGGCCCTAGTCACGTTTTGTTATTGATAGCGCTTTGCTTTGTATTTGGGATGCATGAAGTTTTCGACGTTGAGGATATCATCGAGTTCTTCTTCGCTGAGTAGGCCTCGCTCAAGCACGACTTCTCTCACGCTCTTGCCTGTTTCTGCGCAGATTTTACCGACAATATCGCCTTCATGGTGGCCAATGTACGGGTTTAGGTAAGTGACTATGCCAATGGAGTTATAGACGTATCCCTCGCACACTTCTTTATTAACTGTGATGCCATCGATACACTTGTCACGCAGATTAATACACGCATTGGCAAGTAAAGAAATGGACTCAAACATGCTCTGAGCAATTACAGGCTCCATGACATTAAGCTGCAATTGGCCACCTTCTGCTGCAAACGAAATCGTGTTGTCATTGCCCAGCACTTTAAAACACACTTGGTTGACCACTTCAGGAACCACAGGGTTAACTTTAGCGGGCATAATTGACGAGCCAGCTTGCAGCTCTGGTAAGTTGAGCTCATTAATACCAGCGCGAGGACCAGAAGATAGAAGACGTAAGTCGTTACAGATTTTAGACAATTTAACCGCGAGGCGTTTTAGTGCGCCATGGGTCATTACATAAGCGCCGCAGTCTGAGGTTGCTTCAATAAGATCTTCTGCCGGTACCACATCCAACCCAGTAACTTGTGCCAAATGCTTCACTGCCAATTGCTGGTAGCCTTGCGCGGCATTGAGACCAGTACCAATTGCCGTCGCGCCTAAGTTAATTTCAAGCAAGAGTTTAGATGTATATTCAAGCGCACGAATTTCTTCATTTAAGGTCACAGACCAGGCATGAAACTCTTGTCCAACTGTCATAGGCACAGCGTCTTGAAGCTGAGTACGGCCCATTTTTAGTACGCCTTTAAACTCTTTGCTTTTTAGTGCAAATGCGCCTTTTAAGTATTCTATTGCTTCGATAAGCGTCTGGACACTGTTATAAACTGCGATACGAAAACCCGTTGGGTAGGCGCAGTTGGTCGACTGGCTCTTGTTAACGTGATCATTAGGGTTAATAAACTGATATTGCCCTTTTTCTTTGCCCATGATCTCCAATGCAACATTGGCAATTACTTCATTGGTATTCATATTGACCGAGGTTCCAGCCCCACCTTGGAACACGTCCGATGGGAACTGATCCATACATTTGCCTGTGTCTAGGATCAAATCACATGCCTCAACTATGTATTGAGCGATTTCTTTTGGTAGAACACCAAGCTCGCTATTAGCAAGCGCTGCCGCTTTTTTGGTCATTACCATACCACGAACAAACTCAGGCACATCGGAAATGGTCACGTTAGAAATATTGAAGTTCTCAATTGCGCGCAAGGTATGGATGCCGTAGTAAGCATCAGCGGGAACGTGTCGCTCACCGAGAAGATCTTCTTCAATACGGGTTGTGTTCGCTGGGTGTAGGGTATCATTTAGGCTAGCCATGATAGGATCCTTAGATAATTATTCTGATGTAAATGAAAATGCTCGCCATTCTGCAACTTAAGAATCCATTCGTCAGAGTTTTTTGGCTGTAAAATACGTCCTGACTTATGGGGCTCATGATACTTCACTCAGCGGATAAAAACGCTATCTTGATCACTTTTTTTATTTTTGCTTTGTTGAATGTTTTTAAACGCTAAACTGAGTTTAAACTGCCATAGCGCTGTGAATTTTTGTCGCTTTCGTTTGAGGTTTGGCAAGCTTTGATCTTACACTAGTGCCAACAAAGGAGGGCATGTGTTTGCTATCGTATTCTTAATATTTGTATTGGTTCCTGTTATCGAGATAAGTTTGTTTATCTCAGTAGGCGATTATCTTGGCTTATGGCCAACCATCGCCATGGTCTTTTTGACCGCATTTCTGGGGGCCTCTTTAGTGCGTAGTCAAGGATTACAAACCTTACTCTCAGTGCAAAGCAGGCTTAAGCAAGGAGAGCTACCGGCACAGCAAATTCTAGAAGGTGTGTTGCTTGCCGTCGCTGGGGTGTTGCTTTTTATTCCAGGCTTTTTAACTGATACGCTGGGCATGATAGTCCTATTGCCTGCGCCGCGCCGCGCTTTAGCCAAGTATCTGATGACCAAAATGGTGGTAAAAGCCTCCGCAGAGTTTGGCTCTCATCAGTTCCGGCAAGATGGCTTTGGCCACAACCAAGATAATGATGGCCATACATTTGAAGGTGAATATGAGCGCAAAGAAGACGACAACAATAACCACCTCAATAAGCCCTAACCTTGTGATGGACGCTAGTGATTAGCGTCCGCTCCACCCTTGAGCCTTTATTCTAGTTGTGCTCGAAACTCTCTCCTTTCTTGATACCTAGCTTGCAAATTTGCAACAAGTATTTCAATTCAGTTTAAAGTTTGACGCTTATCCAAATATTCATTTTACCTATGGGATCGAAATCTCAATGTCATGGAATGTTGTTTTTAGTTTCATAAAAAACATCAACACTGGTCGAGCTTTATAAGTCTTTTCTCAACAGGAAAAGGGAATTGAAACGCGCTTTCTATACCTAGATAACAAAGGAAGCGACGCAAGGTGGACAGAATGAAACAAAAACTCACTCCAACTTTACTTGCAGCAGTGGTCGCAAGTGTTCTCTCTACGCCAGCAATGTCTGAGATCATTATTTCTCAATACGTCGAAGGTAGCAATAATAATAAAGCCATTGAAATTGCCAATACTGGCGAAGTTTCGGTAGAGCTTGATGGTTACAGTTTGGCTAAATCAATCAATGGTGGTGGCGATTGGGATAGCAAGCTGTCATTAGACGGTAAAGTTATACAGGCGAAAAGCGTCTTAGTGATTGGCCATACGCAGTCAAATGAGGATATTAAAAACCTCAGTGATTTTCTAGACAATGATGTACTTGGCTTTAACGGTAATGACCCAGTTGCTCTGCTTAAAGGTAACGATGTACATGATGTAATCGGTGATATGGGCGGAAATGATTTTGCCAAAGATGTCACCTTAACGCGCAGCCAAGATGATTTTTCTCCTTCTTCTCATTACCAAGCCTCAAATTGGCTAGAGTCAGATAAAAATGATATTCAAGGTTTGGGTGAGCTTAATGGCGGTCAAGCACCAGAGCCGTTTGCATGCGAGCAAGACGGTCATGAGCCAGTCTTTACCTCAATTCAAGAGATTCAAGGTGAGGGCAGTCGCTCTCCACTGCTCAATAATGGTGCCTTTATCTCCGACGATGAGGTGTATGTAAAAGGCATAGTGAGCGCAGTTACTAGCAGTCTGACCAAAGGCTTTTACCTGCAAGCGCTTAACGATGATGGCAACCCGAAAACCTCAGAAGGCCTATTTGTTGAAACCAACCAATCTCAGTCTGAGCTTAAGCCAGGCGATCTAGTCTGTGTTAAAGGTAAAGTTCAGGAAAACTACCAGCAGACCCAGCTAAAAGCGGGGAAAAACGCATGGGTTAAGCAGGGAGAGCACACACCGCCAGTTGCAACTGAGATTGATATTTTGGCCGATGATGCCAGCTTTGAACAATCCCTTGAGCGCTATGAAGGTATGTTGGTTAAAACAAGTGCCAATCTTGATATGCGAGTCACGCGCACCTTTGGTTACGATTATGCGGCGAGTCGTAATAACATGGTACTGGCGCAAGGGGGCATCAATATGCACCCTAACCAAGCTTTTGCTGCCGGTTCAGATAAGGCTAAGCAGCAAAGCAAGGATAATAGCGAGCGACGTTTATTTATCGAATCTGACCATAAAGCGCCCAATGGCGTGATTCCTTATTACCCTGAATTTGGTGTCACCGACGCTGACCAAAATGGCTCGACCGAAGATTATATTCGCATTGGCGATACTATCGTTGGGCTTGAAGGGGTGCTGAGCTACAGCTATGGCGACTATCGCTTAATTACCACCAACACCTTAAGCAAAGACAATTTTATTCGCCGCTACCCACGTACTCAGCAACCAGAAGTTAAAGAAAAGGGCGATTTAAGAATCGCGACCTTTAATGTGCTCAATTATTTCAACTCTCCTTTTGGCGGAGACACTAACCCCAATGGCGGCAATCGAGGCGCTAAGACCTATCCTGAGTTTGAAATTCAGCAAGCCAAAATTGTTAATGCCATTTTGCGCCTGGATGCCGATATCATAGGTTTAATGGAAATTGAAAATAATGGCTTGGGCGAAAATGGCGCCATTGGCCAGCTTGTTGAGCAGTTAAACCAGCAGATTGATAACAAAAAAGATCGCTATAAGTTTGTCGCGCTTGATACCAATGGTGACGGTATCAAGGATAAAAATGATTATATTGGCACTGATGCGATTACCACAGGGGTGCTGTATCGTTTTAAATCCGTTGAGCTTCAAAGCTCACGAGTCATTGAGATGCCGAGCCAACAAGCCCCAGAAGTGCTTGATGATGATGGCAAGGTGATTGAAGATGGTAAGAATTACCAGCGCAATACACTCGCCCCTACCTTTAGGATAAAAAGCAAAGACCAAAAGCAAGATGCAGAGGAACGTATCACTGTCGCGGTTAACCACTTTAAATCAAAAGGCTCCAAATGTTGGGAAGACGCTGCGCCAATCGATGAAGGCGGTCAGGGTGGAAAAGACGTCGATCAGCAAGGCTCATGTGAGAACTTTCGCGTTGCCGCCGCAGTGGCACTAGGAGAGGCGCTTGAAGATATTCCTGGCCATAAAGTGATATTGGGTGATTTAAATGCTTACGGTAAAGAAGACCCTATGCTGGTTTTAACCGATTACAGCCAAAAGCAATATGGCAAAGTGATTAAAGCGGCGCGCAATACTTATATTGGCGGTGTTGAGCAATTTGGCGATCAGGGCGAGGTTATTCATCACAGCTATGGTTACATTAATGCGGTGGCCGCTAAACATCCAAATAATTGGAGCTTTTCATACAATGATGAAGTGGGCGCGCTTGACCATATATTGATAAGCCCAAGTCTTGAAAAGTATGTGGTCGATGCCACTGAATGGCATATTAATGGCGGTGAATCGACTCTGTTTGAATACAGTGATAGATACACAGGTGATTTGCCAAAATATACCGACCACTTTCGTTCATCAGATCACGACCCAGCGGTACTTGAGCTAAAAATGGCCGGCTCATTTGGCCTTGGCGCAATCGTATCTTTATTTGGTCTAGCCCTATGGCGCAGACGTAAATAGCCTTTACTGTAAAAAATCGCCACTGAAAGCAGTGGCGGTTGATGTTAGGAATCGTAAAGATTGGTTGGCGCTTCGGTTTCGCAGCGCTCTAAATTATAGTCATAGGTGACCGCGCCTTTGCCTCTTAGCGCTATCCTTACTGTCATGCCGCGCTCTAGATACCAGCGGAAGTCTTCACAAGACATGCGATAGCTAAGCTCTTTTGTGTGCACTGGACTCCAGCGATGTTTACCGTCAAGTTGCTTGGTGTAATAAATCACACCGTTATCGAGTACTTTGAAGTCTTCTGCCCCTTTGAAGTTTTTTCTCGCTTCATCAATGGTTGTTTGTGAGGCTGTAGTTTGAATATTTTCAACTGAGGTAGTTTGACAGGCACTTAATGCAAATACGGTAAGGCCAGCCACTGCGATATGTTTTAATGTCATTTATAGTTCTCGTTTATTTACCACTTTCTGTTAAGTGGCAAATTATAGAGATAAGCATTATCAATGGGTAGTAATTATTCTATAAACGCTCGGTCAATGATCGCCAATGTGGCGATCATTGGGCAGAATCTCAAATTTAGAACCATTTAGCTCCGGGATCTTGAGTGCCAAAAGAGTTTGGAAGTGCAAATTAGTCCATTTATGGGGTGGGATATTGCTACCGAGCATAAAATTCGCCGATAAGTCATCCAAGCGAAGCTCGCTACATGGTTAAATAACAGAATCTAGTTTCAGTTAATCCTTGCCTTTCGGCTTTGGTAATGCACAATACCGCGTCATATATACGATTTATCAAAACCATTTAAGAGCTATGCTGCTGATCATCGATAACTACGACTCTTTTACCTACAACTTGTATCAGTACTTTTGTGAGTTGGGCGCAGAGGTAAAGGTGGTGCGTAACGATCAAATTAGCCTTGAAGAGATTGAAGCGCTTAATCCCACTCATTTGGTGATATCACCAGGTCCATGTACGCCGAATGAAGCAGGCATCTCACTCAGCGCGATTGAGCATTTTGCAGGTAAATTACCTATTTTGGGCGTGTGCTTAGGCCATCAAGCCATTGCGCAAGTGTTTGGCGGAGAAGTGGTGCGCGCACGTCAGGTGATGCACGGTAAAACGTCTGCCATTCGCCATAATAACCGCAGCGTATTTACCCAGCTCAATAACCCACTCACTGTCACTCGCTACCACTCGCTGGTGGTAAAAAATGACAGCTTACCCAATTGCTTCGAACTGACCGCATGGACAACGCGAGAAGATGGTTCAATGGATGAAATCATGGGTTTTCAACATAAAACCCTGCCGATAGAAGCGGTTCAGTTTCACCCTGAATCAATCAAAACCGAGCAAGGCCATGAGTTATTGGCTAACTTTCTCGATCGCTCAACTATTTTCTCTTCTCTCAAAACCTGATAGCGATCACTTTTTTTAACATTTATTTCATATTTTATGCTGCGAATATGTTGTGAAAAACTATTCGTTGCCCCTTTGAGCTTTAACACTTCAAGCCTGTAATCACCATGTTTAACGACAGCTTATGTTAACTATAAGAATATATTGCTTCATAAAAGCAGTGACTTAGTGCATAAATACTCAATGAAAGTGAGGGGTTGCCTATTCATGGTTGAATAAAAAGAATAATTCACTATTGAAATGGTTAATTAAATGTAAATACAATGCCGTAATTGCTCATATGCAAAACAAAATGTGCTTTCATTAATAAGAAGGCAAGGATGCAAAAATTGCCTGGCATGCGGTATTGAGAGGGAATGTGCAATGACAGTTGAAAGTAAAGTAGAACGCGGTTTGTTTGATGAGGTCATGGTACCTTGTTATAACCCGATGGAAATGGTGCCTGTTAAAGGTGAAGGCGCACGCGTTTGGGATCAGCAAGGCAAAGAGTACATCGACTTTGCAGGTGGTATTGCGGTGAGCTGTCTTGGACATTGTCACCCAGCTATGGTGAATGCGCTAACAGAGCAAGGTCAAAAGCTTTGGCATTTAAGTAATGTGATGACTAATGAGCCAGCGCTGCGTTTGGCGAAAAAACTCACCCAAGTGAGCTTTGCCGACAAAGTGTTTTATGCCAACTCAGGCGCAGAAGCCAACGAAGCCGCGCTTAAGCTTGCACGTCGCTATGCAGCCGATAAGTTTGGTCCTGAGAAATCTGAAATTATCGCCTTTAAACAAGGCTTTCATGGCCGAACTTTCTTTACCGTTACCGTAGGTGGACAAGCAGCATACTCTGATGGCTTTGGTCCCAAACCGGGTGACGTGACCCATTTACCGTACAACGATATCGAGACCTTACGGGCACATATTTCAGATCGCACTTGTGCGATTATGATGGAGCCTCTTCAAGGAGAGGGGGGCATCATCGCTCCGACTGACGAATTTGTACAAACGGTTCGTGAACTGTGTGATAAGCACAATGCGCTACTGATTTTTGATGAGGTACAAACAGGTAACGGTCGTACAGGGCACTTTTATGCTTACCAAGGCCTTGGTGTAACCCCAGATATTTTGAGTACAGCCAAATCACTTGGTGGCGGTTTCCCAATTGGCGCTATGCTCACCACGGCAGAGCTTGCTGAGCATCTTAAAATTGGTACACATGGCTCAACCTATGGGGGTAACCCACTTGCTTGTGCAGTCGCTGAAGCTGTGGTCGATATCGTCAGCGACCCAGAAACACTTAAAGGTGTAGCAGAGCGCGAAACATGGTTTAGAGAAGGGTTAAACAAACTCAACGAAAAATATCAGATGTTTGCTGAAGTTCGTGGTAAAGGTTTGCTACTCGGCGCTGCGCTCAATGACGAGTGGCAAGGCCGAGCGCGAGATGTGTTGGTTGCCGCTGGTAAAGAAGGCTTGATGGTACTGGTCGCGGGTACCAATGTTGTTCGCTTTACACCGTCTTTGGTCATCACTAAGCAAGAAGTTGAAGAGGGTTTATCAAGGCTTGATAAGGCTCTAGCAACACTCAGTAAATAATTAAGAAACACGGAAGATCGTCCTAGTGAGGCGATCTTCTTTTTTCAGTTCCACGCATTAGGTATTCCCAACACTAAGACGATCCTCGGCTCTTAAATCCTATAACCTGTTGTGAATGCTATTTGGCTAGAGATGAGCCAAATCTTGATGAATGTGGCGCTGACCTATGCATCAGGAGGGAATATCGATGCTAGTTGTTCGCCCGATAACAATGTCGGACTACGATGCTTTGCATACTTGTGCCGTCGAATCTGGACATGGATTTACATCACTTCCGGTCAACGAAGAGTTATTGACCAACCGTATTACACACTCTGAATACAGCTTTTCTAAACCGAAAGTGACAGAGCCCGGCGATGAAGGCTATTTAATGGTTGGGTTTGATAGCAAGAGTGGCGAGGTAGCAGGGTGCACGGGTATCGAAGCTTCCATTGGTTGGGATGTGCCATTTTATTCTTATCATATCAGTACCATAGTTCACTCATCGCCAAAGCTTGGGGTCAATAATGTGGTAAAGCTGCTGACTTTTGGTAACAACTATACAGGTTGCAGTGAGATTTGTACTTTATTCCTAAGACCTAGCTTTCGCGGCGGATTGAACGGTCGGTTAATGTCAAAGTGTCGGTTTTTGATGATGGCCGAGCACCCACATCGTTTTTCTAAAACCGTATTTGCCGAAATGCGCGGGGTGTCTGACGATGAAGGTAACTCACCATTTTGGCAATGGTTACAAGAGCACTTTTTCTCCATCGACTTTACCATGGCGGATTACTTAACCGGTATTGGTAAGAAAGGCTTCATTGCCGATCTTATGCCTAAGCTGCCGATTTACATTAACTTGCTTAGTAAAGAGGCCCAAGAGGTCATAGGTCAAGTACACGAAAACACTAAACCTGCGCTGCGCTTACTTGAAAAGGAAGGCTTCACTTGTCGCAACTATGTCGATATTTTCGATGGTGGTCCATCGGTTGAGTGTGATATGCGCAATATCGAATCTGTACGCCACTCATTCCGAGCAAAAGTATCGATTGCGCAGCACTCTAGCTCGCAGGATTACTTAGTCTCAAATACTTCTTTTGAGCATTTTAGAGCGGTAGCAACTAAGGCTGCATATGATCAGGCCTCTGAGTCTGTCATTTTATCCCCAGAAGCGGCTGAGGCTTTACAAGTCAAGCAAGGTGACTACGTTCGCATGTTGGCCCAGTAATTGAGAGGAATAATCATATGACACATTGGATTGCAGGTGAGTGGCTGGATGGGCATGGCGCAGCAATAAATTCCACCAGCCCTTACAACAACGAAGTAATTTGGCAAGGACAAAGTGCTTCTCCCGAGCAGGTTGAGTCAGCGGTCAGTGCTGCTCGAAACGCTTTTTTAAGCTGGAAAAAGTGCAGCTATATAGAGCGTGAGTCAATCGTGCTAGCTTTTGCTGAGAAAGTGAAAGAAAACAGTGAGCAAATCGCAGAGATTATCGCTAAAGAAACCGGTAAGCCTTTGTGGGAGACCCGAACGGAAGCGGCCGCGATGGTGGGTAAAATCGCTATTTCAATTCGTGCTTATCATGACCGCACAGGTGAAGCGCAACGTGAAGCGGCAGGTAACCAGATTGTTTTACGTCATCGTCCTTTGGGTGTGATGGCGGTATTTGGTCCTTATAACTTCCCTGGTCATTTGCCAAATGGCCATATAGTCCCAGCCTTACTTGCCGGTAACACTGTGGTATTTAAACCATCGGAGCAAACGCCGCTAACAGGCGAGTTCGCAATGAAGTTATGGCAACAAGCAGGTCTGCCTGCCGGCGTGATTAACTTGGTTCAAGGTGCTAAAGAAACAGGCGTTGCATTGGCTGAATCCAAAGGTATTGATGGTGTGTTGTTTACTGGTAGTGCCAATACCGGTCATATCCTGCATCGTCAGTTTGCTGGTCAACCAGACAAAATGCTGGCTTTGGAAATGGGCGGCAACAACCCTATGGTGATTTCTGAGCAATATGGTGACTTAGATGCAACCGTATACACCATTATTCAGTCGGCATTTATTAGTGCAGGCCAGCGCTGTACTTGTGCACGTCGCCTTTATGTTCCTTTGGGGGAAAAAGGGGACGCCTTAGTTTCTAATTTGATTGAATCAACGCAAAAGATTCATGTTGATCAACCTTTTGCGCAGCCTGCACCCTTTATGGGGCCACAAATTTCAAAAGCGGCAGCCGACTTTATTCTTCAGGCTCAATCGAATCTGGTTAAGCTTGGAGGTCAAAGCTTGTTAGAGGCTAAAGCAGGTGAAGCTGCTTTTGTCACTCCAGGTATCATAGACGTCACACCAATTGCGCAGCTGCCAGATGAAGAATATTTTGGTCCTTTGCTGCAAGTCGTTCGATACCAAGGTCTAGAAAAAGCGGTCGAGCTTGCCAATGATACGCGCTTTGGTTTATCCGCAGGGCTTGTTTCCACCGATGATAGCGAGTGGGAATATTTTGTCGACCATATCCGCGCAGGTATTGTTAATCGTAACCGCCAGCTGACAGGGGCAAGTGGTGATGCGCCATTTGGCGGCCCTGGCGCTTCAGGTAACCTTCGTCCAAGTGCGTATTATGCGGCTGATTATTGTGCCTATCCAATGGCTTCGATGGAGGGCGATCAAACCGTGTTACCTGAAACACTGAGTCCTGGTGTGGAGTTATAACTAGTACACATAGTACCTTTAGCGAAAAGGGTCAGCTCGCTGAGCCAGCGAGCTGACTATCAACCTAATAAACTAGACAAGGAGGCGTTATGACGCCAGATGTTTTATTTCAGTCGTTATGGAATGACTATATTCAGCGCTTATGCCCCTCAGCAGATAAAATTCATCAATTATTGCAAGAAAGCGAGCCCCTGATTAACGACCATATCGCTCTGCGAACTTTTAATTTAAGCCCAGTTGGTATGGAAGCGATAGCCAAGCCCTTTATTGATGTTGGTTACACTCCATGTGGAGATTACCAATTTGAGGCGAAAAAATTGCTGGCGAAACATTACGAACACCCAGATCCTAAGCAACCTAAAGTCTTTATTAGTGAGCTAAAAGTAGAAGAGTGTTCGCCGCAATTGCAGAGCATAGTCAAGAGGTTGGTCGATCAGATTGATACTAGCAAACTGACAAGCTTTGAGTTTTTATCTTCTGGCCGTCTTTGGCAACTCAGTTTTGAAGATTACCAACAACTTGCCAAAGAAAGTGAATACGCTGCTTGGCTTGCTGCTCACGGCTATGGAGCCAACCACTTTACTGTGAGTGTCAATCAACTGACTGCGTTCGATGAAGCAAAACAGGTTAATGACCATTTGCGCCAAGCTGGGTTTACAATTAATGAATCAGGCGGTGAGGTCAAAGGCTCATCAGACGTGTTACTTGAGCAATCCTCGACCATGGCAGATAAAGTGCCAGTATCTTTCACAGAAGGCTCCCAGATAGTCCCTGGCGGCTTTTATGAATTTGCTAAACGCTATCCTATGAGTAATGGTGAATTATATCCTGGGTTTGTCGCTGCATCGGCTGATAAGATATTTGAGAGCACAAATAACGAGTCTTGAGTGGGGATGCACAGACTTCTGAATAAAAAGGCGCCATTTAAGGCGCCTTTTTCTATTCTGTTACACTAAGCCAATATTGGTCTGGGATCGAACGCGTTTCTTCGCTTAGGTGGGGGTTATCTATACTAAACGCTTTTCTACTTTTAATACCCGCTTGCTCGAAGGTTTTTTTCACTAGAGGTGCTTTTTCAAAGAACTCAACAAATGAACCATCTTGATACGAAGCTTCGAACGCTTTTTTGAGCGTAGCTGCTACCTCAGGGTTCTTAGGGCTCACAAACAGCAGCATAGGAAAGCGGTAAATCAGCATCAGTTTGTCATCAACCACTAGATTGGATAATTGACTGCGCTGGGTAACTTCGCTGTAGGGTTCGATAACGGCTCGTGGGAACAAATCGGTACGTTCGCTATCGACAATACGAAAGATATTATCAAAGCTAGGCACTTCTCTTACTTTAAACCCGCCGGATTTTAAGACTTTTACATCTGCCCAGCCTTGCCCCTGTATCATACCAAGCTTACGCAATTCCTCTATGCTGTTTATATTGCCTAGTTTGGCTGCAGTGGTTTTATTGGTGATAAAAATACGATGGCCAAGGAGACCTCGAAAAACTGGGTAGCGAATAGGAAGTAGCTCTTGCTCAAGGGTCTTATCGGCGCCTAGCCAATCTACCGTAATTTTGCCTTCTTTGAGCAGAGTGACTTTACGTGATTGTGAGTCAACAGGTGTTTTATAAGGTTGGAGCAAAATCCCTTCGCCTGATTTATCCACAAGAAACTGAATGAGGTCGATGGCGTACTGGTCTAGCTCAGAACCTTCCCGTGGGATAGGGTGAATTATGGTCGTTTGGGCAATTGAGATTGATGAAAAAACTAGGCTGAAAGCCAATACCAGCGAAGAAAGTAGCTTTAAAATCATGAGTCCATCCTGCCTGAAAGTTACTGTTGAAATTCAAACTAAGGTTAGGATAGAGCAAGCTAATTAACAAATAAGAAAAAAACCGAGTCCAATCATGAACTCGGCTTTATGTGTAGAACAATGGTTATCGAGTGCCGTATACGACGATCGTTTTACCATGTGCTGAAATCAGGTTTTGCTCTTCAAGCATCTTTAAGATGCGGCCAACCGTTTCGCGTGAACAGCCAACTATTTGGCCAATCTCTTGACGAGTGATCTTGATTTGCATGCCGTCAGGGTGCGTCATGGCATCTGGTTGTTTCGCAAGATTCAGCAGTGTCTGAGCGATACGGCCAGTTACGTCAAGGAAAGCAAGATCTCCGACTTTTTGACTGGTTACCTGCAAACGACTTGCCATTTGAGCCGACAAGCGCATTAGGATATCAGGGTTTACTTGGATAAGCTGACGGAATTTCTTGAAAGAAATTTCTGCCACTTCACAAGGTGATTTTGCTCGAACCCACGCTGTGCGTTCTTGGTCTTCTTCGAACAAACCAAGCTCACCGATAAAGTCACCTTGGTTTAGGTACGACAGGATCATTTCCTTGCCTTCCTCGTCTTTAATAAGTACCGCAACTGAACCTTTGACTATGTAGTAAAGCGTTTCCGCTTTCTCACCAGCGTGGATCAGTGTGCTCTTAGATGGGTACTTATGAATATGACAGTGTGAAAGGAACCATTCTAATGTTGGATCAGTTTGAGGTTTACCTAGAACCATAATATCTCACTTCCTCTGCAGGGTACGCTTGCTTCTTTCCATGTTTTAGCTAAGCCTTGAATCAAGACTTATTAGGATAAGAGCACTTTTCAAATGCTGCAAGCCATCTTTGTTTCTGTTTCAAATAGTATCTTTTTTTTGAATTGATTTCTTGATTTTAATCGCCTTCACTTGGCTATTTTGTGTACAAAAGTGTGCGCCTGATCACGCAATCAAAAGTAATCCTGTATACAAAGTAAGTCTTAACCAATTTTTCCCGTTTCTATCAACTGCTGAAGTATTGGCCTAACTATCAACTCGACGGCAAAACTCATCTTTCCACCGGGTACAACTATGGTGTTGTGACGTGACATAAATGAGCCATCTATCATTGCCAGTAGATATGGGAAGTCGACATTTTTTATTCCCCGAAGGCGGATAACAACAAAACTCTCATCAAGGCTTGGGATGCCTTTGGCGTTTAGTGGGTTTGATGTATCGACGGTAGGCACTCGCTGGAAGTTAATATGAGTGCGAGAAAACTGCGGGGTGATGTAATTAAGATAATCATCCATTGAGCGAACAATTGAGTCCATCACAGCCTCTCGTGAATGTCCTCTGTCGCGGGTGTCGCGCACGAATTTTTGAATCCATTCAAGGTTGACGATAGGCACCATGCCTATCAAAAAATCCACATGCTGCGCGACGTTAACTTCACCGTCGACAACGCCACCATGCAAGCCTTCATAAAACAGCACGTCAGAGCTTTCTGGTAGCTCTTGCCAAGGGGTAAAAGTACCGGGCATTTGATTGTAGGGAACCGCTTCGTCAAAGGTATGGAGATAACGTCGAACTTTGCCTGTACCTTCATTGCCATATTTGCGGAAAAATTCAGCTAAGGCAGGGAAGTCATTGGCTTGAGGGCCAAAATAGCTGATGTGTCGCCCCTGTTCGCGAGCTTTGCGAATTTCAACATCCATTTCGGGGCGAGTAAAGCGGTGAAAGCTATCTCCTTCAACCCAAGCTGGCTTGACCTTCATCATATTGAACATTTTGCGAAAAGCTTCAGATGTGGTGGTAGTACCTGCACCTGACGAGCCAGTAACGGCGATAACTGGATGTTTTGCTGACATGACAACCCTTGTCTATGAATAACTGTCCACTGTTGCACTTCACTATAACATGCTTTGCAAAGACAATAGTGTATGCAGTGCTTTAAAAGGAAAATTTATGCTTAAGTTGAATATCAACACTTTCATGCAGCTCAGAGAAAACCACGACAGCATCACCAGATTTAAGTTGTTGTTTTATTTGATCTATCTTGTTTTGCAATGAGGCTTCTACAGCGCCGTAATCTGTGCCTTCTCTAAGGACAAACTCTTTGATTAAATTGTCTAAAGTTTCTGGGGCAATGTCTTGCCAAGGAACGATCATAAATACCTCTTTCTTTTATGTTCGGCAATAGTAAAAGCGTTAGCTAGATGATACCAAGCTTTGATAGTAAGTAGGCAATGTCTCTTCGAGCCAAAATCTCGGCTTTATGGCACTTCCAGTTACAAAGCCAACGTGACCACCTTGCTCAGATAGTCGATAGTCTATATTGCTTGGCAGAGCGTACTTAGGGATAACCGCCTCTGTCATAAAGGGGTCGTCTTTCGCATGTATGATTTGCAAAGGAAGACGAATATCTTGGAGTTTGTGAATGGCAGAGCAACGCTGATAATAGTCATCAGCACCTTTAAATCCATGCAAAGGCGCCGTAATTAAATCATCAAATTGATACAGTTTGGTTACGCGTTTGATGCTTTGATAGGAAACATCTAATTCTCCCTTGATTAAGTGATGCTTTTGCAGTGCGCTTTTTTTCAAAGAAGAGAGTAAATAGGTTTTGTAGATTTTAGAAAGGCCTTGTTCAATGCGCGCGGAGCATGCCGAGAGATCCAGTGGTGCTGAAACAATTGTGGCTGCTTCGAGCAAGGGATCCTGATTATATTGTGCGAGGTAGTTTGCCAGCATGTTACCACCAAGCGATATGCCAACAGCAATCTTTCTTTGATTGGGAAACTGGCGGTCAATATGTTCGAGAAAAAAACGCGCATCTTCTATCTCACCGGAGTGATAACTGCGAGCATTATGGTTGGGCTCGCCGCTACAGCCACGAAAATGCATCATTACCGCTAGCCAGCCATGCTGGGCAAAAGCGTGCATTAAGCCATTGGCATAAGGGCTATAGAAACAGCCTTCTAGACCATGAAAGAGAATAAAAACAGGCTTTTTCTGGGCTTGTTCTGCGTGCCAGTCTTCACTCCATGCTAGGTCGAGAAAGTCGTTATCCTGGGTTTCTAGCCTTTGCCATATGGGCTCAAATAACGCTTTTTTGCGGATAAAGCGCGGCGCCAATGTTTGCAGGTGCGGATTGGATAAACCTCTAGCAGCAGTAAAATGGGTCATAATACTTCCTATTTGGGCACCACTTCTTCAATTGGTTGAGCAAAAGCTTGATGTAAGTGCTCTCCTCCAAGTTGACGGCAGTATCTTAAGGTCAGTGGTTCACCTTGATTGTGCAATAACGTGATACTGTTGATGCAATCAACAAGATCAGATTGTTGCTGCTTTTCAAGTTGTAGCTCGAATTGAAGTGACTCTCGATATAAGGTTTCGGGAACGTGTGATTTGAGCTTACGGCGTAAATCTCGGTAGCTGTGGAGTAAGGCCTCAGAACGTCCCAGACATTCTTCTACTCTATGCCAGTCTTCATCTAGGAACGCTGCTTGCTGCTCGTCTAGCCACTTAAGGAGCAGCAAAAGGTTAACATTACCCTTAAACTGATTTTGTAAATTAAGGCACGCATCTTTGACTTCTCGGACGCCATAATATTGCAAGCTAAATTGCCACAGGCGTTCTAAGGTTAGGGACACAGATACGTGCTTCGAGTTCATTGGTGATTAAACTCCTGTTCCATTTGTTCAAGTTCTTCTTGGTGTGCCATCCATTCTAATTCTACTTCTTCAAGCTCAATTTTCGCTTGGCTTTGCGCTGCTAACACCCCGTTAAGTTTAGCTTTATTTTCTGACTCATACAGTGAGTTATCAGACAATTGCAATTCTGCTTGGCTAAGTGTGGAGTTTAAACTGTCCATCTTAGTTTCCAGTTTGGCTATTGCTTTGCGAATCGGCGCGGTTTGTTTGCGTAACTCTGCTTCGCGGCGCTTTTGCTCTTTTTTAGCGGCGGCACTGTTTGTGGCGCTTTTTTCAGTTGGTGTAGGCTGGGCTTCACGGCGCTCTGCTTTTTGTTGATCAGTGAGCCATTTATAGTACTGATCTAGGTCGCCATCAAAAGGTGCGACTTGCTTGTTGTGAACCAAGTAGAGATCATCAGTGGTGGCTCGCAGTAGATAGCGGTCATGCGAAACGATAACCATAGCGCCTTCAAAGGTTTGCAGGGCAAGTGTTAGTGCTTGTCTCATATCAAGGTCTAGGTGGTTAGTCGGCTCATCGAGTAGCAATAAGTTTGGCTTTTGCCAGACGATCAGTGCTAGAACAAGGCGTGCTTTTTCTCCGCCAGAAAAGGGCGCCACTTTATCTAGTGCTTTTTCACCTTGAAAACCAAAGCTGCCAAGATAGTTTCTTAGCTCCAGTTCATTTTTATCTGGTGCGATTTGCATCATATGCTGAAGCGGTGTTTCCTCTGGATGTAGAGTTTCCAGCTGGTGCTGCGCGAAATAACCGATTTTGACGCCTTGGGAGTAGGTTAGTTCACCCGCCTGACTTTTTAGCTCGCCAGAGAGCAATTTAATCAGAGTTGATTTACCTGCACCATTTCGCCCGAGCAAACCAATACGACTGCCAGGTACAAGGTTGAGGCGAATTTTCTCTAAAATTAGACTGTCACCATAACCTGCCGATACTTGGTCCATCATAATAATCGGATTTGGCAGAGCATCGGGCTTTCGAAACTCGAAGCTAAACGGATTGTCAAACTGTGCAGGTAATACTTTTTCCATTCGCTCTAGAGCTTTAATTCGGCTTTGTGCTTGGCGAGCTTTTGAGGCTTTATATCGGAATCGATCGATATAACTTTGCATGTGCGCCATTTGTTTTTGCTGTTTCTGATACTGAGCCTGTTGGAGAAGTAGCTTCTGCGCGCGCTGGTCTTCAAATGATGAGTAGTTCCCTGTGTATTCGTTCATCTGCTGATTTTCAACATGTATGATGCGCCCAACCACAGGATCGAGAAAATCACGGTCGTGAGAGATTAAGATCAGGGTACCAGGATAATTTTGTAGCCAACGCTCTAGCCACATCACAGCATCTAAATCTAAGTGATTGGTTGGCTCATCCAGGAGTAATAAGTCGGAGCGACAAAGTAGCGCTTGAGCGAGGTTTAAGCGCATCCGCCAACCACCAGAGAACTGAGTGAGGTTCCAATTCATTTGCTGTTGGGAAAAGCCAAGACCGTCAAGCAGTTCAGCGGCGCGAGCTTTTATGCTATAGCCGCCAATGGTTTCGATCTTTCCATGCAGCTCAGCAACCAAGGTGCCATTGTCTTTTTGCTCTGCAGCGGTTAGTTCAGCTTCAAGGCGGCGATACTCGCGATCACCATCAATAACATAGTCCAGTGCTTGGCGCTCTAATGCTGGTGTTTCCTGTGCGACCCACGCCATCTCCCAATACGAAGGGCAGTTGAAGTTACCCGCGTCTATGGACAGTTCATTTTTGATCAAGGCAAACAGGGTGGATTTGCCGCAGCCATTTTTACCCACTAAGCCGACTTTATCGCCCGGGTGTATGGTTGCTGAGGTGTTATCCAGTAGGGCTTTACCGCCACGCAGGAGCTGGATGTCAGAAAAGGTAATCATAGTTTATGCTTTATTATTTAATATTTCTCTTATCGCGTCGAATAGTAGGTGGAATGAGATAAAATGTCGATCATTGCGTTATGCTTAACAACAACGTATAACAAACTCATACAGATAAAAAACCTCTTATGTCTTGAAAACAGAAGGATGACTGCTTAAAACATGGCGGTAGATGATTTAACCAACGAACCTCCTAAAGTTGCAAAAGTACTGGTGATTTATGCACATCCAGAGTCACGCAGTTCAGTTGCAAATCAAGTCATGGTCAAAAAGATCGCGTCGTTAGAACATGTGACGGTACGAGATCTCTATGCCTATTATCCTGACTTCTTTATCGATGTTGATGCCGAGCAGCGGCTTCTTCTAGAACATGATGTGATTGTATTTCAGCATCCACTTTATATGTATTCTTGCCCAGCGCTTCTCAAAGAATGGATGGATAGAGTGCTAGCCAAAGGGTTTGCTTATGGTAAGGGGGAAGCACTCAAAGGTAAGTATTGGCGTAGCATTATTACCACAGGGGGAAACGAGGAAGCTTTCTGTAGTGAAGGTTATAACCGATATCCTTTGTCAGAAATACTCCAGCCGTTTGAATTGTCTGCAGCCTTGTGCCAGATGCATTGGATAGAGCCTTTAGTTCTTTATTGGGCACGAAATATCACTGAAATGGATCGCTATCAACATGCGGAGAACTACCGCCGTTGGTTGCTCCATGTCACGACAGATTTTGCGACTAGCCTCAATGTAGAAGGAGATCCGTTTGGCACTTGAAAGTGATTTCTTACAAAGCAGTGTGATTTTTTTAACCGCAGCTGTCATTGCAGTGCCGCTTGCCCAGCGGCTAGGGCTTGGTTCTGTACTTGGCTACCTACTGGCTGGTGTAGTGATTGGCCCTTGGGGGTTAAGCTTAATCAGTGATGTTGAAGCTATTTTGCATTTTGCCGAGTTTGGCGTAGTACTGCTGCTGTTTTTGATTGGTTTAGAACTTAACCCCAAAAAGCTACTGCAGATGAAGGGGCCTATTTTGGGACTGGGCGGGGCGCAAGTTGTCATCACTACAGCTGCGCTGGGCGTTGTGGCGTATTTTTGCGGCCTTAGTTGGCAAACAAGTTTAGTAATAGGAATGGGGCTTGCGCTGTCTTCCACGGCAATCGCTTTAAAAGTGATAGAAGAGCAAGGGCTTGCCGGTAGTGAAACGGGGCAATCTGGTTTTGCTGTTCTCTTGTTTCAAGATATTGCCGTTATTCCAATGCTTGCCCTGCTTCCGATACTGGCGGGTAACACGGCTGGTAATTGGTCCGATGCCATCTGGATGTTGTGCGGTGTTATAGGTCTGCTTGTCGGAGGCCATTTTCTCCTAAGGCCTTTATTTCGCTATGTGGTTTTAAGTGGTGTACGTGAGCTATTTACAGTCGCGGCATTATTGCTAGTGATTGGTATTGCTTTGTTGATGAAGCATCTTGGTCTGTCGATGGCTTTGGGTACTTTCCTTGCTGGCGTGCTGCTGGCTGAGAGTGAGTATCGTCATGAATTAGAAATTGCTATTGAACCTTTTAAAGGCCTATTACTCGGTCTTTTCTTTATCGCAGTAGGAATGGCAGTAAATCTGGGCTTGCTGGCTCTTGAGCCTCTTAATGTACTAGGGGCGGTAATTGGTTTAGTTGTTATCAAGGGATTGATTCTTTACTTCTTGGCCAGATTGTCAGGTGGCCGGCCCAAAGTACGCAGCAAAATGGCGGCGATTTTAAGTCAAGGTGGTGAGTTTGCCTTTGTTATCTTCACCGCAGCGAGTAAAGAAGGATTAATCGCCCCAGAGCAAAATGCCTTTTTGCTGGTGGTGGTGAGTTTATCTATGGTGACGACACCGCTTCTTTTGATGGCGCAAAGCAAGTGGTATGCGCGAGGGTTAAACTTTGACGAGTCAGGGTTAAAGCGTAGTGATGTTGTTAATCGTCAGCCACGGGTAATTATTGCTGGTTTTGGCCGTTTTGGTCAGATTATCGGCCGTTTAATGTATGCCAACAAAATCCGAGTCACTGTATTAGAAAGTGATGCTAGCCAGATTCACTTATTGAGAAAATACGGGTATAAAGTGTTTTATGGCGATGCTACCCAGCTTGATTTATTAAGGGCCGCTGGGGCAAGTAAGGCTGAAGCCATGGTGATATGTACCGACTCGCCAGAAGAGATCATGAAAATTGTCGAGTTATGTAAGTACCACTTTCCGCATCTTAAGCTGTTTGCCCGTGCACGAAGTCGTGTCGAAGCGTATCAGCTTATGAGTCACGGAGTAGAAAATTATTCCCGTGAAACCTTCTTGGGCGCGTTAGATCTTGGCCGCCAAGCATTGGTGGAGCTTGGAATGCACCCTTATCAAGCCAAACGAGCGGAAGCGCATTTCAAAAAACTTGATCACGGCATGTTGAAAGAGTTGCTTCCTCAGCATCACGAAGACAAACAATTGGCGATGAGAGCCAAAGAAGCCCGCAAAGAACTGGAAGAAATCTTTGGTCGGGAAATGGAAAAAGATCAACAATCAAAGAACTTTTGGGATTAACTCCAAACCCTGTTTACCTTCTATGCGTAAAAGTATCGTCAGAGGGATCCATGGGTGATGTATTGGAATGAACACAATGAAAAAAAGATTTATCGCAGGTGCTAGCTGTCCTAAATGTTCTCAGCAAGATACTTTGCGTTGGTGGATAGAAAATAATATCGAGCTGGTTGAGTGTGTTGAGTGTGAATATCAAGAACAACGTAAGCCTCAAGCTGTGGAAAAAACTGAACATGCGAAACAAGAGATGATCGGGATTTTTAAGCCGGATTAATTGAGTTTCTGTAATTGTTCCCCATAATAGCGGCATAGAAAACAGTAAATCGGAGCAATAGTTTGCTCCGTTTCTTTATCTCCTTGGAGTCATTATGAAAATTGAAAAAAATGTAGTTGTCAGCCTAGCTTACCAAGTCAAGCTAGAGGATGGTGTGGTTGTTGATCAATCGACAACAGAAGCGCCACTGGATTACTTGCACGGCAACAACAACCTGATCACAGGTCTTGAAACGGCTCTGGAAGGTAAGGAAGCTGGCGCTCAGTTTTCAGTGACTGTCTCGCCTGAAGAAGCGTACGGAGAGCATAATGATGCGCTTGTACAACGTGTGCCTGCCAATGTGTTCCAAGGTGTAGAGCAAATTGAAGTAGGCATGCGCTTTTTAGCTGATACTGATCAAGGTCCGATTCCAGTAGAAGTAACAGAAGTCGATGGTGACGAAGTTGTGGTGGATGGTAACCATATGCTTGCAGGCCAAACTCTTACGTTTGATGTGGAAGTGGTGTCTGTACGTGAAGCAACTGCGGAAGAAATCGAGCATGGTCATGTTCACCAAGCAGATGGTAGCTGCGGTAGTCACGATCACGGTGATGATCACGATGACTGCTGTGGCAGTGGTAGCTGCAGCTCGCACTAATAGAATAAAGCTGCCCATTAAGGTTGTAACAAAGCGCAAGTTTAAGAGATTAACTTGCGCTTTTTGTTTGTCTGGAGAATTAACCCTATCAGCATGCAGGAGCAAGACGTGAGTAAACCATTTTCAATTGCCATCCATGGCGGTGCAGGCACCATTTTGCGTGAGCAAATGAGTAAGGATCTAAATGAAGAAATTCGTCGTGATTTAGAAAAGTCAGCTCGGGCAGGCCATGAGATACTAGCTCATGGTGGTGATGCTATGGATGCGGTAGTAGCAGCGGTTAAAGTACTCGAAGATTCAGAGCATTTTAATGCAGGGCGCGGCTCTGTTTTGACTCATAAAGAAATGGTAGAGATGGATGCTTCGGTCATGCATGGTGAAGACGCTAAAGTTGGCGCAGTGGCAGGTGTACGCCATATTCGAAACCCGGTGGAATTAGCTCGCGACGTCATGGAGCATAGTCCTCATGTATTACTGATTGGCGATGGGGCTGAAGAGTTTGCTTTTGGGCTGCAACATACCTACACAGAACAGGATTATTTCGTCACCGATCGTCGCTACGATCAATTGCAATCCATGAAAGAGAAGGGATTATTTGCGCTATCAGAGTCTAAATACCCTGATGATAGTAAACATGGTACGGTCGGCGCTGTGGCCTTTGATCAGCAAGGCAACCTTGCGGCAGCGACCAGTACTGGCGGGATCACCAATAAGCAATATGGCCGCGTAGGAGATTCGGCGATTATTGGTGCAGGCACTTATGCACAAAATGGTAATCTGGCTGTCTCAGCCACAGGCATGGGTGAATATTTTATTCGCAAAACAGTGGCCAGTGACATTGCAGCGCGAATGCGCTATTTGAAAGAAAATGTTCAGCAGGCTTGTGAAGCGGTTATCCATGGTGAATTAAAAGCCATGGGTGGAGAAGGCGGCGTCATCGCTATAAACGGCGATGGGGAAATACATTTTTCTATGAATACCAGTGGTATGTATCGTGCCAGTATCGGCCTTGATGGGCGTTTAATGGTTAAGATTTACGCCGACGAGTAAGCCTTAAATTGAGTTTAAATTCAAACTACACAGTCGCTTAGCCAAGGATGGCTTGCTCATGATTAAAAAATGACTGCAACAAATGTAATTCGGTGCTAGAATCCATTTTTAACTAGCAATCAGACTTGGAAAGATGGGAAATAACGTAGTCGTTCTGGGCACCCAATGGGGTGACGAAGGTAAAGGTAAAATCGTAGACCTTTTAACTGAAGATGCAAAATACGTGGTTCGCTACCAAGGCGGTCACAACGCAGGTCACACTCTTGTCATTGACGGTGAAAAAACCGTTCTTCACTTAATTCCATCAGGTATTCTTCGCGATAACGTCAAATGTGTTATCGGTAATGGTGTCGTACTATCACCAGAAGCACTGTTGAAAGAAATGAAACCTCTTGAAGAGCGCGGCATTCCAGTTCGTGAACGTCTTTTCGTTTCTGAAGCTTGTCCTCTAATTCTTCCTTACCATATTGCTATCGATAACGCGCGTGAAATTGCGCGTGGTAAAAAAGCAATTGGTACAACGGGTCGTGGTATCGGTCCTGCTTATGAAGACAAAGTCGCTCGTCGTGGTTTGCGTGTTGGCGATCTTTTCGATAAAGAAGTCTTTGCTGAGAAACTAAAAGAAGTCATGGAATTTCATAACTTCCAGCTTGAGCATTTCTACAAAGCAGAAACGGTTAGCTATGAAGCGGTTCTTGAGCAGTGCATGGGCTATGCTGAGCTTCTCACTTCCATGGTTATGGACGTGACTGATGAGCTGGATGCAGCTCGTAAGCGCGGTGACAAGATCATGTTCGAGGGTGCTCAAGGTACGCTTCTTGATATCGACCACGGTACATACCCATATGTAACCTCATCTAACACTACCGCTGGTGGTGTAGCCGCAGGTTCTGGTTTTGGCCCACGCCATATTGGTTATATTCTAGGTATCACTAAAGCTTATTGTACTCGTGTTGGTTCAGGTCCATTCCCAACTGAGCTATACGATGGTCAAGACAAACAAGATCCTGTAGGCAAACACTTAGGCGATGTTGGTCATGAGTTTGGTGCTACGACAGGTCGTTTGCGTCGTACTGGTTGGTTTGATGCTGTGGCTATGCGCCGCGCTATCCAAATCAACTCGTTAACTGGTATGTGCTTAACCAAGTTAGATGTTCTTGATGGTCTAAAAGAGATCAAGATCTGTACTGGTTACAAGATGAAAGATGGTACTGTTCTAGAAGTATCACCAATGGCGGCTGAATCTTTTGAAGCAGCGACGCCAATCTACGAAACCATGCCTGGTTGGTCTGAAACTACTTTTGGCGCTAAGTCTCTAGAAGCGCTACCACAAGCCGCTTTGGATTACATTAAACGTATCGAAGAGCTTACGGGTGTACCCGTAGATATCATTTCTACCGGTCCAGATCGTAACGAAACCATCATCAAGGTTCATCCTTACCAAGCGTAAGTTTGCTTTGTATGAAGAGTGAGAAAAACCAGCACTAGAGTGCTGGTTTTTTTATGTCTGGTGGTTAAGCCTATACTTAACTATTAAGGTGGCAATTTTTTGCCAGTCATCGGCAATTTTGATTAAAGACTTAGCTGCCGAGGTCGATAAAGAATTCAAGATGGTGAAATGCAGGCCAATCTTGAGTTCATAAGGCGTGATATTACGCCACTGCCTTGATTAGGCAGATAAACACATTATCGAAGTCAAAGAGTGCAGACGATGAAGCTAAGAAAGTTAGCTGCTTCGATGGTATTACTGTTTGGGGCTTCTGCGGCTGTTGCCGATGAGTTTACCGATATTGGTGAACCGATACCCATTTATACCGAAGCTGAACTAATAAAACTAATTAACGAAAATAAGCATCTAGAGCAAGTTAAGGCCGATAATTGTCAGATTGTTGAAGATATCGTTGCTCGGGCGACTCGGATAAGTTTGCCCTCGTACGAATTCTTATATGGTGACATGCTGGCGTGGGGTGTTTGTGTTGAGCAAGACGTTGAGCTTGGGCTTTATTATATCGAAAACGCCGCTCATCAAGGTCTGCCTGCGGCACTAGAGCAGCTTGGGCGTTATTACTCGCGGGGCACCTTGGTGCAACAAGATAAAGAACGTGCTATTCCTTACCTGCGGGAAGCCGCCGCCATGGGTAACTTAAAAGCCAGAATTCACCTAGCTGAATTGCTGCTGCGAGACTATGGCAGCCCGCTAGACTACGAAGATGCTTATCGATGGCTCTACGCATCTGTTACCGCTGATCAACGCACCCACAAACGGATCTCGATTTTGCGCCAAGGGCTTGAACGCCGTATGCCGCAAAATATTATTGCCAGAGCGAAGAAACGCGAAACCTCTTGGTAACGTCCAGTTATATTTCATCCTGACTGCACTCAGGTTTGACTCAGACAAAATCACCCACACGGGTGATTTTTTCATATGGTATGTAGAAAAAGATTAGCTAGGCGATAGGCTATTTGTTATCTATACGTAATTCACGTATAATTTTTGTATGAAAAGTGTTTTTGTCGAATCCAGCATATTTGAAAAGTATCGCAGCCAATACCTCAGCGATGAAGAGTTTAGACTCTTCCAAGCAGAGATAATGTCTAACCCTAAACAAGGGGATGTCATTCAAGGAACGGGTGGTTTACGAAAAATTAGAGTTGCAAGTAAAGGTAAGGGGAAACGAGGCGGCTCTCGTATTATTTACTATTTTTTAGATGAACAACGACGCTTTTATTTGCTCACCATATATGGCAAAAATGAAGTGTCTGATTTGACAGCAGAGCAAAAGAAACAGCTTAAGGCTTTTATGGAGGCATGGCGCAATGAACAATCGTGATTTATTTGCAGAGTTAAGCTCTGCTCTTTCTGAAGCCAAACAGCATTCAGAAGGTAAGCTAACACTAAAGACCTATCAAGTTGATGATATTAATGAACTAAATATTTCACCTGAAGAGATTTTGAGTCTTCGAGAGCAGTTTAATATGTCTCGCGGTGTATTTGCTCGGCTCTTGCACACTTCATCTCGCACGCTAGAAAGCTGGGAACAAGGCCGAAGTGCACCAAATGGACAAGCGGTAACGCTGCTTAAATTGGTCCAACGCTATCCCGAAACCTTGTCGCAAATCGCTGAGCTTTAGTGGTGGTTCTTACGAATTCCTTATGCTGGTGGTGTTGTCGCCTATCTACTTTTTTGCGCACTGGCGGTTGTCATTTTTATGTGACTTTAAATGTGAACCTAGGATATTTCTATGAGAAGGTCTATTTTGTAATGGTCCGAATGAACTAAAGTCCTTGTGCATTAATATTAACCTTCACTTTTAAATCTTTGATATGTATAGATTAAGTTCTGATAAGTGTAGATAAGTTTATGAGGATATTTATACAACAATATAAGATAGAGAGGTTCTCTATATGTTGTCCCAAACACGTAAAAATATCCGCGTTGAAAGAACTCTGAATGAAGAAGCAGGGACTATTCATCTAAAATATTTTTATAAGCGAAAGCAATTACCAGCCTTCATATTAGATTCGAAGTTATCCGAGCAGTTAGCAGGTTATTCTTTGATTGAAAAAGATCTAGAAACGGTTCTTGGTTGGTTAAAATCTATAGATACATTTCTACCTTCTGAAGAAAAGGACAAGTCCAGAGTTTTACATGGCACTGATCGAGAAGTTTGGAATTTGGTTAAGTCTCTATTTGTATCTTCGTTAACATTCTATGCCAAATGTTTCACCAATTGCCCAGGAAGGCGAGCACGTCTAAACCGTAAAATGTTTACTGAAGAGTATAGAGTTGTTCATGACCAAGTAATGCTATATCGCAATAGCTTTGCTGCACATTCAGGACATGAGAAATTTGAATTGGCAAAGTCGATACTAATTGTGAACCCAGCGAAAAACTATGAGCTGACTATCTCACAAGAGAGAGCTCAGCCGGATTATATAGCACAATACGAAGACATTAGTTTTCATGATCTTATTCATCATGTTCTCGAAACAGTTAGAGAGAAGCAGGACAAAGTGCATAATAGAATTGTTGAGGAAATATTAGCTGATGCTGAGTGTTACATTGAAATGTGTAAGAACCCAAAGGGTTTAGTTGTGCAACTTAATAATGGAGTCTGATACTCTGGGCTGTTTCCTAGTACCTATTAATTGATAAATAGCTTATAAAGCTGATCTGTTGTAGAAGCGTATTTTTTACTCGTACTTTAAAAAAACCAGACCTACCCACCTTAAACAATGAAAATAGCCTAACAATTTGGCATTTTGACCTAACACTTCTGTAGCTTAGTAATTGAGTCGGATATACTAGCTTTAAATACCTTCCTTGTAGAATTAGGCCTGCCTATGTCAGAACACACCCCAAACGACCCTTTTGCTGAACGCGAATCCGAGAAATACGACAATCCTGTCCCCAGTCGTGAGTTTATTCTTGAGTTTCTCGAGCAAGCGGGTGTGCCGTTCAATCGCAATGACTTGTTTGAAGCCCTGCATTTGAAGGGTGAAGATCAGTATGAAGGCTTACGTCGCAGATTAAGGGCGATGGAAAGAGATGGTCAGCTAGTGTTTACCCGCCGTCAGTGTTATGCCGTGCCAGAAAAGCTGGAGATGATTAAAGGTTATGTTATTGGCCACAAAGATGGTCATGGCTGGGTGCGTCCCGAAGGCAGTATAGGCAAAGAAGGGGATGTGTTACTGCCTCATCATCAAATGAAAAACCTGCTTCACGGTGATTTTGTCTTAGTGCAACCAACACAGAATTCGAAAAAAGGCAAAAAAGAAGGCCGTTTGGTGCGGGTGCTGGAAGAAAGGCAAGGGCAAATCGTTGGTCGCTTCTTTATGGAATATGGGTACTCTTATGTGGTGCCGGATGATTCAAGGCTAAGCCAAGACATTCTTATTCCTAATGAGCTGCGTGCTGGAGCGAGAATGGGTAATGTGGTGGTGATTGAAATTACCGACCGCGATTCTCGTACGCGTGGCATGATGGGCAAAGTGGTGGAAGTGCTGGGCGAGAACATGGCGCCAGGTATGGAAACACAAATTGCCATTCGTACCCACCAAATCCCTCATGAGTGGCCTGAAGAAGTCGATGCGCAAATCGAGGGTCTAGGTGAAGAGGTGCCTGAAGAAGCCAAACAAGGGCGGGTTGATTTGCGTGAATTGCCTTTAGTGACTATCGATGGTGAAGATGCACGAGATTTTGATGATGCTGTTTACTGTGAGGCAAAAAAAAGTGGCGGTTGGCGTCTTTGGGTAGCAATTGCCGATGTCAGCTATTACGTGCGTCCAGATTCTGCGTTAGACAAAGAAGCCATTAATCGTGGTAACTCAGTGTATTTCCCTTCTCAAGTTGTGCCCATGTTGCCAGAAGTGCTGTCTAATGGTCTTTGCTCGCTCAACCCTCAGGTGGATCGCCTGTGCATGGTGTGTGAGATGACAGTATCTGAATCGGGTAAGTTATCAGGTTATACGCATTATGAAGCCGTGATGAATTCACATGCGCGCCTGACGTACAATAAGGTCCATCATATTCTTGAAGGTGATGAAGAGCTGCGCCAGCGCTATGAGCCTTTGGTGCCTCATCTTGAAGAGCTGCACAAGATGTATAAGGTGCTTAAACGAGCACGCGATCATCGCGGTGCGATTGAATTTGAAACGGTTGAAACCAAATTTATCTTTAATGCTGAGCGCAAGATAGACAGTATCGAGCCTGTAGTGCGTAATGATGCGCACAAAATCATTGAAGAGTGTATGATTTTGGCCAACATTGCCTCGGCATCTTTGGTTGAAAAAGCTAAGGAGCCGGCTTTGTATCGGATCCACGAATCGCCCGGAGAAGAGCGTTTAATGGGCTTTCGCGACTTTTTAAGTGAACTAGGTCTCGATCTGAAAGGCGGTCTTGAGCCTTCACCAACTGATTATGCAGATCTGGTGCGTCAAATTGGTGAGCGTCAAGATAAAGAGCTGATCCAAACCATGCTGCTGCGTTCGATGAAGCAAGCCGTTTATAATGCCGATAATTGTGGACACTTTGGTCTAGCGCTTAAGCGTTATGCTCACTTTACCTCGCCGATTCGCCGTTATCCGGATCTCTTGTTGCATCGGGCGATAAAATATCTTATCGCCAAAGAAAATGGCACATTAAAAGATCGCTGGACGCCAACTGGTGGCTATCACTATTCGTTCGATGATATGGATTTTTACGGTGAGCAGTGCTCAATGACAGAGCGCCGCGCTGATGATGCAACCCGAGAGGTAGCGGATTGGCTCAAATGTGAGTACATGCAAGATCATGTGGGTGAAGAGTTAGACGGTGTTATTGCTAATGTAACCGGATTTGGCTTCTTTGTTCGTTTGACCGAGCTGCATATTGATGGTTTGGTGCATATTTCAACGCTTGCCAATGATTACTATCAATTTGATCCAATAGGTCAAAGGCTTATTGGTGAGAGTTTTGGTGCGATTTATCGTCTTGGCGATGCGGTCAAAGTGAAAGTATTGTCAGTCAATCTAGATGATAGGCAAATAGACTTTGAATTAGTTGAAACAAGTCGTAAGCTACGCGGCAAAGGAAAAACGGCGAAGAAGCGTGCAGCAGAAGCGCAGCAAAAAGCTAAAGCGAAAAAAAATGCTGCGGCAAACGGCAGGCGTAGTGTAGGAAAAGCCAAACCTTTAGTTGAAGCAACTAAACGGCCAGATGACGATGAGCATCAAGGCAAAGGTAAAAAAGCGTCGAAAAAGCCCTCTAATCAGGCAAATAAGAAAAAGCCACGTAAGAAAGCCAAGAAGGCACGGGCTAAGAAACACTAATCGGATAAGTTAATGACTAATGAATTTATTTACGGCATTCATGCGGTAAAAGCAGTATTGGAAAAAGAACCAGAGCGTTTTGTCGAAGCCTTTGTGCTAAAAGGCCGTCAAGATGACCGCCTAATGCCGATTATCAATCAGCTGCAAATGTGCGGAGTGTCAATTCAGCAAATGGCGCGTAAAACACTTGATGACAAAGCGCGTGGCGCGAATCATCAGGGTATTATGGCCAAGGTAAAACCAGCCAAGCAGCTCAATGAGCATGACTTGGACGACATTATTGCCAAACAAGATGCGCCATTATTATTGGTTTTGGACGGCGTGACCGATCCACACAATCTTGGTGCGTGCTTACGTAACGCTGATGCAGCAGGGGTTGCTGCTGTGATTGTGCCAAAAGATAAGTCGGCCAATATTAACGCTACCGTGAGTAAAGTTGCTTGCGGCGCAGCGGAAACCGTGCCGCTTGTTCGCGTCACCAATCTAGCGCGCACTATGCGCACCTTACAAGAACAGGGGATTTGGTTTGTGGGCACTGCTGGCGAAGCCAAGCATGATATCTATCAAGCTAAGTTGACAGGTCCACTGGCCATTGTAATGGGTGCTGAAGGTGATGGTATGCGCCGCTTAACTCGTGAAACTTGCGATGATTTAATCAAAATCCCTATGGCAGGTAGCGTGTCTAGTTTAAATGTTTCCGTCGCTTCAGGGGTTTGTCTATTTGAAGCGGTGCGTCAACGATTAGCCTAATGAAGTTAGCGTTTATCAAATGACTCAAGCGCAGACGGGTTAGCCAGTCTGCGCTTTGTTTTATTAGCAGATTAAAGCGAATGACTTATGGCTGTGTGATGCGTTTATTTTTCAAACAGTGCTTGCATGTCAAAGCGTGATCTGTATAATGCGGCGCACTGGTTAAGCCAGTTGTGAACCAATGAGTAACGAGGAGCTGAATTATCTATAAGATTTTTCAGGTAATGTAAACTCAGCTTATGTTCGCAGTTAATACAATTAGCTATCTTTTCTTCGGAAAAACTATCCCCAGAGGTGACTCTGGCATGTAGGGATAGTTAATCGAAAATTAACTGACAATGCGTCCTAATCTTGGATGCTACGGTTTCACATAAATCAATCGGCATTCTCTCGGCTATTCGAGTATGAGTGGCGATATTGTTTGTGTAATTTTTAATTTTGGAGCTCTGTCTCATGCAGAACCAACGTATCCGTATCCGCCTAAAAGCTTTCGATTACAAACTAATCGACGCTTCTACAGCGGAAATCGTTGAAACAGCTAAGCGCACTGGCGCACAGGTTCGTGGTCCAATCCCACTACCTACTCGTAAAGAGCGTTTCACAGTTCTTATCTCTCCACACGTTAACAAAGATGCTCGTGATCAGTACGAAATCCGTACTCACAAACGTCTAATCGACATTGTTGAGCCAACAGACAAAACTGTTGATGCTCTAATGCGTCTAGACCTTGCTGCGGGCGTTGACGTACAAATTAGCCTAGGTTAAGGGAGATTAGAAGAATGATTGGTCTAATCGGTCGTAAAGTGGGTATGACCCGCGTATTTACTGAAGAAGGCGTTTCTATCCCAGTAACTGTTGTTGAAGTTGAAGCTAACCGTGTTTCTCAAGTTCGTACACTTGAAACAGACGGCTATGCAGCAATTCAGGTAACGACTGGTGCTAAGAAAGCTAACCGTGTTACTAAGCCAGAAGCAGGTCACTTTGCTAAAGCAGGTGTTGAAGCTGGTCGCGGTCTTTGGGAATTCCGTTTGGAAAACGGTGAAGAGTTCGAAGTTGGTGCAGAACTAACGGTTGAACTATTCAACGAAACTAAGAAAGTAGACGTTACTGGTACTTCTAAAGGTAAAGGCTTCCAAGGCGCTGTTAAGCGTTGGAACTTCTCTACTCAAGATATGACTCACGGTAACTCATTGTCTCACCGTGCTCCTGGTTCTATCGGTCAATGTCAGACTCCAGGTCGCGTATTTAAAGGCAAGAAAATGGCAGGTCACATGGGTGCTGAGCGTGTAACGACTCAAAACCTAGAGATCGTACGTGTTGACGCTGAGCGCAACCTGCTTCTTATTAAAGGTGCAGTCCCTGGCGCAACTGGCGGTAACGTGATCGTTAAACCAGCTGTTAAAGCATAACGTCTCAGGAGTAAGTAATGGAACTAATGGTTAAAGGTGCTGATGCACTAACTGTTTCCGAAACTACTTTCGGACGTGAGTTTAACGAAGCTCTTGTACACCAAGTAGTTGTTGCGTATGCAGCAGGTGCTCGTCAAGGTACTCGTGCTCAAAAAACACGTTCAGAAGTTGCAGGCGGTGGCGCTAAGCCATGGCGTCAAAAAGGTACTGGCCGTGCACGTGCTGGTACAATCCGTAGCCCAATCTGGCGTACAGGTGGTGTTACTTTTGCTGCGAAACCACAAGATCACAGCCAAAAAGTTAACAAGAAAATGTACCGTGGTGCTATGAAGAGCATTCTTTCTGAGCTTGTTCGTCAAGAGCGTCTAATCGTTGTTGATAACTTCTCAGTAGAAGCGCCAAAGACAAAAGAGCTTGTCGCTAAGCTGAAAGAGCTTGAGCTAACTGATGCGCTTATCGTGACTAGCGAAGTAGATGAGAATCTATTCCTAGCTGCTCGTAACCTATACAAAGTTGATGCACGTGATGCAGCTGGTATTGATCCAGTTTCACTAATCGCGTTCGACAAAGTTGTAATGACTGCAGAAGCAGTTAAGCAAGTTGAGGAGATGCTAGCATGATCACTGAAGAGCGTATCCTAAAAGTTCTACGTGCTCCACACATCTCTGAAAAAGCAACTATGGCTGCTGAGAAAGCGAACACTATCGTTTTCAAAGTTGCTAAAGATGCAACTAAAAATGAGATCAAAGCAGCTGTAGAAAAGCTATTTGAAGTTGAAGTTAAGTCTGTAAATACTCTTATCACTAAGGGTAAGACCAAACGTCAAGGTCTACGCCAAGGTCGCCGCAGCGACGTTAAAAAAGCGTACGTTACTTTGAAAGAAGGTCAAGATCTTGACTTTGTTGGCGGCGCGGAATAACAGGAGTAGTTGAGAAATGGCTATTGTTAAATGTAAGCCGACTTCCCCTGGTCGTCGTCACGTTGTTAAAGTTGTTAACGCTGACCTACACAAGGGTAAGCCATACGCACCTCTTCTAGAGAAAAACTCTAAGAACGGTGGTCGTAACAACAACGGTCGTATCACAGTACGTCACATCGGCGGTGGTCACAAGCACCATTACCGTGTAATTGATTTTAAACGTACTAAAGACGGTATCCCAGCGAAAGTTGAGCGTCTAGAATACGATCCAAACCGTAGCGCTAACATCGCTCTAGTTCTGTACGCAGACGGTGAGCGTCGTTACATCCTAGCACCTAAAGGTGTTCAAGCTGGTGATGCTATCCAGTCTGGTGCAGACGCACCAATCAAAGCTGGTAATGCACTTCCAATGCGTAACATCCCAGTAGGTTCAACGGTTCATAACGTTGAACTTAAGCCTGGTAAAGGTGGTCAGCTAGCTCGTTCGGCGGGTGCATATGCTCAAATCGTTGCTCGCGACGGTGCATACGTAACTCTTCGTCTACGTTCTGGCGAAATGCGCAAAGTACTTTCTGAAGGCCGTGCAACAATCGGTGAAGTTGGTAACTCTGAGCACATGCTACGTGAACTTGGTAAAGCTGGTGCTAGCCGCTGGCGCGGTGTTCGTCCAACCGTTCGTGGTGTTGTGATGAACCCAGTAGACCACCCACACGGTGGTGGTGAAGGCCGTACTTCTGGTGGTCGTCACCCAGTATCACCATGGGGTCAGCCAACTAAAGGCTTCAAGACTCGTAAGAACAAACGCACTGACAAGTACATCGTACGTCGTCGTAACAAGTAATCTATATAAAGAGGAATCGCCATGCCACGTTCTCTCAAGAAAGGTCCATTTATCGACCTACACTTGCTGAAGAAGGTAGAGAAAGCGGTGGAAAGCGGAGACAAAAAGCCTATTAAGACTTGGTCCCGTCGTTCAATGATCATCCCTACGATGATCGGTTTGACCATCGCTGTCCATAATGGTCGTCAGCACGTACCAGTATTCGTAACCGACGAAATGATCGGTCACAAACTGGGCGAATTTGCACCAACTCGTACTTACCGCGGCCACGTCGTGGATAAGAAAGCTAAGAAGCGTTAAGGAGTAGATGATGGAAGCACTAGCTAAACATAACTTTGCTCGCATTTCGCCTCAGAAAGCTCGCTTAGTTGCGGATCAAATCCGTGGTAAATCAGTTGACCAAGCTCTAGAAATCTTAACTTTCAGCAACAAAAAAGCTGCTGACTTAGTAAAGAAAGTTCTTGAGTCAGCTATCGCGAACGCGGAGCACAACGAAGGTGCAGATATTGACGACCTAAGTGTCGCAAAGATCTTCGTAGATGAAGGCCCTATCATGAAGCGTATTATGCCTCGTGCTAAAGGTCGTGCGGATCGTATCTTGAAGCGTTCAAGCCACATCACTGTTGTTGTTGCAGACGCTTGAGACTAGGAGAGTAAGCAATGGGTCAGAAAGTACATCCAAATGGTATTCGTCTTGGCATCGTTAAGCCTTGGAATGCTACATGGTTTGCTAACACCAAAGAATTCGCTGACAACCTAGACGGCGACTTCAAGGTACGTCAGTTCCTTACAAGTGAACTGAAAAAAGCGTCTCTTTCACGTATCGTTATCGAGCGTCCTGCTAAGAGCATCCGTGTGACTATTCACACTGCTCGTCCAGGCGTTGTAATCGGTAAGAAAGGTGAAGACGTTGAGAAGCTACGCGCAGCTGTAGCTAAAATTGCAGGTGTACCAGCGCAAATTAACATCGCTGAAGTACGTAAGCCTGAACTAGATGCACAACTTGTTGGTGACAGCATCGCGTCTCAACTAGAGCGTCGTGTTATGTTCCGTCGCGCTATGAAGCGTGCGGTACAAAACGCTATGCGTCTAGGTGCTAAAGGTATCAAAGTAGAAGTAAGTGGTCGTCTAGGCGGCGCTGAAATTGCACGTTCAGAGTGGTACCGTGAAGGCCGTGTGCCTCTACACACTCTACGTGCTGACATTGATTACGCAACTTCTTCGGCTCACACTCAATACGGTGTGATCGGCATTAAAGTTTGGATCTTCAAAGGTGAGATCCTAGGCGGAATGCCAGCAGCTAACGCTGTAGAGCCTAAAGGCGACAAGCCTAAGAAGCAGCGCAAAGGCCGTAAGTAAGGAGTCGACAGATGCTACAACCTAAACGTACTAAGTTCCGTAAGGTTCAGACAGGTCGTAACCGTGGTCTAGCTAAAGGTACTGAAGTAAGCTTCGGCGAATTCGGTCTTAAAGCAACTGGCCGTGGTCGTCTAACTGCTCGTCAGATCGAAGCGGCACGTCGTGCAATGACACGTCACGTTAAGCGTCAAGGTAAAATCTGGATCCGTGTGTTCCCAGACAAGCCTATCACAGAAAAACCACTAGAAGTTCGTCAGGGTAAGGGTAAAGGTAACGTTGAGTACTGGGTAGCCCAAATCCAACCTGGAAAGGTAATGTACGAAATGGGTGGTATACCTGAAGAATTGGCACGTGAAGCGTTCCGCCTAGCGGCTCGTAAGCTGCCTTTCAAGACGACATTTGTAACTAAGCAGGTGATGTGATGAAAGCACAAGATCTACGCGAAAAGAGCGTTGAAGAGCTTAACTCTGAGTTACTAGAGTTGCTACGCGAACAGTTCAACCTGCGCATGCAGGCGGCAACTGGTCAGCTACAGCAAACTCACACTCTGAAAGCTGTACGCCGTGATATCGCACGTGTGAAAACTGTTTTGACTGAGAAGGCAGGCGCATAATGAGCGAAGTAAAACGTACTCAACAAGGTCGTGTCGTTAGCGACAAGATGGACAAGTCTATCACTGTTGCTATCGAGCGCATGGTTAAACACCCAATTTACGGCAAGTTCGTAAAGCGCACGACTAAAGTACACGCACATGACGAGAACAACGAGTGTGGCCTAGGCGACACAGTTGAAATCGCAGAGTGTCGTCCTCTGTCTAAGACTAAGTCTTGGGCATTGGTAAAAGTCGTAGAAAAAGCGAAGATTTAATTTCGTTGATTCTATGAAAAAAGCGGCTCCAAAAAATATTTTGGGGCCGTTTATTTTTTGACTACCCAATTACATAAAAGGGTGGTACAATTCGCGTCCCTTTTAAAGAGGCAGCCCGACCCGTGAGGGTCTAGTTTTTTTTATATTTAGCGGAGCACTAACATGATCCAAATGCAAAGTATGCTGGACGCAGCTGATAACTCAGGCGCACGCAGCGTAATGTGTATTAAGGTTCTGGGTGGCTCTCATCGCCGTTATGCACACATCGGTGACGTTATCAAAGTTACTGTTAAGGAAGCAATTCCTCGCGGTAAAGTTAAAAAAGGTGACGTTCTGAAGGCGGTGGTAGTTCGCACCCGTAAAGGCGTACGTCGTCCTGACGGTTCTGTCATTCGCTTCGACCGAAATGCTTGCGTATTGTTAAACGATAACACTGAGCAACCAATCGGTACACGTATCTTTGGTCCTGTGACACGCGAACTTCGTGGCGATAAGTTCATGAAGATCGTTTCACTGGCTCCAGAAGTTCTGTAAGGAGCACGTAGAAATGGCAGCTAAAATCCGTCGTAATGACGAAGTAATCGTTCTTGCTGGTAAAGATAAAGGCAAGAAAGGTAAAGTAACTAAGGTTCTAGCAACTGGTAAAGTTTTCGTTGAAGGCATTAACCTTGTTAAGAAGCATCAAAAACCTGTACCTGCAATGAATATCCAAGGTGGTATTGTTGAGCAGGAAGCAGCTATCGATGTATCTAACGTGGCTATTTTCAACGCAGCTACTGGTAAAGCTGACCGTATCGGTTTCCGTTTTGAAGACGGCAAGAAAGTTCGTTTCTTCAAGTCTAACGGTGAAACCGTTTCTAACTAAATAGAGTAATTTGGAGTTCTACTATGGCGAAACTGCATGATTACTACAAGTCGTCTGTAGTCGCTGAACTGACCAAACAGTTTAGCTACACAAGCGTCATGCAAGTCCCTAGAATCGAGAAAATCACCCTAAACATGGGTGTTGGTGAAGCAATCAACGATAAGAAACTGCTAGAAAATGCAGCGTCTGATATGGCAACGATCTCTGGTCAGAAGCCACTTATCACAAAAGCGCGCAAATCTGTTGCAGGTTTCAAAATCCGTGAAGGCTACCCTATCGGTTGTAAAGTAACCTTGCGTGGCGAACGTATGTGGGATTTTCTTGAGCGTCTTATTTCGATCGCTCTTCCACGTGTACGTGACTTCCGTGGCGTTAGCGCTAAGTCTTTTGACGGACGCGGTAACTATAGCATGGGCGTTCGCGAGCAAATCATCTTCCCGGAAATCGACTTTGATAAAGTTGATCGAGTACGCGGTCTAGACATCACTATTACGACGTCTGCTGGTACTGATGAGGAAGGCCGTGCTCTGCTGGCTGCCTTTAACTTCCCATTCCGTAAGTAAGGTGAAGGGTTACTGTTATGGCTAAAAATTCAATGAAAGCACGTGAAGTAAAACGTGCGAAGCTAGTAGCTAAGTACGCTGAGAAGCGTGCAGCGCTTAAAGCTATCATCAGCGATGTAAACGCATCTGAAGAAGATCGTTGGAACGCAGTTCTTAAATTGCAAACTCTTCCACGTGATTCAAGTGCATCACGTCAGCGCAACCGTTGTAACCAAACTGGTCGTCCACACGGTTACCTACGTAAGTTCGGTCTAAGCCGTATCAAAGTTCGTGAAGCTTGCATGAAAGGCGAGATTCCTGGACTTCGTAAGGCTAGCTGGTAATTGCCACTTAATCATTTGGAGTAAATCATATGAGCATGCAAGATCCGATTTCGGATATGCTGACCCGCGTTCGTAACGGTCAGGCAGCAAACAAAGTTGCTGTTAAAATGCCTTCTTCAAAGCTTAAAGTTGCAATTGCTGCACTACTAAAAGCTGAAGGTTACATCACTGATTTCGCTGTTGAAGGCGAAGTAAAACCTGAGCTAGAAGTTACTCTTAAGTACTTCCAAGCTAAACCAGTAATCGAGCAACTTAAGCGTGTTTCTCGTCCAGGTCTACGTGTTTACAAGAAGAAAGATGATCTTCCTTCTGTAATGGGCGGTCTTGGTGTTGCTATCGTTTCAACTTCCAAGGGTCTGATGTCAGACCGTGCTGCACGTAAAGCAGGTCTTGGCGGTGAAATCATCTGCTACGTAGCGTAATAGGAGTAGAATATGTCTCGTGTTGCTAAGGCACCTGTCGCTATTCCAGCTGGCGTAGAGGTGAAACTAAACGGCCAAGAAATCACTGTAAAAAGTGCAAAGGGCGAACTATCACGCGTTCTTAACGATGCAGTTGTAGTGGCTCAGGAAGAAAACAACCTAACTTTCGGTCCTAAAGAAGGTGTTGTTAATGCATGGGCTCAAGCAGGTACTGCTCGCGCTCTAGTAAACAACATGGTTGTTGGTGTTACTGAAGGCTTTACTAAGAAGCTAACTCTTAAAGGTGTTGGTTACCGTGCTGCTATTAAAGGCAAAGGTGTATCTCTAACACTAGGCTTCTCACACCCTGTTGAGCACGAGTTGCCAGAGGGTATTAAAGCTGAATGTCCTAGCCAAACTGAAATTGTTATCTCTGGTTGCGATAAGCAGCTAGTAGGTCAAGTTGCGGCTGACATTCGTTCTTACCGTGAGCCTGAGCCTTATAAAGGTAAAGGTGTTCGTTACGCAGATGAAAATGTGCGTACTAAAGAAGCTAAGAAGAAGTAAGGTAACACTATGGATAAGAAAGCATCTCGCATCCGTCGTGCTACACGCGCACGTCGTAAGATTGCAGAACTGGGTGCAACTCGCCTAGTAGTACACCGTACTCCTCGTCATGTGTACGCTCAGGTTATCGCATCAAACGGCTCTGAGGTTATCGCAGCAGCTTCTACTGTAGAAAAAGCGATCCGTGAGCAAGTGAAGAACACTGGTAACATCGATGCAGCTAAAGCAGTAGGTAAAGCTGTTGCTGAGCGCGCGCTAGAAAAAGGCGTAGCGTCAGTTGCATTTGATCGTTCTGGTTTCCAATACCACGGTCGAGTAGCGGCGCTAGCAGAATCTGCTCGCGAAGCTGGTCTGAAATTCTAAGGTAGGGTTGGAAGATGGCTAAAGAACAACAAGTTCAAGCGAATGATTTGCAAGAAAAGCTAATCGCAGTTAACCGTGTATCAAAAACGGTTAAAGGTGGTCGAATCATGAGCTTTACTGCACTAACTGTAGTTGGTGACGGTAACGGTCGCGTAGGTTTCGGTTACGGCAAAGCTCGTGAAGTACCTGCAGCGATTCAAAAAGCAATGGAAAAAGCGCGTCGTAATATGACTACTATCGCGCTTAACGAAGGCACACTTTTCCACCCGGTAAAAGGTCGCCACTCGGGCTCTAAAGTTTACATGCAGCCAGCTGCAGAAGGTACAGGTGTAATCGCAGGTGGTGCGATGCGTGCAGTACTAGAAGTAGCAGGTGTACATAACGTACTATCTAAAGCATACGGTTCTACGAACCCTATCAACATCGTTCGTGCTACGATCGATGCACTAGATAGCATGAAGTCGCCAGAAATGGTTGCTGCTAAACGTGGTCTAACTGTTGAATCTATTTCGGAGTAAGAACACCATGGCAACTATTAAAGTTACTCAAACTAAAAGCTCAATCGGTCGTCTACCTAAGCACAAATTGTGCTTAAAGGGTCTAGGCCTTCGTAAAATCAACCATACTGTAGAACTTGAAGATACTCCGTGTGTACGCGGAATGATCAACAAGGTTTTCTACATGGTTAAAGTTGAGGAGTAATCAGAATGCGTTTGAATACTCTATCACCGGCTGCGGGTTCTAAGCCTTCTGCGAAGCGCGTAGGTCGTGGTATCGGTTCTGGCCTTGGTAAAACCGGTGGTCGTGGCCACAAAGGTCAAAAGTCACGTTCTGGCGGCAGTGTTCGTCCAGGCTTCGAAGGCGGTCAAATGCCTTTGAAACAGCGTCTACCTAAGTTCGGCTTCACTTCTCGTAAGAGTCTCGTGTCTGCTGAAGTTCGTCTAGCTGAGCTAGCGAAAGTAACAGGTGACGTCGTTGACCTAAACAGCCTTAAAGCTGCTAACGTTATCACTAAGAACATCGAATTTGTTAAAGTTGTTCTTTCTGGTGAAATTAACAAAGCAGTGACTGTTAAAGGTCTACGTGTGACTAAAGGCGCTAAAGCTGCTATCGAAGCTGCTGGCGGTAAAATCGAGGAATAATCTCGAGGAACGAGGTACAGATGGCTAAGAAACCAGGACAAGATTTTCGTAGTGCTCAGAGCGGCTTAAGTGAACTAAAGTCGCGCTTGTTATTCGTAATTGGTGCACTTTTAGTATTCCGAGCCGGCTCTTTTGTGCCGATTCCTGGTATTGACGCTGCTGTACTTGCCGATTTGTTCGAACAGCAAAAAGGTACCATCGTTGAAATGTTTAACATGTTCTCCGGTGGTGCTCTTGAGCGTGCATCTATATTAGCGTTGGGCATCATGCCGTATATTTCGGCATCGATTGTTGTCCAACTGCTAACCGTAGTTCACCCTGCGTTAGCTGAACTCAAGAAAGAGGGTGAAGCAGGCCGTCGTAAGATAAGCCAATATACGCGCTACGGCACGCTTGTACTTGCAACATTCCAAGCTATTGGTATTGCAACAGGCTTACCAAACATGGTCGATAATCTGGTTGTTATCAACCAAACCATGTTTACGCTAATTGCTACCGTAAGTTTAGTAACTGGTACCATGTTCCTGATGTGGTTAGGTGAACAAATTACAGAGCGTGGAATTGGTAACGGTATATCGTTACTTATTTTTGCAGGTATTGTTGCTGGATTGCCTTCTGCAATCGGTCAAACAATCGAGCAAGCGCGTCAAGGTGAATTGCATGTACTTCTTCTGCTGTTGATTGTTGTACTTTCTTTTGCAGTGATCTACTTCGTTGTTTTCATGGAGCGTGGTCAACGTCGAATCGTCGTTAACTATGCGAAACGTCAACAAGGTCGTAAGGTCTTTGCTGCACAAAGCACACACTTGCCACTTAAAATTAATATGGCAGGTGTTATTCCAGCAATCTTTGCATCTAGTATTATACTGTTTCCAGGAACACTGGCGCAGTGGTTTGGTCAAAATGGTGAGAGCAGCACGCTTGGTTGGTTAACTGACGTGTCTTTGGCTCTTAGCCCAGGTCAGCCTTTATATGTAATGCTATATGCAGCAGCGATTATTTTCTTCTGTTTCTTCTACACAGCGTTGGTATTCAACCCTAGAGAAACAGCAGATAACCTGAAGAAGTCTGGTGCATTCGTACCCGGCATCCGCCCAGGTGAGCAGACAGCTAAATATATAGATAAAGTGATGACGCGTTTAACCCTAGCGGGTGCGTTATACATTACCTTTATCTGTCTGATTCCAGAGTTCATGATGGTCGCGTGGAACGTACGTTTCTACTTCGGCGGAACATCACTACTGATTGTAGTAGTGGTTATTATGGACTTTATGGCACAGGTACAGACTCATCTGATGTCTCAACAGTATGATTCTGTGTTGAAAAAGGCAAACCTGAAAGGCTACGGCCGATAAATCGGGTTTTAATTGCGGAGTTTAGCAATGAAAGTTCGTGCTTCCGTTAAAAAAATCTGCCGTAACTGTAAAGTTATCAAGCGTAACGGTGTCGTTCGCGTGATTTGCAGTGAGCCAAAGCACAAACAGCGCCAAGGCTAATAAGCAGAAATTTTTACTTGAAATATAAGGTAGCGTTGAGTATATTGCTCGGCCTACCTTTTGCGTGCAAAAGAAGTAGTATTCCGCAGCGTATCCATAACGGGCTTTGCTGCGGCTAATTCTTTTATAGAAACACTTAGGAGTGAATAATGGCCCGTATAGCAGGCATTAACATTCCTGATCAAAAGCATGCTGTAATCGCACTAACAGCGATCTACGGCATCGGTAAGACTCGTTCTCAAGCTATTCTAGCTGGGGTGGGCATTGCTGAGCATGTTAAGATCAGTGAACTAACTGAAGAGCAGATCGATCAACTGCGTGATGGTGTAGCTAAGTACACTGTAGAAGGTGATCTACGTCGTGAAGTATCCATGAACATCAAGCGTCTAATGGACCTTGGCTGTTACCGTGGTCTTCGTCATCGTCGCAGTCTACCACTACGTGGACAGCGTACTAAAACCAACGCTCGCACCCGTAAGGGTCCGCGTAAGCCGATCAAGAAATAATCGGGAAGGTAGAGTACAATGGCTAAACAACCAACTCGCGCTCGTAAGCGCGTACGCAAGCAAGTTGCAGATGGCGTTGCGCACATCCATGCGTCTTTCAACAACACAATCGTAACTATTACTGACCGTCAAGGTAATGCTTTAGCATGGGCTACTGCAGGTGGTTCAGGTTTCCGTGGTTCTCGTAAATCTACTCCGTTCGCGGCACAGGTAGCTGCTGAGCGTTGTGCTGAAATGGCGAAAGAATACGGACTAAAGAACTTGGAAGTTATGGTTAAGGGTCCAGGTCCAGGTCGTGAATCTACTGTTCGCGCACTGAACGCTGCTGGTTTCCGCATCACAAACATCGTTGATGCTACACCAATCCCTCATAACGGTTGTCGTCCACCTAAGAAACGTCGTGTATAACGTTTTTTAGATTACTGGAGAAAGATCATGGCAAGATATTTGGGTCCTAAGCTGAAGCTTAGCCGTCGTGAAGGCACTGACTTATTCCTTAAGTCTGGTGTTCGCGCGATCGATACCAAGTGTAAAATTGATAACGCACCAGGTGTACACGGCGCTCGTCGCGGTCGTCTATCTGAGTATGGCGTTCAGCTTCGTGAGAAGCAAAAAGTACGTCGTATGTACGGCGTTCTAGAAAAACAATTCCGTAACTACTACAAAGAAGCAGCGCGCCTTAAAGGCAACACTGGTGAAAACCTACTTCAGCTTCTTGAAGGTCGTCTTGATAACGTAGTTTACCGCATGGGCTTTGGCGCAACTCGCGCAGAAGCACGTCAGCTAGTTAGCCACAAAGCTATCCTAGTTAACGGTAAAGTTGTAAACGTTCCTTCTTTCAAAGTTGCGGCTAATGACGTTGTTACTATCCGTGAGAAAGCAAAACAGCAGTCTCGCATCAAAGCAGCTCTAGAAGTTGCTGAACAACGCGAAAAACCAACTTGGATTGAAGTAGATGGTGGTAAGATGGAAGGTACGTTTAAGCGTCTGCCTGAACGTTCAGATCTATCTGCTGACATCAACGAACAACTGATCGTCGAGCTTTACTCTAAGTAAGGTTTAAACTAAAGAGAGGACACAATGCAGGGTTCTGTAACAGAATTTCTTAAGCCACGTCTTGTTGACATCGAACAAGTTAGCACGACACACGCAAAAGTAACTCTTGAGCCATTGGAGCGTGGCTTTGGTCACACTCTAGGTAATGCACTTCGCCGTATTCTTCTATCTTCTATGCCAGGTTGTGCTGTGACAGAAGTAGAGATTGAAGGCGTTCTACACGAATACAGCACTAAAGAAGGTGTTCAGGAAGATATTCTTGAAATTCTTCTAAACCTAAAAGGTTTGGCTGTGCGCGTTGCCGAAGGCAAAGATGAAGTGTTTATTACGCTGAACAAATCAGGCTCGGGCCCTGTGGTTGCAGGTGACATCACCCATGATGGTGATGTAGAGATCACTAACCCAGAACACGTTATCTGTCATTTGACAGATGCTAATGCCGAGATCGCAATGCGTATCAAGGTAGAACGTGGTCGTGGTTACGTTCCAGCTTCAGCTCGTATCCATACTGAAGAAGATGAGCGTCCAATTGGTCGCCTACTGGTTGACGCTACGTACAGCCCAGTAGACAAAATTGCTTATTCTGTAGAAGCAGCTCGTGTAGAGCAGCGTACAGACTTAGACAAGCTTGTCATCGATATGGAAACGAACGGTACTTTGGACCCTGAGGAAGCGATCCGTCGCGCAGCTACTATTCTAGCTGAGCAATTGGATGCCTTCGTAGATCTACGTGATGTACGAGTTCCTGAGGAGAAAGAAGAGAAGCCAGAATTTGATCCGATCCTACTGCGTCCTGTAGACGATCTTGAACTAACAGTTCGCTCTGCTAACTGTCTGAAAGCAGAAGCGATTCACTACATCGGTGATCTTGTACAGCGCACTGAGGTTGAGCTACTTAAAACGCCTAACCTTGGTAAAAAATCTCTTACAGAGATCAAAGACGTACTTGCATCACGTGGTCTGTCTCTAGGTATGCGCCTAGAAAACTGGCCACCAGCGTCTATCGCTGAAGATTAATCGATACTAGTTAGAAGGATTAGGTCATGCGCCATCGTAAGAGTGGTCGTCAACTCAACCGCAACAGCTCACATCGCAAAGCGATGTTCAGCAACATGGCTAGCTCTCTAGTACGTCATGAAGTTATCAAGACTACTTTGCCAAAAGCAAAAGAGCTACGTCGCGTCGTTGAGCCTTTGATTACACTAGCTAAGACTGACAGCGTTGCTAACCGTCGTCTAGCATTTGCACGTACTCGTGACAACGAAGTAGTTGCAAAACTATTTAACGAACTAGGTCCACGTTTTGCTGCTCGTCAGGGCGGTTACACTCGTATCCTAAAAGCTGGTTTCCGTGCTGGTGACAAAGCTCCAATGGCTTACATTGAGCTTGTAGATCGCCCAGCTGCTGAAGAAGCTGCTGAGTAATCAGTTCGTAGTAACGAAAGAGCCGAGCAAATGCTCGGCTTTTTTGTATCTGGAATAATTTAGGTATAAAGAAGGCGGCTATAAAGCCGCCTTCTTTATTGAGTCATATGGCTATTACAGAATATCCAGTAGCTCAACTTCAAATACTAGTGCTGCAAATGGAGGGATAGATGCACCAGCACCACGCTCGCCATAAGCAAGATCTTGAGGGATGTAGAGTTTCCACTTTGAGCCAACAGGCATTAGTTGAAGTGCTTCAACCCAGCCTTTAATTACGCCAGTTACTGGGAACTCAGCTGGTTGACCGCGAGAAACAGAGCTGTCAAATACAGTACCGTCAGTTAATTCACCGTGGTAGTGAACACGAACTTGCTTGTCTGAAGTAGGGATTTCACCAGTACCTTCAGTTAGGATTTCGTATTGTAGACCTGACTCAAGCACAGTGATTTCTGAGCGAAGAGCATTGTCTTTTAGGAAAGCTTCACCGTCTGCAGCAGCAGCTTTAGCAGCTTCTTGTCGAGCAGCCTCAGCGCGCTGATGCATGTCTTGAAGCGCAGAGTTAATGTCGTCAATTTCAATTGCTGGCATATCACCAACGAGTGCGGTAGCTATGCCCGCTGCGATAGCATCAACGCTAAGACCTTCCAGACCAGAGCCAGCTAGCTGCTGGCCCATTTGCAGACCAATACCGTAGCTGGCTTTTTGCTCTACTGTTTCAAATTTAACTTCAGACATGATGTCTCTCTATGTTTAGTGTATTTACGGCGCACAGGATACCAGTTATGAAGGTTCGATGAAATGGCGCTAGAGTTCGATAACAATAATGCTCCTAATGTGGGAGTTGAGTCTGATTTTTTTGCCTCAAATAGCAATTTTGACCTCTACATTACCTAACAGATTCAAAATCCCTATACTAGAGTGCGCTTCGTTTTTATACTTAGAGTCGTGGACCTTAGGGAGAGCCCGATTAATGAACCGTAGAAAGAAAAAGCCTAAACAGGTCGATTATGTAGAGCTAATTCAACAAAAGATCGCGCAGATTGATTGGAAGGCTATGGTTCGCTATGTCAAAGATCTTTGGTGGATACTGCCAAAACTTCATCGACGAGTATTAATCATACTCGTTCCGCTTTTTCTCCTGTTACTTGTGCTCCCTGTGCCACAGGCCACCCCAGGTTCAGAGCAAAATAGTGCTCACTCTGAGTCAAAGCAGCGTTTTTCGGTTAACATTAATACTACTGGACTGAGCCAGCAGCGTTCTGGCGAGCAGCAAAGTTTAAAGTCTGAGGCATGGCAAGAATATACCGTAGAAAAGGGTGATACTCTTGCTCAAGTGTTTCGCAATAATGATTTGGCCATGTCTGATCTCAACGCTCTCGTTCGAGTTGAAGGAAGTGATAGACCTTTAAGCCGGATAAAGGCAGGACAGTTAGTGCGCTTTAAACTCGCTGAAGATGGTAAACTCGATATTCTTCAACTTGAGAAAAGCTCAAAATCTGTCATGTTCTTTCGCTTATCAGATGGTGCGTTTGGCCGCAGTAAATAAGATAGTTTTGCTTGTATATCGATCATTGCTGTCTTGAACCATGCCGGAAGCCGCGCTTTATTGGCACTAAAGGGGTTATGATGCAGAGGATCCCTATCGCAGTCAACCAGTCAGGGACTTCATTAAACCACCATACTCCGAATAAAGTGACAAACACTAAGCCAGAATATTCTGCGACGCCAATCTCGCCCGCAGGCGCTTTTCGATAGGCTAAAACCGCGAGGCCGTTGTATAGCAAGACAAAAACAGCACTAGCAGCAATAAGGCTGAGCTGAACAAAGTTGATTGGCTGCCAATAGGCCAAGGCTAGTACAGCGGATACAGGCACTGAGAGTACAGAGGTCCAAAATAGCGTGCTTATCATGGTTTGTTTTTGCGGCAGTTTACGGGCAGAAACATTAAATAACGCCAGTGTTGTCGCAGTGGTGAGGGCAAAGATAGCTGCCCAGTGGAACTGAGAAGGTCTGAGGACGATCAGAACCCCTATAAAGCCGATAATTGTCGCTAATATCTTGCTTCGAGGCGGCGTTTCTTTCAACATCAAGACTGATATTGGCAACATAAGTAATGGGGCGGCGTAAAATACTGCATTAGCACTGGCTAATGTCAGGTGTGTGATGGCAACCACCATACAGCCACTGCCAATAATGACTAAATGGGCACGAAACAAGTTTAACCATGGTGCGTTAAGTTGTCTGGATTCCACGCACTCCTTGCTCCAAAATGGATATATTACAATCACAGATATTAGCTGCCGGATGAAAATATATTGGTTTGGATGTACGCTGCCATCAAGTAATTTCACCATTACATCTGACAGCGACGCACTTAGGTTACCTGCGATTAATAGCCATAAGGCTAGGGTCTGTAAAGAAAGCTTGCTCACGGTTAGCGGCTGAATTTCATGTCAATATGAGCAATACCATCCTCGAGGTATTGTGAAGAGGTGGGTATAAATCCGTGTCGGCGATAAAAGCTTTCTAAATGTGCCTGAGCGCCTATTTCAATATCTTCTGTCGGCCAAAGTTTTTCACATTCTATCAGTGCTCGTTCTAATAGTTTATGCCCCAATCCCCCCCCTCGGTGAGAGTGTGCAGTCGCTACTCTGCCTATGCTCACATTAGGGTAGCTAATATTCTTAGGCAGTAACCGTGAATAGGCAATCAGCTCATCATTTTTATAACCCAGTAGGTGATAAACACCATAAATACTGTCTTTGCCATCTAATTCAGGGTAAGGGCAAACTTGCTCAACAACGAACACATCTACTCTTAATTTCAGCATTTGATACAACTGGTGAGTGGTTAATTGTTCGAAAGTGAGAAGTTGCCATGTGATCATAATCTGCCTATTGAATATGTGTTTAGATACGGAGCTTAAAGGAATCGGTTATCTATCGCATTAACCATTGTTAATTTTTCTGGCGTTTCTTGATACGACTTAAGCTAATTGGGGTAATACCAAGATAGGCCGCAATATGGTAGTCAGTCAGCCTTTGGCATAGATGAGGATAGTGCTGGCAAAATAACTCATAACGCTCTTCAGGTGTATAGAGCAGCATAAAGCGTTCTTTACTCTCCTTGTACATAAGCTGAGTTTCCAACAGCTTTACATAAATCGGATGTTTGTCATCCCGCCAGTTGCGAAGGGTGGCAATAGGCAGAGAAAACAAAACACATGCAGTAAGAGATTCCAGTAAGTAAGGTGAGGCTTGTTGCTTGACTAAGCCTTCAAAACCAATGATCCAATCGTCTTCCCAGTAGAACTCTTTGCTGAACTCTTTTCCTTTATCGGTTAAATAGGCGGAGTGACAAACGCCTTCAATCAAGAAAAAAATATCTTCAGCTACTTGTCCTTGATTGAGCAATATGTGCCGTGTGGGTAGCTCTACCAGCCGAGCGCAGTCGACGAGCTGGTTTATGCTGTGCTGGTCAAACCCTGCACTGGAAAGTTGTTGTTTAAAATGTGTGATTGGATCCATATTGCTGACTGACTAGATGAATTTTCTAGAATTTTACCCCAATAAGAAAGATTTATTGTGAATCTTGGGGATTAAAAACGCCGCGATTAAAGTCGCGGCGTTTGAAAGATGGCATTTAGTTTGGCATCTCTATTTGGTAAACAGCAAAACCAAGATCGTCGGTGGCTACTTTTTTCATCGGATATTGGCCATTATTTTTGATAAAGTTTGCCGCTTTGTCACTGGGTGAAGTTTCAAAGCGGATATCGAGCGCTTTATCGGAGTTAATAGCCGCAAATCGCCAGTTATTGTCCGCATTTGGTTTAAATTCACCTTGCTCTTTACTCACGCGAGTAATGTAGTTGGCAATAATGGAACGGTTTTCATCCGGTGAGTCAAAGGCGATAAACTCGCTGCCTGTACCCGGGAATTTATTGCTGTATGCACGGTAGTTATTGGTTGCGATTAGGAAATCTTGCTTCATGTCCAGAGGCTTACCTTGGAAGGTAAGACTTGTAATACGCTGAGCATCAGGGTTGATGAGTTTACACTCTCCGTCGTATTTAGCAGGTTGAGTCACGTCAATTTGATACTCGACACCATCAATCACATCAAAGTTATAGGTACGGAACTCATCCCAGTTAATCAATTGCTGAGGCTGGGTACTGCTTGGATTAATTTGATTAAATTGCCCCGCACTACATTCAAGCCAGTCTTTTACTTGCTGGCCCTTAACTTTCATTGCCACCAAGGTATTTGGATAGAGGTAAAGGTCGGCAGCGTTGCGGAAAGTCAGTTGTCCAGATTCAACCTCGGTGAAGTTAGCTGGATCATTTTTACGTCCACCGACTTTAAATGGAGCGGCGGCAGAAAGGACTGGGATATCGGCTAAGTCAGGGTCTCCTTGAATAAAGCGCTCGACATAATCCTTTTGAGCCAAGTTGACAATTTGTATGGTTGGATCATCTTGAACTAAGGCTAAATAGCTGTACATCACACCACTTGCTTTACCAATTGGCTGATTAACAAAGTCGCGCGTGCCTTTGTGATCGAATGTCAGTGCTTTGACCATATCAGGGTCTGCTTGTGCAAGTGACTTGTTATTGTTCTGGTCGAAAATTGGTCGAGCTTGGGCTTCTCCTTTGACAACTTTCCACTCGCCTTTATCTTGTTTGAGCTCAAGGTCGATGACTCCTACATGGCTGCCCCAACGGCCAGGCATCACAGAGGCCACACCATTAATTGTGCCTTTTATGTTGTCCACACCAGGAATATTATCAAAGCCTTTACCCGGGAATACTGCGTGAGAATGTCCAAAAGCGATAGCATCAATCCCTTCGACTTCTGCTAGATAGTAGGTTGAGTTCTCTGAGCCAAGTTTGTATGGATCTGAGGAAACACCAGAGTGGGGGATAGCGACAATGACATCCGCACCTTGTTTCTTCATTTCTGGAATGAGAGCTTGGGCTGTTTGTTTAATGTCTTTAGCAAACACTTTCCCTTCTAAATTTTTCTTATCCCAAACCATGATTTGTGGGGGAACAAAGCCAATATAACCAACCTTGATTTGATGTTCTTTACCATTCACGTCTTTAAATGTGTGTGGCTTTATGATGTAGGGCTTGAAGTAATGTTGGCCTGTTTCTTTATCGAATACGTTGGCATTGATATAGGGAAAGTTGGCGTCATTGATGGTTTCTTTTAGAAACGCTAGGCCATAGTTAAACTCATGGTTACCTATATTACCCACATCATAGCTAAGCAGGTTCATTGCTTTATAAACAGGGTGAACTTCACTCGGTTTTATTCCTTTCGCAGCCATATAGTCACCCATAGGACTGCCTTGAATTAAGTCGCCATTATCAACCAGAACACTGTTTTCAACTTCAGCCTGAGCTTGTTTCACTATAGTCGCAGCGCGAGTCAGACCAATTTTTTGGCTCGGTTTGTCTTTGTAGTAATCGTAGTCCATCAAGTTGGTGTGAATGTCGGTGGTCTCGACAATACGTAACTTGATAGTTTCGGCCATAGCCGGTCCTGCAATCGTCAGCATGCCGCTCAAGACGGCTACCGCAAGGGGGGTGACTGCGACTTTCATGGTATTAGCTCCAGTAGCGTTGTTTTTAAACCAAGCATAATTTAGCAAAAGCTTGTGCAATGAATATTTCACTCACTAACGAAATGTGATTTGGAGTCAGGGTTTTTACTCGGTTCTGTCTGCGAGATCGCATCTGGATTCTGTGGCTAGGATAAAGCCAGTCATTGCATATCACTAAAAGGTATAAAAAATAAAATTTTAGAATTTCAAGTAATATGTATGTGGCGCCATAATGCGTTCAAAGACAGGCAAGGAACAGCATGATGACGAACAAGGATACGATTTCTCCATTTCCCAAAAACAACATAAGAAAGTTGAATCCATCCGTTTCAGCTCTAAATAGCGCTGGGCAAAGTATTTTGCATGCTGGAGAAGTTGCCCTGATCGGTGCAGGCCCCGGAGACTCTGAACTTCTGACACTTAAAGCGCTACGTTTTATACAGCAGGCTGATGTGGTTTTGTATGACTATTTGGTTTCCGATGACATTCTTGCTTTGATCCCAAGCGATACCATCTTGGTGTGTGTTGGAAAGCGCGCAGGTTATCACAGTGTTCCTCAGGAAAAGACAAATCAGTTGTTGGTCGATTTTGCTCTGCAAGGCCACCGCGTTGCGCGCATAAAAGGGGGCGATCCTTTTGTTTTTGGTCGTGGAGGGGAAGAGTTAGAAGTATTGGCTGACGCGGGGATTCAGTTTCAAGTCGTGCCCGGAATTACCGCCGCCTCTGGCGCCACAGCGTATGCGGGAATTCCGCTTACCCATCGTGATTATGCACAAAGCGCGATGTTTATTACCGGTCATCTTAAAGCAGATAGGGATGGTATGGATTGGTCTACCTTGGCAAGAGGTAATCAAACCTTGGTCATCTATATGGGGTTGCTCAAATCAGATTATATCCAAGAGCAGCTAATACTACATGGACGCGCATCTGACACTCCGGCAGCCATTATTGAACGTGGTACCCAAGTTTGTCAGAAAGTATTCACTGGTCAATTGTCCGAGTTAGCGGCACTGGCTCAGGATGCTAAGTCACCGTCTTTGATCGTGGTTGGAGAAGTGGTCGCATTATCAAGCAAACTTGCTTGGTTTGGAGAGCCACAGAGTACCTTACCCCAGCAGCAATTCGCCTAACGTCTATTAACCTCAATAAGCTGCGCATTGTGAGCGCATAGGAAGCACTAACATGGATCAACAAGGTTTAACCCATCTACAGCAGCTCGAAGCCGAGAGTATCCACATCATAAGAGAAGTGGCGGCTGAGTTTGATAATCCGGTGATGATGTACTCGATTGGTAAAGACTCATCCGTGATGCTACATCTAGCTCGCAAGGCGTTTTATCCGGGCAAAATTCCTTTTCCACTGCTGCATGTCGACACTGACTGGAAGTTTAAGGAAATGATTGAATTTCGCGACAAAACAGCAGAGAAATATGGCTTTGAGCTTTTGGTTCATAAGAACCCAGAAGGTTTGGCTATGGGGATCAACCCTTTTGAGCATGGCTCCTCTAAACACACAGATATCATGAAAACTCAAGGTCTCAAGCAGGCACTAAATCAATATGGCTTTGATGCAGCCTTTGGTGGGGCAAGGCGAGATGAGGAGAAATCACGAGCAAAAGAACGGGTCTATTCCTTCCGTGATAAGAACCATACTTGGGACCCTAAAAACCAGCGCCCAGAGCTGTGGCATACCTATAACGGCCAAATAAATAAAGGGGAAAGTATACGTGTTTTTCCACTTTCCAATTGGACTGAATTAGATATCTGGCAATACATCTATTTAGAAAATATCGACATCGTTCCTTTGTACTTTGCGGAAAAACGGCCTGTTGTTGAGCGTGATGGCATGTTGATCATGGTCGATGATGAACGAATGAAGCTTGGCTCTGGTGAAACCGTTGAAGAGAAAAAGGTTCGCTTTCGCACCTTAGGCTGTTATCCGCTTACAGGGGCGATTGAATCTCAAGCAAACACCTTGACTGGCATCATAGAAGAGATGTTAGTTGCCACCTCTAGTGAGAGGCAAGGTCGTGCGATCGACCACGATCAATCAGGATCGATGGAACTTAAAAAGCGCCAAGGCTATTTCTAACAGGATCGAGGAAGCATTATGAACACGGCAGTGGAAACTCAATTAGCAGAGTTGGGTATAGAAGGCTACCTAACTCAGCATCAATACAAATCATTACTTCGATTTCTAACCTGTGGCTCGGTTGATGATGGTAAAAGTACTCTGATTGGACGATTGCTTCATGATTCCAAGCAAATCTATGAAGATCAGTTAGCTGCTGTTCACGCCGATAGCCAAAGGGTTGGTACTACGGGTGAGCGTCCTGACTTAGCTTTGTTGGTTGATGGGCTGCAGGCTGAACGCGAGCAAGGTATCACCATTGATGTTGCTTATCGCTATTTCTCTACCCAAAAGCGTAAATTTATCATCGCCGATACACCTGGACACGAGCAGTACACGCGAAATATGGCCACCGGCGCCTCTACTTGCGATCTGGCGGTGATATTGATTGATGCGCGCAAAGGTGTATTGGATCAAACTCGTCGTCACTCCTTTATCGCGAATCTACTTGGCTTGAAACATTTTATTGTCGCAGTCAATAAAATGGACTTGGTTGATTACTCACAGCAGCGTTTTGAAGAAATCCGTGACGATTACCTGGCTTTTGCTAATAAGCTGCAAGGTCAAACCGATATCCATATTGTTCCACTTTCGGCGCTTGAAGGAGACAATGTGGTTGAGGCTAGTGAGCGCCTTAAATGGTTTGATGGCCCAGCTTTATTAGACCTTTTACAGAGCATTGATGTCACTAAAGCCAAAGAAAACGGTGAGTTTCGTTTCCCTGTTCAATATGTGAATCGGCCTAATCTCGATTTTCGAGGCTTCTCTGGCACCATCGCCTCTGGCTCGATTAAAGTTGGTGATGTCATCAAGGCGTTACCATCAGGAAAAACATCTCGCGTAGCCAGTATTGTGACCTTCGATGGGAACTTGTCTCAGGCTCAGGCTGGATTAGCCGTCACCCTGACATTGGAAGATGAGATAGACATTAGTCGTGGTGATTTGATTGTCCATGAGGGAGATGATGTTGCCCTTAGCTCGCATTTATCAGCGGATGTTGTGTGGATGACTGAGCAGCCTTTGGTCGCTGGACGAGAGTATGACATCAAAATCGCCGGCAAGAAGACCATAGGACGTGTGGTATCTATTCAGCATCAATACGATATTAACAATTTATCCACGCATGATGCTAAGGAGCTGCCCTTAAACGGTATTGGTCTTTGTGATTGGACCTTGAATGAATCTATAGCCCTCGACAGTTATGACCAGGTTCAAGATAGCGGCGGTTTTATCATTATCGATCGCTTAACTAACGTGACCGTGGGTGCTGGACTAGTTCGTCAAGCATTAAATGAGCGGACACCGTCACCAAGCGAGCGAATGGGGGCATTTGAAAATGAGCTAAAAGCCCTGATCCTCAAACATTTTCCCGAGTGGGACGCCAAAATTTAACTAATTGAGGGTGTGCACCATGTGGCAACAAGGATTTGTGCTAGCGGTATTATTAGGTATTGTTATTAGCCTTATTGCCACACGCGTTAAGCCAAGCTTTATTTTTGCTGGGGCAGCATTTGTCGCCTTTCTCGCTGGCAGGATAGAGCTAGGTGATGTCGCAACAAATTTTACTAACTCTTCTTTGCTGACTTTAGTTTTGCTGATCCTTGCATCAAGTGCATTGGAAAAGACGCGTTTGGTGAGTTGGGTTAGTCGCTCTTTGTCCTCTGGGAAATTGGCGACCGTGATCGCTAAGTTAGGACTATCAACCGCGTTACTTTCTTCCTTTACCAATAATACCGCTGTGGTGGTGGCCTTAATTGGCGCGATAAAACGTAACCAAACCCATGCGCCTTCCAAGTTGCTGATCCCTTTATCTTATGCTGCGATTCTTGGTGGTACTCTGACTTTGATCGGTACCTCAACCAACCTTATTATTAACAGCTTTGTTGAAGATGCAGGACTTCCTAGCCTTGGCTTTTTCACCCCGACCGCCATTGGGCTGGTGGTATTGGTTGCAGGGCTTTTGATTCTGATCCCGCTTAGCTATTTTTTGCCATCCAATGACCAGCTGCAAGAAGAAGAGTTACCTTATTTTCTTGAGGCCATTGTCGAGCCTAATTCGCATTTGGTGGGGAATAGTATTAGCGATAACAAGCTGCGTGATTTGCGTAAATTGTTTCTCGCAGAAGTGATAAGAGATGGTGAAGTTATGCCATCTGTTGAGCCAGACTTTGTGTTGCAGGCAAACGACAGGTTATTGTTTTGCGGTGATATCGAAAGTGTTACCACCTTACAGGAGATCCAAGGTTTAAGATTGTTTGGCCAGCATCATCTAAATGGTCAAAGCTTAGTAGAAGTGGTGGTCAGCTCTTCGGCCAGTTTATGCAGCAAAACATTAAAATCAAGCGAGTTTAGAGAGCGATTTGACGCGGTTGTAGTGGCGATTCGACGTGGTCACGAACGGCTTCGTGGTGGCCTTGGGAATATCGAGCTTAATGCGGGTGACACTCTAGTTCTTGTGCCGGGTAAACGGTTCGAACAGGAAAGGCAAACCCAGAGTAAAGAATTTGTATTGGTTAACGCTCTCGACTCTAGCGCTCGTCTTGATAGTCGGAAGTCTCGCATAGTCTTGCTAGGGTTTATTAGTGTCATTGTGGCTGCTTTACTCGGTGAGTTCCCGCTTATTAAAGGCTTGTCTTTATTTTTACTCGCCTCACTGTTTAGTGGCGTGGTTCAGCTAGGAGAGCTTAGACGACGGTTTCCTGTCGATATTGTGGTTATTGTGGGATCGGCCCTTTCCATTGCACAGTTGATGCTCTCTTCTGGCCTTTCAGCCTCATTAGGCAATGTGTTTATTGAAACATTTAATGGCTGGGGGGCTTTTGGCGCTATGGTTGCCACCTATTTTTTTACTCTGATATTAACAGAGCTTGTTACCAACAATGCGGCGGCAGCACTTGCCTTTCCATTGGGCTATAGCATGGCTTTAGGTTACGGCGTCGATCCCATGCCATTTATTATGGCGGTGTTGTTTGGCGCCAGTGCAAGTTTTGTTTCTCCCTACGGTTATCAGACTAATCTACTCGTATACAGCTTAGGCCAGTATACATTGGCGGATTACATGAGAGTTGGGCTTCCTGTCTCTTTGGTGTATTCGTTGCTGGTGCTGGCTCTTATTCCAAGATTTTTTCCATTTTAAAGGATGCGCTTATGACATCTCAGGTACAAGTCCAAGACAGTCACATTACTTGGCATCAGCACAATATTGATAAAGCTTTTCGATCTCAAATAAAACGGCAAAAGCCAGTTGTAGTTTGGTTTACAGGCTTATCTGGGGCAGGTAAGTCAACCATTGCTGGTGCTCTAGAAAATGCCTTGGCTGAACTTGGCTATCATACCTACCTTTTAGACGGTGATAACGTTCGACACGGTTTGTGTAGCGATCTTGGGTTTTCGGAGCAAGATAGACGTGAAAACATTCGCCGTATTGGTGAATTAGCCAAACTGATGGCTGATGCTGGCTTAATCGTTCTCTCAGCTTTTATTTCGCCCTATCGGGAAGAGCGCCAACTGGTTAAAGACTTGCTCCCAGAAGGGGAGTTTATAGAAGTGTATGTTAATACTTCTTTGCAAGTGTGTGAGCAGCGAGATCCAAAGGGGCTGTATAAAAAAGCGTGTGCAGGCCAGATTGCCAACTTCACCGGTATTGACTCTGATTATCAGCCACCTCTTGCGCCAGATTTAGATTTACAGGCAGGAGCAAAGCCGATTGATCGTTTGATGGAAGAGTGCTTACAAACACTGAGAAGTCGCCATATTATTGCTTAAAGCAAAAAAGCTTCCATCTTGTGGAAGCTTTTTTGTCAGAGTAAGTTACTCGAAACAAATTTCGATAAAGGCGTTGCCCCATTCTGAGGTGAAGGGCATGATGATGATGGCGCCCTCGCATTTATGGCGGATCGTGTGTCCTTTGCCAGAAACGACTATCGGCGTTGCCATATCGAAATCAAAGCCGCTTTCAGAGAGGATTCGTTTAGCGCCTCCTGCTACCATATTGGTGATCTCGCCCACCATATCAGTTACTTCATCATTCAGGCCGTTGGGGCGCTCACCTAGCATGTTTTGCATAATTTCTAGTGCAAGCGTTTCATCAAAGGTTATCGACATTGACCCACGAGTTGGTTGACCAACCATACCAATTAAGCCGGATACATCACCGCGAGCAATCTCGTCTTTTTTGACTCGAGGCTTCTGTGGCTTCAATTCTAGAGAAGCCATCGTTTTAAGCACATTCATCAAGGAGGCTAAAAACGGGTTTATAAATTCGGCGCGCATTATCATGGTGTAATATTATTCCGTCTGTCCGGTTGTACATGACTGACAAATTCCATGGGACTCTATCACATGATTTGTGATCTTAAATCCATGTTTTTTAGCATTATTTGTCAGTAAAGTTATCAAACTATCCTCTTGAAGTTCAATAACATTGCTGCATTTATCGCATATTAACAAATGTGAGTAATGCTTGTGTGCGTTACATGAATTGCACTGGATAAAGCTATTGGTCGACTCAACACGGTGGATGAATCCTTGCTCTAGGAGAAAGTCGAGTGCGCGATATACTGTGGGTGGTTTCGCTTGCGGTTCACTCGTCTTTAGCTGTTCCAGTAACTCATATGCACTTGACGCTTTTGGGCTAGCACAGATTAACTCGAAAACCCTTTTTCGCTGAGGAGTCAGTCTCACTCCTCGCACTGCACACATTTCTTCAATTTGTTCTATTAACTTGTGGTCCAAATTTTTCACCAATCACCATTGGACATAGTAATAATATACCATTTCTAGATGAATATCGTTTATCAAACAGTATTTCTGATAGAGCAGTCAGTGAATTGATCAAGTTTTTGATTGTTATGACTGCTGCTATCACTATACGTTACCTTATTCGCAAGCAAAACGATACCGCTAGAAGCGGAAGGGAGTCCTAACTTTGTGGACTCAATTAAGTTATATGTCATGCTATGGGCTAAAAAACCTTGGTTGGGCTACTTTTATTCACCGATACATTCTCGGCCGCCAATCCTTCCATTATGATTTCAATCACACTTTTTTTGGTAAAATTTCCAAAGTTTACCTTAAAGGATGCGGTAAGAAGCAAATCCTATCGATAGATAGAATTAGAACAAAATATGCATTGAGTTTTGTATTGTGTCATTTAGGATGGGGGCTCCTATGGGTAATTTTTGAACACTCTTATTTGCTTCATGGAACTATGCTGACTCCAACTCACACTTTTGGGTCAGCATTTTTTTACCTACCATAGTACATTTTATCCCTCTGCTTACAGCGGTTAACACAAGAAGGACCACTTTATGCCAAGGCTTGCAAGTCTGCTTAACCAACTCGACAGGCGATGAAATCTCACCTAGTTACTTCTTCCCACGACTTTTGGTGTATGGCTGCTTATTGTTCAATACTCATCTTAGTTGGATTGAAAAACATTTAAAAAGTGTGCTTATTCTGGATTTGAATAGAAGTTGGTTTTCTGATGAAACCTTATTAAAAAATAAAATAATAAATATTATAAATCAATCATTTATATTAAGTTTCTTTGTGCGGAAGATAAAGTAATGAACAAACGATATACACAATGGGTAGATTCAATGAATATGAACTTGAATGCTTATCTATTTTGTCGTATTTTCTTCCCATCCTTAATCGGGATATATGCACTATATGCATTCATGTTTGTCTTTTTAACTATGTACAACTTTGCTGGTGGTCTTGATGGCTACCAGCTTTTTTATTTGTGCGTTTTATCTCTGAATTTTCTCCTTAAACCTCATTGTCGATATCAGTCACATAAAGCTGTTACTTGTCTTTTAGTATTTACGCTGTGGCGGGAAGTAATACACAAAAGTCTGATATAAAGGCAAAAATAAGCGACACATTGTTATGTATCAAGAAGTTTTAGCTATGCTCAAAGAGCCTCAAGGTAATTAGTATGTAATGGGTTGTTAATGAGACTTTAGCTGGCTTCTCCGTGCCAGCTTTTTTTTACCTGAAATTTATCATTTCACTCAAACTAAACTAACTTATGCCACCCAAATTAATTATCCCCTACTAACAGCTCTACCTAGATTAGAAATACGCCAGAGATAGGAAATTTAAACTTATAAGTAATCAGGTTATTCATCACGATATATTATGCAACTTATTGTAATTAATAGTTAAACCCAAATGGTAATGGGATTTATTATCATTTATATTGTGCATCCCCATTTATTGGGGAGGTGTAAGCTTAGTGCTTATAAAATAAAAACAAACAATATAAAGGTTAAACAATGTTATCAGCTGTAAAACCCTCCCAAGAAACACCACTTGAAACGTCAGCACCTAAAAAATCTGCCAGTAATATTATTTCTATTGCCAAGGTGAAAAATACCAGTCAAGAGCGTCTTCACAGTAGCTCGTTTAATCGAGGTAAGCCCAATGATAATGGCCAGATCATACGCTTAGATGGTCAAGCTTCCCTGAACGATGAGTTAGCATCCTTGGGTGAAGAGTTTGATGTGCAAATCTCGCGGCGCGGATTTTCTTCTTGGGAGCTATCCAGTGAGCTATATAGCAAGCCAAGGGTATTTGATTCTCTGAAATCACTGAAAAGTTACTTACAGGATAATTATTCTAGTGATAAAGCCTTGGCAGCAGATATAGAGAAAAGATGGGAAGTAGACATTGCTCCTTCATCTAATAAAAAGCACCCATGGAAGGTGAGTGGCGGCGCATTAGAGCAGAGCTTTCGTTTCCCATCACTTGAAAAAATGAAGCAAGCGCTGCAAGGTGGTTTTTTAAAACACAGAGCCAAACACATGGTAGCAGTGGAGAGGATGATAAGAGGCCGTGATGTCAATAATGTCACTTCTTTTACGCCAAACCAGTCGGGGCCAGTGCTTGTCATAGATGGCGGTGATGATCTTGCGGTAAGTTTGGAGAACTCAGGTCTTCCGCGCTCTTTAGTTTTAGCTGCGCAAAGTACCTTACTTTACCCTGCATTTGCTGGTGTGGTATTTACAGGTTGGAAAGGCGCCAAAGAGGAATATGACGAGACACGTGAAGCCTTCTCTGAGCTAAAAGCTGAGCAAAAATCGCTAAGAGAAGATATTGGTGGCGTAGTCATGAAAGCGCTCAGTGATGAATTGGTGCTCAAAGAGAAATTGATTAATGCAACCGATGATGAGCAAATTCAAAACCTTCAAAGTGCACTGCTTGAACAGCTCAAATTTAAGGCCAATGTTCTGGAGTCGGTCAAACCTATCTTACAATCAGGTAAGCAAGCTGACGGTGAGCTTAAAACACTTACTGATAATATCGCTAAGCTCAAGCAGCTTAAAGAGGAAGTCTCTGGTCATAATCAGATGATGAGTACCAAAGCCGACCTTGATGTCAGTGTCCTTCCCGAGCATGTACAAAAGTTGTTAACGGCCGATAATCAAAGTGAGGTATTTGATCCATCTTCTGCCAAGTGCCATGACCTTCTCCAACAAATTGCGAAATTCCAAGCCAACCAAGATGACAAGGTAGCCAAGTTTGCCGATGCCTATGTGGCAGCAGCATTTACTGAATCTGGTTTAAGTGGCATGTATTGGGGCATGATTTCCTTTGAAGCTAGAGCAACAGCAGAAGCCTTAGCAGGAACGTCTGTGCAAAGCCTGACGAGTGTGCTGTCTCAAGTCGGTGATGCGTTCAATGTGGTTGGACAGGCGCAAATGGTGGTCGCTGGCCTAACTAAAATGGGTCTTGGCATTCAAGAAGCACGCTCGTTAAATGAATGGCTGCAACAAATCCGCGACTCAAAAGTGTTAGACAGTTCAGATAAAGATCTCACCGAAGTTAAGGGTATTCTTAGTCAATTTAACCGCCATCAGCGTAATGTGGTGATTGCTGAGACCATTGGTAATACGGTGCTTACGGCTGGACAGCTTGGCATGATACTCGGTGGACCACTTGGAACAGGCATTGCTCCTGTGCTTTATGCTGGTGTTGGCGCCACAATTGGCGGTGTTGGATTAAGTCAAATTGCGGCTCAGTACTCCAACAAGATATTTGAGGTGTCGGATGAGATGTCAGACAAAGAGAAGGAAATCAGTCGCTGGTCAGAGCCTGGAAAAACGCCATTTGAGGTCATTCAACGCAGGATAAAAATGCTCTATGAACTGAGCCAAGATCAAGCCATGCCAAAAGTGTGGTTAAACATCTTCCAAACAGCGGTTAAGAATCCAGACAAAAGCGCCAGCGAGATTTTACAAGCAGCAGGCAAGCCGCTACTTAAATATGGTCAAGAGCACTCTGGGCATTACAGAAAGCTGTATCGCGAAGCCTTTGATAAGATCCAGGATGATAGCGCGACACTGGATGTGATAGGCAAAGCACAAAAAGCGCTTAATAAGCAAGATAACTACACGGGTTTTTCTGCCTTTGTAGCGCAGCATATTGCCAAGCAGCAAAGCATTGATCTCGAACCGCAAAATAAAAACGAGCGATTTGATCAGATTGATTCTTTATTTAAGTTCGCTGAAGAGCAGGGCTTTGCCAACGACTTTGAGCGCCGTATTGTCAAACGATTGACCAGTCGAAATGGTTACCTTGGCAATAGAGAGAACAAACTTGATTCAAGCGATTACATCAGTGTGATTGAAGCCAACAAGTCGAAGAAACCTTGGCAGATCCCTAATCCTGTTGCTCCTGCGGTAAATTTATATCGCTTGGCCAAACAGCTGATTAAGCCAATGGTTGGTCGAGAGTATATGTCTTCGGCGCTGACGATTCCGGGTAACTGGGGCCATAAAGACACCTCGGTCTACGTATTTAATCGCGATAAGTTTTTAGCAGACTTAGCCAACCCAAGTGATAACAGTGCTCACCTCGATGAGATATGCCGCGCCATCTTCACCCCACAAATGACCAGCGAAGTCAAAAACTGGGTCGGTAAGGACAACCGTCATGTGTTTGAGGAGTCGATGCGCAAGATAGGCAAGCAAACTCTGCGTGATAATGTGCTGCGCCCAATCGTTCACGGCGCGTCGGAGCAAATCAAACTCGCCGATCAAATCGAAAGCCTCCAGTAATCTAGGCGCATAAAGTAAAACTCACCTAGCTTTAAGAGAGGTTAGGTGGGTTATCTTAGTCTCACATCAGAGCTAGGGCTGAGGTCATTTAACTATCTTGATACAATTATTCCACTAGAAGACAGAGAGTCTAAGTAGTCTATAGCTGCCGTGCTCAGAGGGTTATATTTGATAGAAATAGTTTTCAGTTGTGGGTTGTTTGAAAAAACAACATCTTCAATATTATTGGAATCAATATCAACTTCCTGAAGGAGGGGGTTATTCGTTGTATCTATTTCCGTCAAATCATTATGAGAAGCATCAAATGATACTAAGTTCGTAAAACTGGTTAAGTCGATACTTGTTAAATGATTATGACTTACTTTCAGGAAAGAGATTAAGTCTTTCCTCTCAATATTACTGATATCAAAACTTGTGTTGCTAATGTGCAATTCGTACATTTCTGAGCCAGCAGGCAGTTCAAGTGTACCTAAATCATTGTAGCTAAAATCAATATACTGCAGGTTTTCGTTGCTTGATAAATCAACCTTGTTGATATCATTGCCTTGAGCAACAAGCTTTTGTAGGTTGTAACACTCGCTCACGTTGATACCTGTTATCCCCTTCCCAGCTGATAAGTTTAACTCAATAAGGTTCTGGATTTTTTCACACGGAATGTCAATGTCACCATACAAACCGTTCTCCTCAATATAAATAACTTCTAAGTTAGTTAGAAACTCTATGCCCTCAAGCCGATCAAATGCAATGTTATTTCCACAGCTTACTCTGGTTATCTCATCCAATGGAGTATCACTTTCTTCAGCCAGCTCATTTATGCACGCAGAGAGACCTGAGTTTATGTTGTGGAGGTCACTTAATTTCATTGCGTTAACATTGTTCTGCTTATCATTATTTCCATTTCCTCCTCCACAGCCAAAGAGAAGAAATGTCGCCAAAAATATGAAGTGAAGCTTAGAATTACCAAGCATTGGTTTATACATTGAGAATGTCCTTATGTCAGACGATGGTTTTAAATAGATTTTTATTGTATATATACCAAGTTGTAATATCTGAGGCGGGTAATAGTTTTGTGATATGCAACAAGCAATGAGGGTGGGTGTCATAACGAATAGTGGAAATAATGAATTTTGTTGTTCATATAGTAGTCAGCAATATATAACACCAAAATAAAAAGCAGTGAAATTGGTTTTGTCTCTTTAGCATCCCTAGCAATCAGATACAAAAATAGGTGCCCACGGAACCCCTCACAAATTTCTAAACACTACCGGGTGTATTTTTAGTGCCAAATTCCACTTGGAATAAAGCTAGGGTCACGAGGAAGCTTCCTTAATCCATACTCATCCTTTAAATAGAATTTCTTGAATTTTTCTCTTCTTGTTCCCCAAGCAGACATTTTTTCTAATAATGAAACTATTCCTTGTATCTCTTGCGATTCAAAACTATAGCCTTTGCGAGAAGTTCCTCTAATGCAGGGTACACGTCCTTATAGGCTTGATTAGCACTATATTTAGAGTCAATTTGCGCTTTCATCTTCAGTAGAAGTGTTACACGGGGAGCCGCTGGGCTTAATTCTTTAATCAGATTTGTCATTACGGATAATACTCACGATGTATATATTAAGAAGAAGTTGAATACAAAACACTGTCCATAGGTCTGTCGGATATGTTTGATCACGGTAAATAAAAGCAGGGTAAGCAGTGTCTGCAATAGTTGTGATTATCAGTGCAATAGAAAAATATTTGATAAATTTTGAGCTAAATAAATTTAATCCTTGAAACTTCGCAATTAAAGCAGCGATAGCTATATATGCTAAAAGTGGATTTATAAATGCGATAAAGAGTTCAACACTATCACCAACTGTGTTGTAGGCATTCATATATGCAGATCCAAGCATAAGTAGTAATAGTGGAATGAGATATTTTATTTTTGATGTCAAAAGACATATCTCGTTGGTTTTTAAAGAAAGGTTAGTGTAACTTGAAATGCGTGGTTTATTGCATATTGAATCTGTGTTTTGTGAATGCTAATCACATACATAGTCAATCCATCCCTTGTAGATTCTTTTTCCTGAATGTATCCGATTATGTGTGTATAATCTGCCGATTATTTTTAACTACGATATTCACAATAAACTTTGCGTAGTCGGTTTATATGTTTTTGTAGCCAATTTCTGTACTGCTATACGATAGCGAGATTTTTGAGTAACACCTTATGAAGCCTGACAATATTAGTAAATACGCCGCTAACCGATTTTCCATTGCGCCTATGCTTGATTGGACGGATCGCCATTGTCGCTACTTCCATCGTTTGCTGACCAGTGAGTCTTTGCTCTATACCGAGATGGTGACGACAGGGGCGATCATTCATGGTAAAGGTGACTTTTTGGCTTATAACCAAGAAGAGCATCCGGTGGCGCTGCAACTTGGTGGATCAAACCCGAAGGATTTGGCGACATGTGCCAAGCTCGCGCAGCAAAGAGGCTATGATGAGGTGAACCTTAATGTTGGTTGCCCGTCAGATCGAGTGCAAAATGGCCGTTTTGGTGCATGCTTAATGGCAGAGCCTCAGCTGGTGGCCGATTGTATCGCGGCAATGCGTGAGGTGGTGGATATTCCCGTCACAGTGAAAACGCGTATTGGTATTGATGAGCAGGACTCGTATGAGTTTTTGACGGATTTTGTCTCCATTGTGTCTGAAAAAGGTGGCTGTGAGCAGTTTACCATTCATGCGCGCAAAGCTTGGCTATCTGGACTGAGTCCAAAGCAAAACCGAGAGATCCCGCCGCTCGACTATCCGCGTGCTTATCAACTCAAGCAAGATTTCGCTCATCTCAACATTGCCATTAATGGTGGTGTAAAGAGTCTCGAAGAGAGTAAAGAGCACCTAGTACATTTAGATGGTGTTATGGTTGGCCGTGAAGCCTATCAAAACCCATATCTACTCGCTAAAGTTGACCAAGATATATTTGGTTTGGATAAGCCAGTCAAAAAGCGTACTCAAGTGGTAGAAGAGATGTATCCCTATATTGAGCAACAGCTTACAAATGGTGCTTACCTTGGTCACATCACCCGTCATATGTTAGGTCTATTTCAAAATATGCCAGGTGCACGTCAGTGGCGCCGTTACATTAGTGAAAATGCGCACAAACCAGGTTCAGGGGTAGAAGTGGTCGAAGCTGCGCTGAGCAAAATTCCTCAAGAGCTTAATGTGTAAATATTACCAAGTTCTGATCGTTACTTGGTAAATTTCGCCAGTTGTTACTATATATAATTAGCTCACCTTATAAGGTGGGCTTTTTATTGCCTAAAAATCAAAGGTTTATCGTTATTAAAAAACTTGGCGTGGTTTCTGCTATGTAAGAATTAACAAAGGAGAAACTATGCTAGAACTCATCTTTATACTGGTTTTTATCGCGACCTTGCTCGTCACTGGCTTGACTATGATGACGGTCTTTGCCGCGACCGGTTTCGCTTTATTGGTGATGGCGTTATTTGGAATGATTGGCGCAGCCTTTAAGCTTATTCCTTATCTTATTGTAATTGCGGTCGGTATTTGGTTTTTCAAAAATTACGTGTACAACCATCGTTAATCCAAGCAGGAAATTGACAATTCCCCTGCTATAGATTGTGTTACTATCGCTGCAAGGTTTCATGGTAGATAGGTTCAGGAGTTCAAGCGATGAACAATTCCGCACTGGCAGCGATGACTGCAGTTGCAATGTCAATGGCAAGTTCTGCAGCGATGGCAGAGGATTCAGATTCGGTTGTCGTAAAAGTGGGGGCTGATGCCTGGTGGATAGAAACGGAAGTGAATGAAATTGATCGTGATAAAGAAGTCACGCCATCGGTTTATTTATCCATCGAGCACGATCTCAAATATGTTCCAAACGCTAGGTTAAAGACTACGGGTGTTGAAAATGATTACATGGCCTTCGACAAGCTGGATTTAACCCTGTACTACTCGTTGATGGACCATGACCTATTGCATTTTGATGCCGGTGTGACTTTGAGCGATCTCAGCAATACCAAGTATAAAAATGCCGATAACGGCCAAATTAAAGACTTTGACGGGTTTATCTGGGCGTTTTATGGTTATGCAGAAATCACGGTACCAGATACTAACTTTGATATCATTGGTGAAACGAACTTTGGCGATAGCAGTGGTATTAAAAGTACCGATCTTACTGCAGGTGTGCAGTATCGTATGCCGCTTAAAGAGTCGACTATTACCTTCCGTGGCGGCTATCGCGCGATAGACCTTGAATCTGACGATTTTAAAGCAACCACCACGAGTACTATATTGGGTAAGCCTTTCATTATGGCTGATGGCTTCTTTGTAGGAGCTGAATACAGTTTCTAGTATTGCCCAAAGTTTATAAAGCGCTGCGTAATATCGCGGCGTTTTTTTATGCTTATAAGTTATACCAAGACGGTTTTTTTAGCAGTTTTCTGTCCTGTGGGCCATGCTTAGTAATGACAATTGTCATTATAAGTGTAAAGGATTGTTATGACGATAAATGAGCTCAGAGGTCTTTACCGCGAACATCAGCTTATTGAGGCCATCATTGAGCCCTCTGCTGAGGAAGGTACTTGGATAGTTGAATTTCGTCATACTTGTGGTGGGTTAGTTTTGCTCACCGATGTTCATGGCGAAGAATGCCACTATCCTGACTTGGATATGGCGTCCAAATCAGCGATGGCAGTGGGTTTTTCTCAGGTCCGTGTCGAGGTCGATTAACCGACTCTGATGAAATAATAGCCTTTATTTAATCCAAAAAGTTATAAAGCATTCATTTCTATTCTTTCTTGTTATTACTATGAGTAGTTAATCTAACATCATGCAATGAATAGGGATGTCGAGACCATGTCTTCAAATAACAAGGTATCACCTTCGGTACAGATACCAGCAGCACTACCATCAATCGCGTCCCCCTTAAATGATCAGCAGTTGAATAGCCTTCAGCAAACGACCTCAGAGCTGTCACCGCAGCAACTGGCTTGGGTCAGTGGTTATTTTTGGGGATTATCTCAAGCTCAATCGCCAGCTTTAACTCAAGGGTCGTCAAATGCGCAAATGGTATTGGCTGCAAAACCTGCGGGTAAATTGAGTATTATTTTTGCCTCTCAAACCGGCAATGCTAAGGGGGTAGCAGAAACTCTAGAGCAAGAAGCAAGGGCTCAAGGTATTGCTGTCGATCTTTTCGATGCCAGTGATTACAAGGGGAAACAGCTGGCAAAAGAAACCCATGTCATTATTGTTGCTTCGACCAATGGTGAAGGTGAGGCGCCAGATAACGCCATTGAACTGCATGAATTTCTTCAATCTAAGAAAGCGTCCAAGTTACCGAACTTACAATATGGTGTGATAGCTTTGGGTGACTCGAGCTACGAGTTTTTCTGTCAGACAGGTAAAGATTTTGACACTTACCTCTCTAAGCTAGGCGCTACAGCTTTTATAGAGCGCGTTGATTGTGATGTGGACTATGAAGCTGATGCGGCGAGCTGGCGAAAACAAGCGCTTGATAAAGTAAAACAAGACTTAGCAACGACGAACAGTGAAGCTGAAGTGGTGCAATTGCCATTGGGTCAAACTACATCGCCATCGCCTTATAATAAGAATCATCCCTTCGCAGCTACCTTGCTGACCAATCAAAAAATTACAGGTCGCGATTCTGGTAAAGATGTGCGTCATATTGAGATTGATTTGGAAGGGTCAGGTCTAAGTTATCAGCCAGGTGATGCACTTGGTGTCTGGTATGAAAACAGTTCGGAACTGGCGAGTGCCATCTTGACCAAGGTTGGACTTTCTGGCGTTGAAAGCATAGAACTTGACGGAGAAAGCCTCTCTATTCATAGCGCGCTAGTCAGCCATTTCGAAATTACAACGGCTAACCCCCAGTTTGTCACTAAATTTGCTCAAGCTTCGGCAAGTCAAAAACTACTCAAGCTGATAAAAGATAAAGATAAGCTGCGCGAATACGCTAATCAAACTCAGATTCTCGATGTACTTAACGAGAAGAAAACCCAAATGTCCGCGTCAGAGTTAGCCAGTTTACTGCGCCGACTTACACCACGTTTGTACTCGATTGCATCAAGTCAAAGTGAAGTTGAACAAGAAGTTCACCTAACGGTTGGTCTCCTTGAGTATCAGCAAGGGGATGAGCAGCGCTTTGGTGGCGCCTCAAGTTTTCTTAGCCGCCGCCTTGATGAAGGCTCGCAGGTCAAGGTGTTTGTTGAGCACAACAACAGCTTCAAACTCCCAGCCGATGACAGCGCACCAATCATTATGATTGGCCCAGGTACAGGAATTGCGCCGTTTCGTAGTTTTATCCAAGAGCGTGATGCTCGTGGAGCACCTGGCAAGAACTGGTTGTTTTTTGGTGATCGCACCTTTACTCAAGACTTCCTCTATCAAGCCGAATGGCAGAAATACTTAAAATCCGGCAAGCTCAATCGCCTCGATGTGGCCTTTAGTCGCGATCAAGAGGAAAAGGTCTACGTTCAACATCGAATTTTGGAAAAAGGTGATGAAGTGTGGCGCTGGCTGGAGCAAGGCGCTTATATCTATGTCTGCGGAGATGCGACGCGAATGGCAAAAGATGTTCACCAAGCTCTGATCCATGTGGTCGAGCAGCATAGCAAGCAATCACGTGATGATGCCGAAGAGTTTATCAATCAATTGCGTAAAGAAAAACGTTATCAAAGGGATGTATACTAATGAGCACTTCAACGACCACTCATACTCAGTCCGTATTGGGCGAAGAGCTTGGCCCATTGGCAGATAATGAACGTCTAAAAAGAGAGAGTAACTTTCTGCGCGGCACGATCGAGCAAGATCTGCAAGATCCGATCACGGGGGGATTTACCTCTGATAACTTCCAATTGATTCGCTTTCATGGAATGTATCAGCAAGACGATCGTGATATACGTAATGAAAGGGTGAAACAAAAACTCGAACCTTTACATAATGTAATGCTCAGAGCGCGAATGCCTGGCGGTATTATTTCACCAGAGCAGTGGTTAGCGATTGATAAGTTTGCTACTGATCATTCCTTGTATGGCAGCATTCGATTGACCACGCGTCAGACTTTTCAGTTTCATGGTGTATTGAAGCCGAATATTAAACTGATGCACCAGACCCTCAATAGTATTGGTATAGACTCGATAGCGACGGCGGGTGATGTCAATCGTAATGTACTTTGTACCACCAATCCGGTTGAGTCTGAACTTCATCAACAAGCCTATCAATGGGCGAAAAAAATCAGTGAGCATCTGCTACCTAAAACCAAAGCCTATGCTGAAATTTGGCTTGATGGAGAAAAGGTAGAGACCACACAAGATGATGAGCCAATTTTAGGCAGCCATTTTTTACCGCGTAAGTTTAAGACGACGGTAGTCATACCGCCGCAAAACGACGTTGATGTTCATGCCAATGACCTTAATTTTGTTGCCATTGCCGAGCAAGGCAAGCTGGTGGGCTTTAACGTCCTCGTTGGTGGTGGCTTGGCGATGACACATGGAGACACGTCTACCTATCCAAGACGTGCGGATGACTTTGGCTACATACCACTAGATAAAACACTTGATGTGGCGGCTGCTGTCGTCACTACTCAGCGCGATTGGGGGAACCGCTCAAATCGTAAAAACGCCAAAACTAAGTACACATTAGATCGTGTAGGCAGTGATGTATTTAAAGCGGAAGTAGAAAAGCGGGCTGGTGTGGTATTTGAAAAGAGTCGCCCTTATGAGTTTACCGAACGCGGAGATCGAATTGGTTGGGTTGAGGGTATTGATGGCAAACATCATTTGACGCTCTTTATCGAAAATGGGCGTTTACTTGATTATCCCGACAAACCGCTGAAATCAGGTGTCGCTAAGATAGCTAGGATCCACCAAGGTGATTTTCGCATGACAGCTAACCAAAATCTTATTGTGGCTGGTGTGCCGAGCGAAGAAAAAACGCAAATTGAACGTATTGCTATTGAGCATGGCTTGATGGACGAAACTGTCAGTGAACAACGAAAGAATTCGATGGCTTGTGTGGCCTTTCCAACCTGTCCATTAGCAATGGCTGAAGCTGAACGCTTTTTGCCCGAATTTGTCACTGATGTAGAAAAGATACTGCGCAAGCATGATTTGCCTGAGCAAGATAACATCATATTACGTGTGACGGGCTGTCCAAACGGGTGTGGCCGCGCCATGTTGGCAGAGATTGGTCTAGTGGGTAAAGCGCCAGGTCGTTACAACCTGCATTTGGGTGGGAATCGTGGTGGTACTCGTGTACCTAAGATGTATAAAGAGAACATTAGCGACAAACAGATTTTACAAGAGATAGATCACCTTGTTGAGCGCTGGTCAAAAGAGCGCCTTGAGGGTGAGTGCTTCGGCGATTTTACTATTCGCTCAGGCATTATTGATGAAGTGGTGGTGTCAAAGAGGGACTTTTATGCATGATATTGTGATTGAAAAACCGAATCTAGCGGATCTTCTCAATGCGACGAAAACCGAGCAAACCTTGAGACTTGCGCAAATCAATGCTGAGTTAGAAAAGAAAACGGCTCAAGAACGAGTAATATGGGCGGCAGAAAATCTTGAAGGGGAACAGGTCGTTTCATCAAGCTTCGGTGTCCAAGCCGCGGTGATGTTACATCTTATAACTCAAGTGCAACCCAGTATTCCAGTCATATTGACAGATACAGGTTATCTATTCCCCGAGACTTATCTATTTATTGATGAATTAACCGAGACATTGAATCTTAATCTCAAAGTATATCGCGCAGAGCTAAGTAACGCGTGGCAAGAATCTCGCTACGGCAAATTATGGGAACAAGGGGTTGATGGTATTGAAACCTATAACCGTCTTAATAAAGTTGAACCTATGCGCCGAGCACTGGAAGAGTTAAATAGCAAAGTTTGGTTTTCTGGCCTGCGGCGGGGTCAATCCAATTCACGTGCGAATTTACCCATATTATCTATCCAAAACGGTGTGTTTAAGTTCCTTCCTATTATTGATTGGACTAACAAAGATGTTCACTACTACTTGGAAAGGCATGGTTTAAGATATCATCCATTGCGTGATCAAGGATACTTATCTGTTGGAGACACACATACTACTCAGAAATGGCAGCCAGGTATGAGTGAGGAGCAAACGCGTTTCTTCGGTTTAAAGCGAGAGTGCGGCCTTCATGATGACGAAGAGCAAGACGGTTCAGGTATCTAGTGAGCATTTTTCTTTAATGAAAGACCATGATAGTGGCCTTTCCTTTGTATCTTAAAATGCAGTTTGTGGATAACTCTGTTAATATTTTCTTTAAATGCTATGGGTAAACTTGAATAAACAAAGGCTTGAGTGAATATTGGACGTTTAAGCTTTATTTTTCTAATTTTTTTAAATTTCTGCTTGCCAACGTGATGAGGATCTCTATAATGCCTCCTCGTCGACAGGGCAAGGGCTTACAGCTCAAACAGCAATGACGACAGGCCAAGTAAGAAAATAAATAATTAGTAAAAAGTGTTTGACTCTTTATTTTATATCGCTAGAATGGCCGACTCTTCTTTAGAGAGTAAATAAAGCTAAAGAAGAACGCTCTTTAACAAACTAAACCTATCAATCTGTGTGGGCACTCGTTGATGATAATCCAAATAGTTTCTTTAGAAACAATTTAGGTTTCAATGATACGAAGTGACCATTCGAATTGGGAAGCAGCCTTGAGCTGTTTTGTTTTACTTTTTCAAAAGTGAACACCAATAAGAGCACAGTCAATTCAAACATTACGTTATGTAATGTTCAGTATTCATTGAGCCTCCCCTATTTATTTAGGGAATCAAAACTTTAAATTGAAGAGTTTGATCATGGCTCAGATTGAACGCTGGCGGCAGGCCTAACACATGCAAGTCGAGCGGAAACGAGTTATCTGACCCTTCGGGTGACGATAACGGCGTCGAGCGGCGGACGGGTGAGTAATGCCTGGGAAATTGCCCTGATGTGGGGGATAACCATTGGAAACGATGGCTAATACCGCATAATAGCTTCGGCTCAAAGAGGGGGACCTTCGGGCCTCTCGCGTCAGGATATGCCCAGGTGGGATTAGCTAGTTGGTGAGGTAAGGGCTCACCAAGGCGACGATCCCTAGCTGGTCTGAGAGGATGATCAGCCACACTGGAACTGAGACACGGTCCAGACTCCTACGGGAGGCAGCAGTGGGGAATATTGCACAATGGGCGCAAGCCTGATGCAGCCATGCCGCGTGTATGAAGAAGGCCTTCGGGTTGTAAAGTACTTTCAGCAGTGAGGAAGGTGGATATGTTAATAGCATACTCATTTGACGTTAGCTGCAGAAGAAGCACCGGCTAACTCCGTGCCAGCAGCCGCGGTAATACGGAGGGTGCGAGCGTTAATCGGAATTACTGGGCGTAAAGCGCATGCAGGTGGATGATTAAGTCAGATGTGAAAGCCCGGGGCTCAACCTCGGAATAGCATTTGAAACTGGTTATCTAGAGTACTGTAGAGGGGGGTAGAATTTCAGGTGTAGCGGTGAAATGCGTAGAGATCTGAAGGAATACCGGTGGCGAAGGCGGCCCCCTGGACAGATACTGACACTCAGATGCGAAAGCGTGGGGAGCAAACAGGATTAGATACCCTGGTAGTCCACGCCGTAAACGATGTCTACTTGGAGGTTGTGGCCTTGAGCCGTGGCTTTCGGAGCTAACGCGTTAAGTAGACCGCCTGGGGAGTACGGTCGCAAGATTAAAACTCAAATGAATTGACGGGGGCCCGCACAAGCGGTGGAGCATGTGGTTTAATTCGATGCAACGCGAAGAACCTTACCTACTCTTGACATCCATAGAACTTTCCAGAGATGGATTGGTGCCTTCGGGAACTATGAGACAGGTGCTGCATGGCTGTCGTCAGCTCGTGTTGTGAAATGTTGGGTTAAGTCCCGCAACGAGCGCAACCCTTATCCTTGTTTGCCAGCACTTCGGGTGGGAACTCCAGGGAGACTGCCGGTGATAAACCGGAGGAAGGTGGGGACGACGTCAAGTCATCATGGCCCTTACGAGTAGGGCTACACACGTGCTACAATGGCGCATACAGAGGGCGGCCAACTTGCGAAAGTGAGCGAATCCCAAAAAGTGCGTCGTAGTCCGGATTGGAGTCTGCAACTCGACTCCATGAAGTCGGAATCGCTAGTAATCGTGGATCAGAATGCCACGGTGAATACGTTCCCGGGCCTTGTACACACCGCCCGTCACACCATGGGAGTGGGCTGCAAAAGAAGTGGGTAGTTTAACCTTCGGGGGGACGCTCACCACTTTGTGGTTCATGACTGGGGTGAAGTCGTAACAAGGTAGCGCTAGGGGAACCTGGCGCTGGATCACCTCCTTATACGATGATTATTGAGACAAGTGTCCACACAGATTGATGGTTTTGAAGCGAAAGCTTCGAGCTATTTGCTCTTTAACAATTTGGAAAGCTGACAAAGCAATCTTGATTCTTTGTGAATAAGATTATTTGTAAAGTTCTCAATGTTTATCGAAAGATAAACACCAATAAACACATTCAAGTGTTCTTGGAAACAACACCTTAGTGTGTTGTTTATATTTGAGTCCGGCAAAATCGAGTCTGCATCATGTTTAAATAATTGCAGACAACTTTGGTTGTTTAATCTAAGACCCTTTGGGGTTGTATGGTTAAGTGACTAAGCGTACACGGTGGATGCCTTGGCAGTCAGAGGCGATGAAGGACGTATTAACTTGCGATAAGCCCAGATTAGGTAGTAAAAACCATTTGAGTCTGGGATTTCCGAATGGGGAAACCCAACTGCATAAGCAGTTACTGTTAACTGAATTCATAGGTTAACAGAGCGAACCGGGGGAACTGAAACATCTAAGTACCCCGAGGAAAAGAAATCAACCGAGATTCCGAAAGTAGCGGCGAGCGAAATTGGATTAGCCCTTAAGCTTTACACGCGTTAGACGAACGGTCTGGAAAGTCCGACAATACAGGGTGATAGTCCCGTAGTTGACGACGCGTGTTCAGTGAAATCGAGTAGGGCGGGACACGTGATATCCTGTCTGAATATGGGGGGGCACCATCCTCCAAGGCTAAATACTACTGACTGACCGATAGTGAACCAGTACCGTGAGGGAAAGGCGAAAAGAACCCCTGTGAGGGGAGTGAAATAGAACCTGAAACCGTGTACGTACAAGCAGTAGGAGCAGGCTTGTCCTGTGACTGCGTACCTTTTGTATAATGGGTCAGCGACTTATATTCAGTAGCAAGGTTAACCATCTAGGGGAGCCGTAGAGAAATCGAGTCTTAACTGGGCGTCGAGTTGCTGGATATAGACCCGAAACCAGGTGATCTAGCCATGGGCAGGTTGAAGGTTGAGTAACATCAACTGGAGGACCGAACCGACTAATGTTGAAAAATTAGCGGATGACTTGTGGCTAGGGGTGAAAGGCCAATCAAACCTGGAGATAGCTGGTTCTCCCCGAAATCTATTTAGGTAGAGCCTCGGACGAATACTACTGGGGTAGAGCACTGTTAAGGCTAGGGGTCATCCCGACTTACCAACCCTTTGCAAACTCCGAATACCAGTAAGTACTATCCGGGAGACACACGGCGGGTGCTAACGTCCGTCGTGGAGAGGGAAACAACCCAGACCGCCAGCTAAGGTCCCAAATTACAGCTAAGTGGGAAACGATGTGGGAAGGCTTAGACAGCTAGGATGTTGGCTTAGAAGCAGCCATCATTTAAAGAAAGCGTAATAGCTCACTAGTCGAGTCGGCCTGCGCGGAAGATGTAACGGGGCTAAGCTGTAAACCGAAGCTGCGGCAATACGATTTATCGTATTGGGTAGGGGAGCGTTCTGTAAGCCGTTGAAGGTGTGTTGTAAAGCATGCTGGAGGTATCAGAAGTGCGAATGCTGACATGAGTAACGATAAAGGGGGTGAAAAACCCCCTCGCCGGAAGACCAAGGGTTCCTGTCCAACGTTAATCGGGGCAGGGTAAGTCGACCCCTAAGGCGAGGCCGAAAGGCGTAGTCGATGGGAAACGGGTTAATATTCCCGTACTTCTTACAATTGCGATGGGGGGACGGAGAAGGCTAGGTGGGCCTGGCGACGGTCGTCCAGGTTCAAGTGCGTAGGCTTGAGAGTTAGGTAAATCCGGCTCTCTACAAGGCTGAGACACGATGTCGAGCTACTACGGTAGTGAAGTCATTGATGCCATGCTTCCAGGAAAAGCCTCTAAGCTTCAGATTGTAAGGAATCGTACCCCAAACCGACACAGGTGGTCGGGTAGAGAATACCAAGGCGCTTGAGAGAACTCGGGTGAAGGAACTAGGCAAAATGGTACCGTAACTTCGGGAGAAGGTACGCTCTTGTCGGTGAAGTCCCTCGCGGATGGAGCTAATGAGAGTCGCAGATACCAGGTGGCTGCAACTGTTTATTAAAAACACAGCACTGTGCAAAATCGTAAGATGACGTATACGGTGTGACGCCTGCCCGGTGCCGGAAGGTTAATTGATGGGGTTAGACGTAAGTCGACGCTCTTGATCGAAGCCCCGGTAAACGGCGGCCGTAACTATAACGGTCCTAAGGTAGCGAAATTCCTTGTCGGGTAAGTTCCGACCTGCACGAATGGCGTAATGATGGCCACGCTGTCTCCACCCGAGACTCAGTGAAATTGAAATCGCTGTGAAGATGCAGTGTACCCGCGGCTAGACGGAAAGACCCCGTGAACCTTTACTACAGCTTGGCACTGAACATTGAGCCTACATGTGTAGGATAGGTGGGAGGCTTTGAAGTGTGTACGCCAGTATGCATGGAGCCATCCTTGAAATACCACCCTTGTATGTTTGATGTTCTAACTTAGACCCATTATCTGGGTTGAGGACAGTGCCTGGTGGGTAGTTTGACTGGGGCGGTCTCCTCCCAAAGAGTAACGGAGGAGCACGAAGGTGGGCTAATCACGGTTGGACATCGTGAGGTTAGTGCAATGGCATAAGCCCGCTTGACTGCGAGAATGACAATTCGAGCAGGTGCGAAAGCAGGTCATAGTGATCCGGTGGTTCTGTATGGAAGGGCCATCGCTCAACGGATAAAAGGTACTCCGGGGATAACAGGCTGATACCGCCCAAGAGTTCATATCGACGGCGGTGTTTGGCACCTCGATGTCGGCTCATCACATCCTGGGGCTGAAGTCGGTCCCAAGGGTATGGCTGTTCGCCATTTAAAGTGGTACGCGAGCTGGGTTTAGAACGTCGTGAGACAGTTCGGTCCCTATCTGCCGTGGGCGTTGGAAGATTGAAGGGGGCTGCTCCTAGTACGAGAGGACCGGAGTGGACGAACCTCTGGTGTTCGGGTTGTGTCGCCAGACGCATTGCCCGGTAGCTAAGTTCGGAATCGATAACCGCTGAAAGCATCTAAGCGGGAAGCGAGCCCTAAGATGAGTCTTCCCTGACCCCTTGAGGGTCCTAAAGGGTTGTTCGAGACTAGAACGTTGATAGGCAGGGTGTGTAAGCGTTGTGAGGCGTTGAGCTAACCTGTACTAATTGCCCGTGAGGCTTAACCATACAACACCCAAAGGGTTTTGATGGACTCAACTAGAACATTGAATGTGTTAAGAACAAAAACAGCTTTCCAAGTTATTCTCTAGAGATAGAGAGAAAGAATTTGCTTGGCGACCATAGCGTTGTGGACCCACCTGACTCCATGCCGAACTCAGTAGTGAAACGCAATAGCGCCGATGGTAGTGTGGGGCTTCCCCATGCGAGAGTAGGACATCGTAAGGCTTCTATTTACTTTCATTTTTAGAAAAATGAAAACAAAATAGCGACTTTGTCTATTTGATAGACAGGTCACCATAAGATTCTAAAAATTGTAGAGTTTTATGTTGACTTCAACAGTCATTCGCGTATTATGCGCGTCCTGCTCAAGTGCTAAGGCATTGAAAGCAACGCTCTTTAACAAACTAAACCTATCAATCTGTGTGGGCACTCGTTGATGATAATCCAAAAGATTTATCAATGAACTGAGTGACCAATCGGTAGTAATACCGGCACAGTCAATTCAACATTACACAGTAATGTTATCAGTATTCATTGAGCCTCCCCTATTTATTTAGGGAATCAAAACTTTAAATTGAAGAGTTTGATCATGGCTCAGATTGAACGCTGGCGGCAGGCCTAACACATGCAAGTCGAGCGGAAACGAGTTATCTGACCCTTCGGGTGACGATAACGGCGTCGAGCGGCGGACGGGTGAGTAATGCCTGGGAAATTGCCCTGATGTGGGGATAACCATTGGAAACGATGGCTAATACCGCATAATAGCTTCGGCTCAAAGAGGGGACCTTCGGGCCTCTCGCGTCAGGATATGCCCAGGGGGATTAGCTAGTTGGTGAGGTAAGGGCTCACCAAGGCGACGATCCTAGCTGGTCTGAGAGGATGATCAGCCACACTGGAACTGAGACACGGTCCAGACTCCTACGGGAGGCAGCAGTGGGGAATATTGCACAATGGGCGCAAGCCTGATGCAGCCATGCCGCGTGTATGAAGAAGGCCTTCGGGTTGTAAAGTACTTTCAGCAGTGAGGAAGGTGGGTATGTTAATAGCATACTCATTTGACGTTAGCTGCAGAAGAAGCACCGGCTAACTCCGTGCCAGCAGCCGCGGTAATACGGAGGGTGCGAGCGTTAATCGGAATTACTGGGCGTAAAGCGCATGCAGGTGGATGATTAAGTCAGATGTGAAAGCCCGGGGCTCAACCTCGGAATAGCATTTGAAACTGGTCATCTAGAGTACTGTAGAGGGGGGTAGAATTTCAGGTGTAGCGGTGAAATGCGTAGAGATCTGAAGGAATACCGGTGGCGAAGGCGGCCCCCTGGACAGATACTGACACTCAGATGCGAAAGCGTGGGGAGCAAACAGGATTAGATACCCTGGTAGTCCACGCCGTAAACGATGTCTACTTGGAGGTTGTGGCCTTGAGCCGTGGCTTTCGGAGCTAACGCGTTAAGTAGACCGCCTGGGGAGTACGGTCGCAAGATTAAAACTCAAATGAATTGACGGGGGCCCGCACAAGCGGTGGAGCATGTGGTTTAATTCGATGCAACGCGAAGAACCTTACCTACTCTTGACATCCATAGAACTTTCCAGAGATGGATTGGTGCCTTCGGGAACTATGAGACAGGTGCTGCATGGCTGTCGTCAGCTCGTGTTGTGAAATGTTGGGTTAAGTCCCGCAACGAGCGCAACCCTTATCCTTGTTTGCCAGCACTTCGGGTGGGAACTCCAGGGAGACTGCCGGTGATAAACCGGAGGAAGGTGGGGACGACGTCAAGTCATCATGGCCCTTACGAGTAGGGCTACACACGTGCTACAATGGCGCATACAGAGGGCGGCCAACTTGCGAAAGTGAGCGAATCCCAAAAAGTGCGTCGTAGTCCGGATTGGAGTCTGCAACTCGACTCCATGAAGTCGGAATCGCTAGTAATCGTGGATCAGAATGCCACGGTGAATACGTTCCCGGGCCTTGTACACACCGCCCGTCACACCATGGGAGTGGGCTGCAAAAGAAGTGGGTAGTTTAACCTTCGGGGGGACGCTCACCACTTTGTGGTTCATGACTGGGGTGAAGTCGTAACAAGGTAGCGCTAGGGGAACCTGGCGCTGGATCACCTCCTTATACGATGATTATTAAGACAAGTGTCCACACAGATTGATGGTTTATGTAGTTTAAAGATGGGGCTATAGCTCAGCTGGGAGAGCGCTTCGCTGGCAGCGAAGAGGTCATCGGTTCGATCCCGATTAGCTCCACCAGTTCATAGTAAGAACACAGTGTCCCGTTCGTCTAGAGGCCTAGGACACCGCCCTTTCACGGCGGTAACAGGGGTTCGACTCCCCTACGGGATACCATCTTTAAACGCATTAAAAGTAGTGCGTTTAAAGATGGTTTCGTTATGAAATCTGCTCTTTAACAATTTGGAAAGCTGACAAAACAATCTTGATTCTTTGTGAATAAGATTGTTTGTAAAGTTCTCAATGTTTATCGAAAGATAAACACCAATAAACACATTCAAGTGTTCTTGGAAACAACACCTTAGTGTGTTGTTTATATTTGAGTCCGGCAAAATCGAGTCTGCATCATGTTTAAATAATTGCAGACAACTTTGGTTGTTTAATCTAAGACCCTTTGGGGTTGTATGGTTAAGTGACTAAGCGTACACGGTGGATGCCTTGGCAGTCAGAGGCGATGAAGGACGTATTAACTTGCGATAAGCCCAGATTAGGTAGTAAAAACCATTTGAGTCTGGGATTTCCGAATGGGGAAACCCAACTGCATAAGCAGTTACTGTTAACTGAATTCATAGGTTAACAGAGCGAACCGGGGGAACTGAAACATCTAAGTACCCCGAGGAAAAGAAATCAACCGAGATTCCGAAAGTAGCGGCGAGCGAAATTGGATTAGCCCTTAAGCTTTACACGCGTTAGACGAACGGTCTGGAAAGTCCGACGATACAGGGTGATAGTCCCGTAGTTGACGACGCGTGTTCAGTGAAATCGAGTAGGGCGGGACACGTGATATCCTGTCTGAATATGGGGGGACCATCCTCCAAGGCTAAATACTACTGACTGACCGATAGTGAACCAGTACCGTGAGGGAAAGGCGAAAAGAACCCCTGTGAGGGGAGTGAAATAGAACCTGAAACCGTGTACGTACAAGCAGTAGGAGCAGGCTTGTCCTGTGACTGCGTACCTTTTGTATAATGGGTCAGCGACTTATATTCAGTAGCAAGGTTAACCATCTAGGGGAGCCGTAGAGAAATCGAGTCTTAACTGGGCGTCGAGTTGCTGGATATAGACCCGAAACCAGGTGATCTAGCCATGAGCAGGTTGAAGGTTGAGTAACATCAACTGGAGGACCGAACCGACTAATGTTGAAAAATTAGCGGATGACTTGTGGCTAGGGGTGAAAGGCCAATCAAACCTGGAGATAGCTGGTTCTCCCCGAAATCTATTTAGGTAGAGCCTCGGACGAATACTACTGGGGGTAGAGCACTGTTAAGGCTAGGGGGTCATCCCGACTTACCAACCCTTTGCAAACTCCGAATACCAGTAAGTACTATCCGGGAGACACACGGCGGGTGCTAACGTCCGTCGTGGAGAGGAAAAACCCAGACCGCCAGCTAAGGTCCCAAATTACAGCTAAGTGGGAAACGATGTGGGAAGGCTTAGACAGCTAGGATGTTGGCTTAGAAGCAGCCATCATTTAAAGAAAGCGTAATAGCTCACTAGTCGAGTCGGCCTGCGCGGAAGATGTAACGGGGCTAAGTTGTAAACCGAAGCTGCGGCAATACGATTTATCGTATTGGGTAGGGGAGCGTTCTGTAAGCCGTTGAAGGTGTGTTGTAAAGCATGCTGGAGGTATCAGAAGTGCGAATGCTGACATGAGTAACGATAAAGGGGGTGAAAAACCCCCTCGCCGGAAGACCAAGGGTTCCTGTCCAACGTTAATCGGGGCAGGGTAAGTCGACCCCTAAGGCGAGGCCGAAAGGCGTAGTCGATGGGAAACGGGTTAATATTCCCGTACTTCTTACAATTGCGATGGGGGGACGGAGAAGGCTAGGTGGGCCTGGCGACGGTCGTCCAGGTTCAAGTGCGTAGGCTTGAGAGTTAGGTAAATCCGGCTCTCTACAAGGCTGAGACACGATGTCGAGCTACTACGGTAGTGAAGTCATTGATGCCATGCTTAGGAAAAGCCTCTAAGCTTCAGATTGTAAGGAATCGTACCCCAAACCGACACAGGTGGTCGGGTAGAGAATACCAAGGCGCTTGAGAGAACTCGGGTGAAGGAACTAGGCAAAATGGTACCGTAACTTCGGGAGAAGGTACGCTCTTGTCGGTGAAGTCCCTCGCGGATGGAGCTAATGAGAGTCGCAGATACCAGGTGGCTGCAACTGTTTATTAAAACACAGCACTGTGCAAAATCGTAAGATGACGTATACGGTGTGACGCCTGCCCGGTGCCGGAAGGTTAATTGATGGGGTTAGACGTAAGTCGACGCTCTTGATCGAAGCCCCGGTAAACGGCGGCCGTAACTATAACGGTCCTAAGGTAGCGAAATTCCTTGTCGGGTAAGTTCCGACCTGCACGAATGGCGTAATGATGGCCACGCTGTCTCCACCCGAGACTCAGTGAAATTGAAATCGCTGTGAAGATGCAGTGTACCCGCGGCTAGACGGAAAGACCCCGTGAACCTTTACTACAGCTTGGCACTGAACATTGAGCCTACATGTGTAGGATAGGTGGGAGGCTTTGAAGTGTGCACGCCAGTGTGCATGGAGCCATCCTTGAAATACCACCCTTGTATGTTTGATGTTCTAACTTAGACCCATTATCTGGGTTGAGGACAGTCTTATGGTGGGTAGTTTGACTGGGGCGGTCTCCTCCCAAAGAGTAACGGAGGAGCACGAAGGTGGGCTAATCACGGTTGGACATCGTGAGGTTAGTGCAATGGCATAAGCCCGCTTGACTGCGAGAATGACAATTCGAGCAGGTGCGAAAGCAGGTCATAGTGATCCGGTGGTTCTGTATGGAAGGGCCATCGCTCAACGGATAAAAGGTACTCCGGGGATAACAGGCTGATACCGCCCAAGAGTTCATATCGACGGCGGTGTTTGGCACCTCGATGTCGGCTCATCACATCCTGGGGCTGAAGTCGGTCCCAAGGGTATGGCTGTTCGCCATTTAAAGTGGTACGCGAGCTGGGTTTAGAACGTCGTGAGACAGTTCGGTCCCTATCTGCCGTGGGCGTTGGAAGATTGAAGGGGGCTGCTCCTAGTACGAGAGGACCGGAGTGGACGAACCTCTGGTGTTCGGGTTGTGTCGCCAGACGCATTGCCCGGTAGCTAAGTTCGGAATCGATAACCGCTGAAAGCATCTAAGCGGGAAGCGAGCCCTAAGATGAGTCTTCCCTGACCCCTTGAGGGTCCTAAAGGGTTGTTCGAGACTAGAACGTTGATAGGCAGGGTGTGTAAGCGTTGTGAGGCGTTGAGCTAACCTGTACTAATTGCCCGTGAGGCTTAACCATACAACACCCAAAGGGTTTTGATGGACTCAACTAGAACATTGAATGTGTTAAGAACAAAAACAGCTTTCCAAGTTATTCTCTAGAGATAGAGAGAAAGAATTTGCTTGGCGACCATAGCGTTGTGGACCCACCTGACTCCATGCCGAACTCAGTAGTGAAACGCAATAGCGCCGATGGTAGTGTGGGGCTTCCCCATGCGAGAGTAGGACATCGCCAGGCTTCTATTTACTTTCATTTTTTAGAAAAATGAAAACAAAATAGCGACTTTGTCTATTTGATAGACAGGTCACCATAAGATTCTAAAAATTGTAGAGTTTTATGTTGACTTCAACAGTCATTCGCGTATTATGCGCGTCCTGCTCAAGTGCTAAGGCATTGAAAGCAACGCTCTTTAACAAACTAAACCTATCAATCTGTGTGGGCACTCGTTGATGATAATCCAAAAGATTTATCAATGAACTGAGTGACCAATCGGTAGTAATACCGGCACAGTCAATTCAACATTACACAGTAATGTTATCAGTATTCATTGAGCCTCCCCTATTTATTTAGGGAATCAAAACTTTAAATTGAAGAGTTTGATCATGGCTCAGATTGAACGCTGGCGGCAGGCCTAACACATGCAAGTCGAGCGGAAACGAGTTATCTGACCCTTCGGGTGACGATAACGGCGTCGAGCGGCGGACGGGTGAGTAATGCCTGGGAAATTGCCCTGATGTGGGGGATAACCATTGGAAACGATGGCTAATACCGCATAATAGCTTCGGCTCAAAGAGGGGGACCTTCGGGCCTCTCGCGTCAGGATATGCCCAGGTGGGATTAGCTAGTTGGTGAGGTAAGGGCTCACCAAGGCGACGATCCCTAGCTGGTCTGAGAGGATGATCAGCCACACTGGAACTGAGACACGGTCCAGACTCCTACGGGAGGCAGCAGTGGGGAATATTGCACAATGGGCGCAAGCCTGATGCAGCCATGCCGCGTGTATGAAGAAGGCCTTCGGGTTGTAAAGTACTTTCAGCAGTGAGGAAGGTGGGTATGTTAATAGCATACTCATTTGACGTTAGCTGCAGAAGAAGCACCGGCTAACTCCGTGCCAGCAGCCGCGGTAATACGGAGGGTGCGAGCGTTAATCGGAATTACTGGGCGTAAAGCGCATGCAGGTGGATGATTAAGTCAGATGTGAAAGCCCGGGGCTCAACCTCGGAATAGCATTTGAAACTGGTCATCTAGAGTACTGTAGAGGGGGTAGAATTTCAGGTGTAGCGGTGAAATGCGTAGAGATCTGAAGGAATACCGGTGGCGAAGGCGGCCCTGGACAGATACTGACACTCAGATGCGAAAGCGTGGGGAGCAAACAGGATTAGATACCCTGGTAGTCCACGCCGTAAACGATGTCTACTTGGAGGTTGTGGCCTTGAGCCGTGGCTTTCGGAGCTAACGCGTTAAGTAGACCGCCTAGAGTACGGTCGCAAGATTAAAACTCAAATGAATTGACGGGGGCCCGCACAAGCGGTGGAGCATGTGGTTTAATTCGATGCAACGCGAAGAACCTTACCTACTCTTGACATCCATAGAACTTTCCAGAGATGGATTGGTGCCTTCGGGAACTATGAGACAGGTGCTGCATGGCTGTCGTCAGCTCGTGTTGTGAAATGTTGGGTTAAGTCCCGCAACGAGCGCAACCCTTATCCTTGTTTGCCAGCACTTCGGGTGGGAACTCCAGGGAGACTGCCGGTGATAAACCGGAGGAAGGTGGGGACGACGTCAAGTCATCATGGCCCTTACGAGTAGGGCTACACACGTGCTACAATGGCGCATACAGAGGGCGGCCAACTTGCGAAAGTGAGCGAATCCCAAAAAGTGCGTCGTAGTCCGGATTGGAGTCTGCAACTCGACTCCATGAAGTCGGAATCGCTAGTAATCGTGGATCAGAATGCCACGGTGAATACGTTCCCGGGCCTTGTACACACCGCCCGTCACACCATGGGAGTGGGCTGCAAAAGAAGTGGGTAGTTTAACCTTCGGGGGGACGCTCACCACTTTGTGGTTCATGACTGGGGTGAAGTCGTAACAAGGTAGCGCTAGGGGAACCTGGCGCTGGATCACCTCCTTATACGATGATTATTAAGACAAGTGTCCACACAGATTGATGGTTTATGTAGTTTAAGAGAAAGAAGATATCCCAATATCTTCGACTTAGTGTCCCGTTCGTCTAGAGGCCTAGGACACCGCCCTTTCACGGCGGTAACAGGGGTTCGACTCCCCTACGGGATACCATTGGGTCGTTAGCTCAGTTGGTAGAGCAGTTGACTTTTAATCAATTGGTCGCAGGTTCGAATCCTGCACGACCCACCATTCTTCTCCACGAAGAATAAAAACTTATGTGGGCGATTAGCTCAGTTGGGAGAGCACCTGCCTTACAAGCAGGGGGTCACTGGTTCGAGCCCGGTATCGCCCACCATTCTCTAAGTATTTTTGGTTGTTTTATCCAAACCACGTCAGTAAACGTATGTGGTTAGATAAATGACGCCGAGAATCTTTAGATAATGTGCTTCCCTTTGGGAAAACAACGCTCTTTAACAATTTGGAAAGCTGACAAAGCAATCTTGATTCTTTGTGAATAAGATTGTTTGTAAAGTTCTCAATGTTTATCGAAAGATAAACACCAATAAACACATTCAAGTGTTCTTGGAAACAACACCTTAGTGTGTTGTTTATATTTGAGTCCGGCAAAATCGAGTCTGCATCATGTTTAAATAATTGCAGACACTTTGGTTGTTTAATCTAAGACCCTTTGGGGTTGTATGGTTAAGTGACTAAGCGTACACGGTGGATGCCTTGGCAGTCAGAGGCGATGAAGGACGTATTAACTTGCGATAAGCCCAGATTAGGTAGTAAAAACCATTTGAGTCTGGGATTTCCGAATGGGGAAACCCAACTGCATAAGCAGTTACTGTTAACTGAATTCATAGGTTAACAGAGCGAACCGGGGGAACTGAAACATCTAAGTACCCCGAGGAAAAGAAATCAACCGAGATTCCGAAAGTAGCGGCGAGCGAAATTGGATTAGCCCTTAAGCTTTACACGCGTTAGACGAACGGTCTGGAAAGTCCGACAATACAGGGTGATAGTCCCGTAGTTGACGACGCGTGTTCAGTGAAATCGAGTAGGGCGGGACACGTGATATCCTGTCTGAATATGGGGGGACCATCCTCCAAGGCTAAATACTACTGACTGACCGATAGTGAACCAGTACCGTGAGGGAAAGGCGAAAAGAACCCCTGTGAGGGGAGTGAAATAGAACCTGAAACCGTGTACGTACAAGCAGTAGGAGCAGGCTTGTCCTGTGACTGCGTACCTTTTGTATAATGGGTCAGCGACTTATATTCAGTAGCAAGGTTAACCATCTAGGGGAGCCGTAGAGAAATCGAGTCTTAACTGGGCGTCGAGTTGCTGGATATAGACCCGAAACCAGGTGATCTAGCCATGGGCAGGTTGAAGGTTGAGTAACATCAACTGGAGGACCGAACCGACTAATGTTGAAAAATTAGCGGATGACTTGTGGCTAGGGGTGAAAGGCCAATCAAACCTGGAGATAGCTGGTTCTCCCCGAAATCTATTTAGGTAGAGCCTCGGACGAATACTACTGGGGGTAGAGCACTGTTAAGGCTAGGGGGTCATCCCGACTTACCAACCCTTTGCAAACTCCGAATACCAGTAAGTACTATCCGGGAGACACACGGCGGGTGCTAACGTCCGTCGTGGAGAGGGAAACAACCCAGACCGCCAGCTAAGGTCCCAAATTACAGCTAAGTGGGAAACGATGTGGGAAGGCTTAGACAGCTAGGATGTTGGCTTAGAAGCAGCCATCATTTAAAGAAAGCGTAATAGCTCACTAGTCGAGTCGGCCTGCGCGGAAGATGTAACGGGGCTAAGCTGTAAACCGAAGCTGCGGCAATACGATTTATCGTATTGGGTAGGGGAGCGTTCTGTAAGCCGTTGAAGGTGTGTTGTAAAGCATGCTGGAGGTATCAGAAGTGCGAATGCTGACATGAGTAACGATAAAGGGGGTGAAAAACCCCCTCGCCGGAAGACCAAGGGTTCCTGTCCAACGTTAATCGGGGCAGGGTAAGTCGACCTAAGGCGAGGCCGAAAGGCGTAGTCGATGGGAAACGGGTTAATATTCCCGTACTTCTTACAATTGCGATGGGGGACGGAGAAGGCTAGGTGGTGGCGACGGTCGTCCAGGTTCAAGTGCGTAGGCTTGAGAGTTAGGTAAATCCGGCTCTCTACAAGGCTGAGACACGATGTCGAGCTACTACGGTAGTGAAGTCATTGATGCCATGCTTAGGAAAAGCCTCTAAGCTTCAGATTGTAAGGAATCGTACCCCAAACCGACACAGGTGGTCGGGTAGAGAATACCAAGGCGCTTGAGAGAACTCGGGTGAAGGAACTAGGCAAAATGGTACCGTAACTTCGGGAGAAGGTACGCTCTTGTCGGTGAAGTCCCTCGCGGATGGAGCTAATGAGAGTCGCAGATACCAGGTGGCTGCAACTGTTTATTAAAAACACAGCACTGTGCAAAATCGTAAGATGACGTATACGGTGTGACGCCTGCCCGGTGCCGGAAGGTTAATTGATGGGGTTAGACGTAAGTCGACGCTCTTGATCGAAGCCCCGGTAAACGGCGGCCGTAACTATAACGGTCCTAAGGTAGCGAAATTCCTTGTCGGGTAAGTTCCGACCTGCACGAATGGCGTAATGATGGCCACGCTGTCTCCACCCGAGACTCAGTGAAATTGAAATCGCTGTGAAGATGCAGTGTACCCGCGGCTAGACGGAAAGACCCCGTGAACCTTTACTACAGCTTGGCACTGAACATTGAGCCTACATGTGTAGGATAGGTGGGAGGCTTTGAAGTGTGCACGCCAGTGTGCATGGAGCCATCCTTGAAATACCACCCTTGTATGTTTGATGTTCTAACTTAGACCCATTATCTGGGTTGAGGACAGTGCCTGGTGGGTAGTTTGACTGGGGCGGTCTCCTCCCAAAGAGTAACGGAGGAGCACGAAGGTGGGCTAATCACGGTTGGACATCGTGAGGTTAGTGCAATGGCATAAGCCCGCTTGACTGCGAGAATGACAATTCGAGCAGGTGCGAAAGCAGGTCATAGTGATCCGGTGGTTCTGTATGGAAGGGCCATCGCTCAACGGATAAAAGGTACTCCGGGGATAACAGGCTGATACCGCCCAAGAGTTCATATCGACGGCGGTGTTTGGCACCTCGATGTCGGCTCATCACATCCTGGGGCTGAAGTCGGTCCCAAGGGTATGGCTGTTCGCCATTTAAAGTGGTACGCGAGCTGGGTTTAGAACGTCGTGAGACAGTTCGGTCCCTATCTGCCGTGGGCGTTGGAAGATTGAAGGGGGCTGCTCCTAGTACGAGAGGACCGGAGTGGACGAACCTCTGGTGTTCGGGTTGTGTCGCCAGACGCATTGCCCGGTAGCTAAGTTCGGAATCGATAACCGCTGAAAGCATCTAAGCGGGAAGCGAGCCCTAAGATGAGTCTTCCCTGACCCCTTGAGGGTCCTAAAGGGTTGTTCGAGACTAGAACGTTGATAGGCAGGGTGTGTAAGCGTTGTGAGGCGTTGAGCTAACCTGTACTAATTGCCCGTGAGGCTTAACCATACAACACCCAAAGGGTTTTGATGGACTCAACTAGAACATTGAATGTGTTAAGAACAAAAACAGCTTTCCAAGTTATTCTCTAGAGATAGAGAGAAAGAATTTGCTTGGCGACCATAGCGTTGTGGACCCACCTGACTCCATGCCGAACTCAGTAGTGAAACGCAATAGCGCCGATGGTAGTGTGGGGCTTCCCCATGCGAGAGTAGGACATCGCCAGGCTTTATATTTAGACTTAGGTCTAACCAGTGCGGAGCGGTAGTTCAGTTGGTTAGAATACCGGCCTGTCACGCCGGGGGTCGCGGGTTCGAGTCCCGTCCGCTCCGCCACTTCTTCTAAACCCCAGCAGCAATACTGGGGTTTTCTTTTTTATCTAAATACTATTCTGTTCATGCTCTTACCACTCATTAAATTATCCATGTATTTACAGAAACATTCATAAATAATCCAGAGTGATTGTCATCTACCATATGTATTATTTTATTGAATTCTTTCATATGCGGTAGTGAATTTACCCAGATATATATGGTAATAACATGACAGTAAATACTATACATCCAATCAGTAGTTTGAGTAATGTAATTCGTTCAAGTTTAGGACGCAACGTTTCGAAAAAAGAGCTTGAGGTTATATGCGTTAAACACGCTAAAACTGCAGATTTAGATGACAAACTTAGAGCTAGATTGCTTCGAACGTTGGTGACAACAAATGATCCATCCAAAAAGAGCATGATTAGCACCCAATACGAAGGGATTAAATCTAAGGTAGCAGAACTTAGGCCATTCGTATATTTGGCCAAAGCTCCTTATATAGGCTCATTACCATCTTCTGAGGGTATGCAGTCGTGGACAACCGATAGTGCCTATTTACAGTCACAGGGTAAAAATACTCCCCGGCAGTTGTCGTTAGATATTTGCACAAGTATAAAATCAATCAATTTAGGTAATGATGGCAAACTGATATGCTCCAAATCTGGGCTAACAGCATTTATTGCAATTAATGAGAAAACCAAGCAAATCGTGATTTCTTTTGGTGGTACAACAAGTGGTGAAAAAAATAGCCCCAAACTAAAAAATAGAGCAGTATCTAACCTTGGTTATATAAATAAACAAAATATGGCTAATGCACTGAATGCTATTGGTAACCATACTCCGAAAAGCTACTCTCAAGCAGAAACGCTTGTTGCTAACCTTAAAAGGCTAGCCCCTGGAGATTATGAAGTTATTGCTGTAGGTCATTCTAAAGGTGCGGCAGAGGCAGAATATGCAGCATTGAGCCATGGTATAAGAGCCTATTGCTTTGCTAGTGCAGCCCTTAGCGATCACAATTATGAAAAGGCAATGAAAAAGCACTATGGCGACAATTGGCAGCTGTCCCAAAAAGAGGCGTCAGAAAAAATTGAGCATTGCTTCGTTAAAGGGGATTTTATCCCTAAGCTTGGCTTTGGTAAGCATTATGGAAAGATTACTTATATACCATCGTTTGACGGAGTTAAGCCTATTGCACATCATGACAAGTTTGACGAGTATATTTTGGCTATTTCTGACTCTGACAGAATAAAGGGTTAAGTTTTCTTAATCGAAAGAACAACTTCTTTATGCGACTTTGGTATCACTTCAAGCCACAAATATCATCACTAGATGATTAAAGGCTCTTTAAAGAGCCTTTATAATTTTGAAAAAGCTATTTATCCGATCCCATCTCTTTTTCAGCAAGCTTGGCTTTTTCTATCATAGGAGTAATCGTTGAACCCTGAACTAAGATGGAAAACACTACGACGGAGTAGGTCATAACGAGGATGATTTCTTTCACGTCGATGAGCTTGTCTTGAACAACCCAAATACCTGAGGGAATAGAAAGGGCCATAGCTAGCGCTAAGCCGCCTCGTAAACCGCCCCAAGTCAGGATCTTGACTGACCATGGGTTGTATTTTCTATGCCGTTTAAAGCCTATGTAAGCAAGGAAAACACTTAGGTAACGCGCGCCCAGCACTAGAGGTACGGAAAATGCCATTAAGATCCAATCTTCTTTATGGAATTCAAACAGTAGCATGGACATACCGATCAAAAGAAACAGCACGCCGTTTAAAAACTCATCGACAAGCTCCCAGAAGTGATCAAGATGGTCTTCACTCTCTTTAGAGAAGCCAATAAATCGAGTCCAGTTGCCGATCATAATTCCGGATACAACCATAGCAAGCGGCCCTGAAACGTGCAGAACTTCCGCAAATGCATAGCCGGCCGTAGGCACACCTATCGTTAACAGTAACTCCATTGAGTGATCGTCGGTTGAGCTGATCAGGTAATGGAATAGCAATCCAAGAGCAAATCCATATACGATGCCACCAATAGCTTCTTGGATAAATAGCATAGTGACGCTACCTACTGTTGGAGCTTCACTACCAAATGCTATGGTGAACAGCGTGACGAATATAACTAAGCCGAAACCATCGTTAAATAAGGATTCTCCCTCGATTTGAGTGGAGATACGCTCAGGTGCGTCTAGCTTTTTGACAATAGCAAGAACGGCAATAGGGTCGGTCGGTGAAATTAGTGCGCCAAAGAGCAAGCAATATACAAGGTCAAATTGAACACCGAGCAGCTGGCAGAAACCATACAGGACAAAACCGATAAAAAAGGTTGAGAATAAGGTAGCGCCCAATGCCAGTACGGTAATTTCCCATTTCTGATTTTTTAAGTGAGGCAATTTAATGCCTAAACCACCAGCAAAAAGCAGAAAGCCCAAAATACCTTTGAGAAGAAAGTCTTCAAAATTAATACTTGATACAGTATCAGAGGCAATTTCAGTCAGATGAAACCAGTTGTTTTGTCCAGCGATTAGAATAAGAAGAGATAGAACCATTGAGCCTGCCGTAATAGCAATGGTTGTTTGCATCTTTCCTATCTTACTGTTTATAAAGGCAATAAACATTGCGGCGGCAGATAAAAAACAGAGAGTGTAGTAAACCGACATTGGGATCTCAAAGTGTGACAAATTATGACTGAGAATTTTCTTCTCGACGTGATTAAATAGCAAACGTTTTTTGTCATTCTTAGGTGAGAAATTTAGTCGTTTAGACGTCTAGACTCCTTTCTAAACTGTGATAGGATGGCTGAATAAGGAAAGTAATAGGGCTGTATCGTGGGAAGTAATATAAGGCAAGAGATAGAAACTCAGTTAAAACATCGCATATTGCTGATTGATGGTGGTATGGGCACCATGATTCAGGGGCATAAACTAGAGGAAGCAGACTACCGAGGTGAGCGCTTTGCTAATTGGCATTGCGATCTTAAAGGTAACAATGATCTTTTAGTATTAACTCAACCAGATTTGATTAAGGCTATCCACTGTGAGTATCTACAAGCAGGTGCTGATATCCTTGAAACCAATACGTTTAATGCTACTACCATCGCCATGGCTGACTACGATATGGAAAGCCTTAGCGAAGAGATTAACTACCAAGCGGCAAGACTAGCCCGTGCAGCGGCTGATGAATGGACAGTAAAGAATCCACAAAAGCCTCGTTATGTTGCCGGTGTACTTGGTCCCACTAATCGTACTTGCTCTATTTCTCCAGATGTCAATGACCCAGGTTACCGCAATGTAAGTTTTGATGAGTTAGTTGTTGCTTACTCAGAATCCACCAAAGCTTTAATAAGAGGTGGCTCTGATCTAATACTTATCGAAACCATCTTTGATACGTTAAATGCCAAAGCTTGTGCATTCGCAGTTGATAGTGTGTTTGAAGAATTAGGGCTGGCATTGCCTGTCATGATTTCTGGCACCATCACAGATGCATCAGGCAGGACACTATCAGGACAGACAACAGAAGCTTTCTATAATTCTCTTCGCCACGTAAAGCCTATTTCATTTGGTCTTAATTGTGCTCTTGGTCCTGATGAACTTCGTCCTTATGTCGAGGAATTGTCCCGTATTGCAGAATCATTTGTTTCTGCCCACCCTAATGCAGGGTTACCGAATGCTTTTGGCGAATATGATCTATCTCCTCAAGACATGGCAATGCATGTTAAGGAATGGGCTCAGAGTGGTTTTCTCAATTTAATTGGCGGATGCTGTGGCACAACCCCTGAGCATATACGCCACATGGCGGAGGCTGTGGAGGCTATCACTCCTCGTCAGTTGCCAGAGCTAACCGTAGCGTGCCGTCTTTCAGGATTAGAACCGCTGACCATAGAGAAAGACACCTTATTTGTGAATGTGGGTGAACGAACTAATGTGACAGGCTCAGCACGTTTTAAACGTCTGATAAAAGAGGAGTTATACGATGAGGCGCTCGATGTTGCTCGTCAGCAAGTGGAAAATGGCGCTCAAATTATCGATATAAACATGGATGAGGGTATGCTTGATGCGCAGGCATGCATGGTGCGCTTCCTCAACCTGTGTGCTTCAGAGCCTGAAATATCCAAAGTTCCTATTATGGTTGACTCATCTAAATGGGAGGTCATAGAAGCAGGGCTTAAGTGTATCCAAGGCAAGGGAATTGTGAATTCTATTTCCTTGAAGGAAGGGAAAGATAAGTTTATTGAGCAGGCAAAACTAATTCGCCGCTATGGTGCTGCGGTTATTGTCATGGCGTTTGATGAAGTTGGTCAGGCAGAAACTCGTCAGAGAAAGTTGGAAATCTGTACCCAAGCATATCGAATTTTGGTTGATGAGGTGGGTTTTCCTGCAGAAGATATTATCTTTGATCCTAATATATTTGCCGTTGCGACGGGGATCGAAGAACATAACAACTATGCGGTCGATTTCATTGATGCTATTGCAGATATTAAGCGCGATCTTCCTTATGCGATGATTTCCGGTGGTGTATCCAACGTTTCTTTTTCATTTCGGGGCAACAATTACGTTCGTGAAGCCATTCATGCTGTGTTTCTTTACCATTGCTTTCGTAATGGTATGGATATGGGCATAGTGAATGCTGGCCAGCTAGAAATCTATGACAATGTTCCTGAAAAGCTTAGAGAAGCTGTAGAAGATGTGGTTCTTAATCGCCGCGATGACTCAACCGAACGATTACTAGACATCGCTGCTGAATACGCACAAAAAGGGGTCGGTAAAGAGGAAGATGCTAGCGCACTTGAGTGGCGAACTTGGCCCGTAGCCAAACGGTTAGAACATGCCTTGGTGAAAGGTATTACCGAGTTTATTGTCGAGGATACCGAGGAAGCACGCATCAACGCAGTTAAGCCTCTTGAGGTGATTGAAGGTCCTTTAATGGACGGTATGAATGTGGTCGGTGATTTATTTGGTGAGGGTAAGATGTTTCTTCCCCAAGTGGTGAAATCTGCTCGAGTGATGAAGCAAGCTGTCGCACACTTAGAACCCTTCATCAATGCCGAAAAACAAGCCGGATCTTCTAACGGTAAGATACTGTTGGCAACGGTTAAAGGCGATGTTCATGATATAGGTAAAAACATCGTTGGGGTCGTTTTACAATGCAACAATTACGAAATTATTGATCTGGGCGTAATGGTGCCATGTGAGAAAATACTCAAGGTCGCCAAAGAAGAAAATGTCGATATTATAGGTTTGTCCGGTTTGATTACCCCTTCTCTTGATGAAATGGTCCATGTTGCTAAAGAAATGGAGCGTCTTGATTACCACTTGCCTTTATTGATAGGCGGAGCGACAACTTCTAAAGCTCACACCGCAGTTAAAATTGAACAAAATTACCGCCATCCGGTTGTGTATGTGAACAATGCGTCTCGTGCTGTAGGTGTTTGTACATCCCTACTTTCTGATGAGTTACGCCCAGCCTTTATTGAAAAGTTGGATGCAGATTATGTGCGAGTTCGCGATCAACATAATCGCAAGAAGCCGCGCACCAAGCCAGTAACACTTGAACAAGCACGTGAGAATAAAGTGGCTATAGATTGGGATAGCTATACCCCACCGGCTCCGGCAAAACCAGGAGTACATGTATTTGATGATTTTGATGTCGCAACTCTTCGCCGTTACATTGACTGGACTCCATTTTTTATGACTTGGTCTTTGGTTGGAAAATACCCAGCAATTTTTGAACATGAAGAGGTTGGAGAAGAAGCTAAAAGATTATTTGCTGATGCTAATGAATTGCTTGATAGAGTTGAAAGAGAAGGATTATTAAAGGCTCGCGGCATGTGCGCACTTTTCCCAGCGGCAAGTGTTGGTGATGATATTGAAGTTTATACCGATGAGTCTCGCACTCAAGTTTATAAAACATTACATAACTTGCGCCAGCAAACTGAAAAAACTAAGGGCTACAATTACTGTCTATCCGATTATATTGCACCTAAAACTTGCGGAAAGTCCGATTGGATTGGTGCCTTTGCGGTGACTGGGGGAATTGGAGAACGTGAGTTGGCTGACGAATATAAAGCTAACGGAGATGACTATAACGCGATTATGATTCAGGCTGTGGCGGATAGGCTTGCAGAAGCCTTCGCCGAGTATCTTCATGAGCGAGTACGCAAAGAAATTTGGGGTTATGCTAAAGCTGAAAATTTATCTAATGAAGAGCTCATAAGGGAGAAATATCAGGGTATTCGACCAGCACCTGGCTACCCTGCGTGCCCTGAGCATACAGAGAAAGCAATATTGTGGGAATTGCTCAACGTTGAAAAGACAATAGAGATGTCTTTAACCACAAGTTATGCCATGTGGCCAGGAGCCTCAGTCTCAGGTTGGTATTTTTCACATCCTGACTCGCGTTATTTTGCGATTGCTCAGATTCAGAAAGACCAAGTGGAGAGTTACGCGAGACGCAAAGGGTGGGATAATGTGGAAGCTGAGAAATGGTTAGGCCCTAATATCAATTAGTGTTTTCTAGAGGCCCCAAGGCACAGTATTTGCTGTACTTTGGGGTCTCTGGTTAGGCTAAATCATAAATGTGGCTAAGCCTAAAAATACGGATAAACCAATCACATCCGTGACGGTTGTTAGTGCCATTCCACCTGCAAGTGCAGGGTCAATATTCATTTTTTTCAGTAGGATAGGAATGGTAACCCCAGCGATGCCTGCCACGAGCAGATTGGTTAGCATGGCCGCTGAGATAATTCCTCCCAACATCCAATTGCCTTTCCAAGCGACCACAATACCACCTATGATCAGTGCCCACATTATTCCGTTTACTAGGCCTATGGCCGCTTCTTTGGCCAGTAGCTCACGCCTGTTTGCATCACCGATATGACCAAGCGCGAGCCCTCTTATTACAAGTGCTACGGTTTGATTTCCTGCTACACCTCCCATCGAAGGCACTATGGTCATCAGAACCGCAATCGCTGCCATTTGCTCTAAGGTTGCTTCGAACATATTCGATACGGACGCCGCGGCCAGTGCTGCAAGTACATTCGCACCTAGCCAAATACTGCGTTTGCGAGCGGATTTAAATACGGGAGCAAAGGTGTCTTCATCGTCATCCATACCCGCCATACTCATCATTGAGTGTTCAGCATCTTCACGAATAACATCTACGACATCATCAATAGTAATTCGGCCAACAAGATGCTGATGTTCATTAATGACAGGGGCCGAGACCCAATTTCGCCGTTCAAAAAGGCTAGCAATATCAGAGTCACTCATGGTGACTTCTATTGCTTCGTCAGCATCAGCCATAACGTCACTAACTTTGACATCAGGCTGTGTGGTGATTAGGGTTGTGATCGGCAGCTGACCAATAAGTTGACTGTCTTCATTTATCACGTAAAGCGCATCTGTTGCTTCAGGTAATTCCCCTTTTATGCGCAGATAGCGAAGAACAACATCGACATCGACATCACCACGAATGGTAATCACATCTGTGTTCATCAAACCGCCAGCGCTATCCTCAGGGTAGGATAATGCTGTTTCGACCCTTAAGCGGTCGGAGATGTCCATTTGTGAAAGGACTTCACGCGAGACATTGTCAGGTAAGCTTCGCAGAACGTAGGCGACATCATCGGTGTCCATGCCTTCGGTGGCTTCCGCGAGCACTTCAGGCTCCATCTTTGAGACTAAAGCGTCTTTGACGTCTTCATTAAGTTCATCCAGAATTTCACCGTAATCTTCAGGATCGGTGAGTTGCCAGAGTACATCTCGGCTTTTTCGTGGAGAGGCTTCTAACAGATGGGCAATATCTTCCGGCTCCATGTCCTGAAGTTGTCGCCGGACATGGACAAATCGGCCATTTTCTAGAGCTTCTGAAACTTCTTGGAGGGCTTGGTGAGCTTGATCGAATTCAATTTGCTCTGCCATCTCTTCCCCCTGACTCTATAAGCTTACAATACGTCGAATAGTAACTTAATTTTAGTGTTTATTTAATAAGTTAATACAAAGGGAGTGATTTTTCTTTTATCTTGAGTGAGAAAGTTATTCAGTCTCTTCGAATTTATCTTCAATCAGGTGGCAAATTGCGTCAAGTGCGGGTTGAGCATCGTTACCTTCAGCGATAATCGTAACATGTTCACCTTGCGAGGACTCAAGCATGAGCAAGCCCAGTACACTATCTGCGGTGACTTCTCTACCCTCGTGATTTTGTATCGTTAAGGTAACATCAAACGATTGAGCAAGTTCGACAAGTTTTACCGCCGCACGAGCGTGTAGCCCCAATCGGTTTTGGATAAGGACGGTTCTGCTCTTGTGTGGCATGGGTTATTCCTTGTGTTTTTTTTCTAGACTTTTGTGGCGGATCTGAACTTGATGTCCCATTTGAGCGAAATATTCACCAATCTGTTGGGCAAGATAAACGGAACGATGTTGCCCGCCTGTGCAACCGATGGCAACAGTCAAATAGCTGCGATTATTTTTCTCAAGTAAAGGTAACCAATTTTCTATGAAGGTCTCAATTTGCTTTTTTAAATCAAGTACATCTTTATGACTTTCCAGAAAAGCTCTGATAGGTGCGTCGAGTCCTGTCATTGGCCTCAATGCGGGCTCCCAATGGGGGTTTGGTAAAAAGCGTACGTCAAACACATAATCTGCATCACTAGGCAAACCATACTTATAGCCAAAAGACTGAAATACCATAACAAGATCTTTGCGTTCACGACCTTCAATACGCATTCTGACCATCTCGCTCAGTTCATGCAGAGATTGATTGCTACTGTCAATCACTAAGTCTGCATGCTCTTTCAGTGGGGATAGGATACTACGTTCTTTCTCTATTGCTTGTTCTAAAGAGGTGTTTTCTTGGCTGAGTGTTAATGGGTGGATGCGCCGCGTTTCGCTATAGCGTTTTAGTAGCGAATCTATTTTCGCATCCAGAAACAGCAAACTCACATCAGAGGATTTTTTTAGCTTGGTCAGCACGTCAGTGAGCAAGTTAGGTTCTGTGGGTAAGTTACGAATATCAATACTAACCGCCACATTTTGTTTACTTGATTTGACTGATTTAACAAACTTGTCCAGTAGATCTATCGGTAAGTTGTCAACACAGTAATAGCCTAAATCTTCTAGAACACGGAGCGCTACCGTTTTTCCCGCTCCAGATTGTCCGCTGACAATGATAAGTCTCATTAGTGATTAACCATAATATCGTAGAGCTCTTGGTCGGATTTTGCTTTACGTAACTGTTTTAAGACTTGCTTGTTATTTAGCCTTTCAGCCATGTTTGAAAGGGTTTTAAGGTGCTCTTTACATTGGGCATCTGGTACTAGCAGAGCAAATAGTAGGTCTACAGGTCGATTGTCTATTGAATCAAATTCAATAGGAGATTCACATTGTAGTAGAACCGCAATGGCTTGGTCTGTTGAGTGCATACGAGCGTGAGGTATGGCAATACCATTACCTATGCCAGTGCTGCCGACTTTTTCTCGGCTAAGCATACATTCAAATAGCTCTGTGGGGTTTTGTCCAGTGCGCATCGCGACGATTTCACTGATCATCTCTAGAGCTCGTTTTTTACTAGTGCATTGGACTGCACTTTTGGTGCAGTCCAATGAGAGTATTTCACTTAATCGCATGATATTTAGTGTGTATTCAGCTTTTCTTTGTGTTTGTTTAATTGTCTAACCAATTTGTCAACCAAAGAGTCGATTGCAGCGTATATATTTTCTTCATCCGCAGATGCATGAATCTCTCCTTGGTTGACGTGAAGGGTAGCTTCTGCGATCTGGCGAAGTTTTTCAACTTTTAAAACAACATGTACGTTATTTATATGGTCAAAAAACCGCTCAAGCTTTTGAAACTTTTCATTGACATAGTCTTGCATTGAATCGGTAAGCTCAATGTGGTGGCCGTTTATATTGATTTGCATAGACTTTCCTTCTTGGTTAAAGGCCTTAAAGTAGGCGTTTGCGCTGACTCGAAGGGGCGATGCCTAGAGATTCTCGGTATTTCGCTATAGTTCGTCTAGCGACCTGAATCCCTTGGTCAGCAAGTAGAGCTGCAATCTTACTGTCACTGAGTGGTTTGGCACTATTTTCGGCAGCAACCAACTTTTTGATCAAAGCTCGGATTGCAGTGGATGAACACTCTCCACCATTGTCGGTACTGACATGGCTAGAAAAGAAATATTTTAATTCAAAAATACCTCTCGGAGTGTGCATGAACTTCTGGGTCGTTACCCTTGAAATTGTCGATTCGTGCATATCAACATCCAGAGCGACATCATTGAGTACCATGGGTTTCATTGCTTCTTCCCCATATTCAAAGAAATCACGCTGATGTTCAACAATACATTTTGCAACTTTTAACAAAGTTTCATTTCTACTTTCTAGACTTTTTATCAGCCATTTTGCTTCTTGTAGGTTGGAGCGAATATATTGGCTATCGGAGCTGTTCCCCTTTCCTAAAGCTGCATAGTGTTGGTTGACTTTCAGTCTGGGTATAGAGTCAGGGTTTATGGTTACCCGCCATTTACCATGCTCTTTAAATACAGATACATCTGGAATGACATATTCAGCGTGTTCCGCTGCAATACGGCTGCCAGGTCTTGGGTCCAATTGTTGAATTAAATTTAAGGCTTCTTTAAGATCGGACTCTTTTAGCTTAGCCTCTCTTATAATCAGCTTATAATCGCGATTGCCTAGCTGATCTATATGCTCAGTCAGCACTAATTGAGCTTCTTTTAGCCAAGGTGTATCCTCGGGGAAAGCGGCAAGCTGAAGTAGTAGGCAATCTTGCAAATTATTTGATGCAACGCCTAGAGGGTCAAACTGTTGAATACGCTTGCGGACGGCTTCAATTTCATCAAGCTCAATTTCTTCATGGTTAAAGCTCTCTAGAATATCTTGGGTTGATATGGTGAGGTAGCCATAGTCGTCTATGGCGTCAATTATCGCCATAGCTATGGTTCTGTCCGTGTCACTAAATGGGGTTAAATCCAACTGCCAAGTAAGGTAATCATGCAGCGATTGAGTGGTTTCACCTTGGTATACGGGAGTGTCATCATCTAAAGCTAAGCCAGTACTGCCTGTATTCGCGCTGTACACATCTTCCCATGTTGTATCAATTTCGAGTTCTTTACTTATTTCCGAAGTTTCGATAAGTTCTGAACTGTCTTTCACCTCTGGTTCTGTGGCTTCAGAGCTACTTTCTTTTTCTTCCCTCGCTGACTTGTCTTCGAGGTTTGTATTGTCTTCTGAGTTCTCTTCTAATTCTAACAGTGGGTTGGAGTCCAAGGCTTCTTGAATCTCTTGCTGGAGATCCAGAGTAGAGAGTTGCAGCAAGCGAATGGCTTGTTGCAACTGTGGGGTCATTGCTAACTGTTGTCCTAGCTTGAGTTGTAATGAGGGTTTCATTCAGTATTATTTGCCTTAGATGCTATAGAATCTTATCGTTCTTCAGTTTAATCATAGACGGAATTGTTCACCGAGATAAACTTGTTTTACTTGTTCATTGTTAAGCACTTGATCTGGCGTACCTTCAGCAATCAAGTGCCCTTGGCTGACTATATATGCTTTTTCACATACGTCTAATGTCTCACGCACATTATGATCTGTTATAAGTACACCCAACCCACGATCACGTAAGTGTTCAATGATCTTTTTGATATCGATGACTGAAATAGGATCGACACCAGCAAAGGGCTCATCCAACAAAATAAACTGAGGATTGGCGGCAAGAGCTCTGGCGATTTCTACGCGTCGACGTTCCCCGCCAGAGAGTGCCATACCCGCACTGTGTCGAATGTGCTGAATATGAAATTCCTCTAGTAAATCTTCCAGCTTGTCTTGTCTTTGCTCGCGTGTAAGCTCGTCACGAGTTTCCAGAACTGCCATGATGTTATCTTCAACTGACAGTTTGCGAAAGATAGAAGCTTCTTGTGGTAAGTAGCCAATTCCCATTCGAGAACGGCTGTGCATAGGAAGGATACTAATATCTTTACCATCAATGGTAATGGATCCCTCATCACGAGCGACAAGACCAACTATCATGTAAAACGACGTGGTTTTACCAGCACCATTGGGGCCGAGTAGACCAACAATTTGCCCTGAAGTCACTTCTAGGCTTACATCGCTGACAACTCGTCGGTTACCGTAAGTCTTTGCTAAGTGCTCTGCTTTTAATTTTGCCATAGTTATTCTTGAATCGTTTGTGGCTGAAGGATTGTTTTTACACGCTCACCCGTTTGATTTCCATCTGCGATAAGCTTCTGATCAGAAATTTTGTATCGAATTTTTTTGCTGCGTATTTCACTATCATCCTGAGATAGCATCGCTTTTTCTATCATGATCAATTCGTCTTTGACGACTTTGTAGTAGAGCTCTTTTGCTTCACCATAAAGTGTTTTTCCATCGTCAGTGAGCTGTGAAAAAGTGGCAAGATCGCCATACCCTTCTATTTCCTGAATTGTACCATCCTTTGGGTTGCGGGTGACGATAACCTTATCCGCATTAATATTGATACTTCCTTGCTTGAGCGTGACCTCTCCTATAAAGATCGCTTTGTTGCTCTGCATATCAAGCTGCTGAGTTGCAGAATTGATATAGGCTGGTTGATCTAGGTCAGTCGACAAGGCCAAGACTGGTCCTGAAATGAGTAAAAAAGAAATTAGGCTAAGGTGTGACAGTTTCATATCTACTTTGTACGTTATTGTATAGGGTTGCATTATTCTCGGCAAAGTTACCTTTCATCGCTTGGCCTACGGTTTCAAATTGTGGTCCGACCAAAGTCACTTGGTTATCAGCCCAAAAGTCACGATTATCCAATTGAATACTCAGTATTTCGGTTGACATAGTATCAAAACCTGATTCAGGCAGTAGGTTTTTTGCAAGTACATTTGTTCGCAGAGTCAGGACATGTTCTTTATCTAAGGTACCCTGTTCAGCTGTGACCTCCCACTCTTGTGTCGTTCCCTCTTTGTAAACTTTTAAGACTGGGTGATCAAAAATGGTATCGCCACTTGTGGCGAAGTGGTCAAGTCTAACAGAGGTAATGACATAGCTGCGAATACCTTGCTCGTTGAATGAGGTGTTGGTTAGGTTTTCACCGCTAAACATGGGTAGTTCAGTGTTTGGTTCAACCTGTATGTCGTACCCATCGCTTCTCTCGATCAAATAGTATGTTGACCAAGAAATAACGAATGTCAGCAAAAGGTAACCGATACGAGATAAGCTCATATACTCAGACCTTGATGGACTTCAAGTTCATTACGAGACTGTAAGATAAGGTCACAGACTTCTCTGACAGCACCATGCCCGCCAAGTGTTTTAGTGACATAGTTTGCTCGCTGTACCAATAAGGGATGACCGTCTGCTACGCACACTTTTAATGCCACTTTTTCCATTACGGGCCAATCGATGAGATCATCACCAATGTAGCCAGTATGTTTTGGTGATATTTTCAACTTATCACATATGTCTTGGTACGCCTGTAGTTTGTCGTCCTGACCTTGGTAGACCAGCGATATGCCAAGAGTGTGCATGCGATTTTCCACAATGTTTGACTGTCGGCCGGTGATGATTGCGACTTCGATACCTGCGTTCATCAGTGATTTAACGCCATACCCGTCTCTGGTGTGGAAAGTTTTTAATTCTTCACCATTATTACCCATGTATATGAGCCCATCAGAAAACACGCCATCCACGTCGCAAATCAACAACTTAATGTGTTTGGCAATGTTAAATGTATTTGGTTCCACTGGTTTGTATAAAGTTTGAATCATTGTCGACATTACATGACTCCTGCTTTCAATAGGTCATGCATGTTTAGTGCACCCACTACTTTATCTTTATCACACAAAATAAGACCATTTATCGACTTATCTTGCATTAAGTTGAGTCCTTCTGCGGCAAGAATGTTGGGATTAGCTGTCGTAGGGTGAGTGGTCATGACGTCGCTGATTTTTGCGTTATGTATGTCAACACGTTTGTCGAGTATACGGCGCAGATCACCATCAGTGAAAATACCGACTAGTTTTTGATTCTCGTCAACAACAGCAGTCATCCCAAGGCCTTTTTGGCTAATGACCAATAATGCGTCTCTGACGAGGGTTTCAGGCGTGACTAGTGGAAGATTATCACCTGTATGCATAATATCAGAAAGTCTAAGCAATAGCTTTCGTCCTAAAGCGCCTCCAGGGTGCGATAAAGCAAAGTCTTCCGCCGTAAAGCCGCGTGCTTGAAGCAAAGCAACCGCCAACGCATCTCCCATAGCAAGAGTGGCTGTTGTGCTTGCAGTTGGAGCCAGACCTAAAGGACATGCTTCTTTAGGAACGGTGACTTGCAGGTGACAGTCAGACAGTTTCGCCATAGTGGAATAAGGTTTGCCTGTCATACTTATGACTTTAATGTTCAGCCGTTTGAGTACTGGAAATAAAGCTAGAATCTCTGAGGATTCACCAGAGTTAGAGATCGCAAGGAGAATATCTCCAGCTTTTATCATGCCGAGATCGCCATGAGCGGCTTCGCCTGGATGTACAAAAAATGCTGAGGTACCTGTGCTAGCAAGTGTAGCTGCAATTTTTTTTCCAATATGGCCAGATTTTCCCATACCCATGACCACAACTTTCCCATCATGGTTGGCGAGAATAAGCTTGCAAGTATTTGCGAAATCATCATTTACATATTGTTCGAGCTGTTCAAGAGCCTCGATCTCTGTATTCAACACTGCAAGGGCAGCGGAGCGAAAGTCAAACATGTCAAACTCCCAGCAATTAAAGTTTAAGCGGTCATATTGAGGATTAAGTATCCTTGATATGTAATAAAGCAGCAGAAAAGTATGGCACCCTCAATACGATTAATACTTCGTGATTTACCCAAAGCCATAGCAACTAAAAGCAAAGAGACACCTAGCATGATCCAAAAGTCTCTTCCCATAGCATATTGACTAAGAATGGATGGATTCAAAACTCCGGGAATGCCCATGACGGCAAGGATATTAAAAACGTTAGAGCCGATAATATTCCCTACAGCCAGATCGTCCTCGCCTTTCATCACTCCAGCGAGAGAAGCAGCAAGTTCTGGTAAGCTAGTGCCGACCGCTATAATAGTCAGTCCAATCACAAGATCACTCATACCAAAATATTGGGCGATATAGACAGCACTATCAACCAAGGTATCTGCGGCAATAGGTAAGATAACTAATCCGACAACTACCCAGATTACCGCTTTGAGATTGCCAACACCTTCTGGTATCTCTGATTCTTGTTCTTCAAGTAAAGGATCTTGTTGACCGCTCTGTTGCTCTTTTCGGCTAATCCTTAGCATAGCGACTATAAAAGCGGTAAACAGAACAAATAGTAAGACACCTTCATAAAAACCAAGTCGGCTATCCCATAGTAATACTCCAGCCAGAATGGTTACCCCAATCATTAGGGGTAACTCTCTACGGAGAATCGCCGAGCTAATCGACAAGGGTTTGACCATTGCAGTAATACCAAGAATTAATGCAATATTAGCAATATTTGAGCCTAATACGTTGCCAACCGCAGTATCTGTTTTGCCACCTAACGCAGCGGTTGCTGATACCATCATTTCTGGGGCAGAAGAACCCATCGCCAAGATGGTCATGCCGATAACAAGAGGAGAAATACCCATGTTTCGTGCTAATGCTGCAGCACCAAAAACGAGCTTATCAGCACTCCAAACTAGAAAGCCTAATCCAACAACCAGAAACGCAATCGCTTCAAACATGGTGATCCTTAATTTAGTGGCTAAACGGATAAAATTAACAGCTAATTTTGACGGTTTAACTGAAAAAAGGGAAGTAATTAATTGCTCACCAATAAAATTGATGGGCGATATCAGCTATGTTAAGAGAGATAAGTTTATTTAGTAAAATGTTAGCCATAATTCATTGAGCAGTGCTTTAAATTGTTACTTAATGCGCTTATGATTGCCGATTCGAAGCGCTAAGTCAGGGTGTGCCATGTCTTCTTCTGATCTTGTAACCATTAATAACTTAACTTTTTCCCGCGGTAAAAGGCGGATTTTTGATGATGTTAGCCTGAATGTTCCGAGCGGAAAAATTACCGCGATTATGGGGCCTTCTGGCATAGGAAAAACGACCTTGTTGCGTCTCATCGGAGGGCAACTTCATCCAGAACAAGGAGAAGTGTGGTTTGATGGTAAAAATATTCCAACATTAAGTCGTAAGCGACTGTATCAAGAGAGAAAAAAAATGAGCATGTTGTTTCAATCTGGCGCATTGTTCACTGATCTCAATGTTTTTGACAATGTTGCATTTCCGCTTCGAGAGCATACTCATTTAAACGAAGAACTGATTCGTACTTTAGTATTACTGAAGCTTGAAGCTGTGGGCTTACGTGGTGCGGCACAATTGATGCCAAGTGAGCTATCTGGTGGGATGGCTCGGAGAGCGGCGTTGGCGCGTGCAATAGCTCTTGATCCAAATCTCATCATGTATGATGAGCCATTTGTCGGTCAAGACCCTATTACAATGGGGGTCTTGGTCGAGTTGATTCGTAATCTAAATCAAGCTTTGAGCATTACTTCTGTGGTGGTGTCTCATGATGTTCCTGAGGTAATGAGTATCGCTGATTGGGTCTACATTTTGGCCAATGGTAAAATTATCGCCAAGGGAACGCCAGCAGAGTTAAGAGCTAACCCGGATCCACAAGTACAACAATTTCTTCATGGGGATGCCGATGGACCAGTGCCATTTCGTTTCCCAGCACAGTCTTTAGCGAAGGAGATCTTCGATGGCATTTGATCTGGCAGACTTTATTGCCGCTACAGGACGAAGAACACTCAATGTATTTGAGTCTTTTGGCCGCGCAAGTTTGATGATGTTTGGTGCTCTGGCATCTCGACCTCAACCAATTAAAAATCTGCCTTTATTGATTAAGCAATTGTATAGCGTTGGCGTTCAATCTTTGATCATCATTGTATTATCGGGACTGTTTATCGGTATGGTATTGAGCCTGCAAGGTTACATCATTCTGGTGGATTTTGGTGCCGAGGGTGCTCTGGGGCAAATGGTCGCGTTGTCATTGCTCCGAGAATTGGGGCCTGTTGTTACTGCTCTTTTGTTTGCAGGTAGAGCAGGATCGGCTTTGACCGCTGAAATTGGCTTGATGAAGGCAACTGAGCAGTTATCAAGTCTGGAAATGATGGCTGTCGATCCTCTAAAAAGGGTTATCGCACCGCGCTTTTGGGCAGGAGTGATATCAATGCCTATGCTAGCGATGATTTTTATGGCAGTGGGTATTTGGGGTGGCCAATTAGTGGGTGTCGATTGGAAAGGCATTGACCACGGGAGCTTCTGGGCTGCTATGCAAGCTTCGGTTGAACTCGGGCAGGATATCGGCAATAGCTTAATTAAGAGTTTAGTATTTGCTATCACAGTAACTTGGATAGCATTGTTCAATGGGTATGACGCTATTCCGACCTCAGAAGGGATAAGTCGAGCGACGACTCGTACCGTTGTACATTCTTCATTGGCAGTACTTGGTTTAGACTTTGTACTGACAGCCTTGATGTTTGGGAATTAATTATGCAACAAACAAGAAAAATTGAATTATGGGTTGGCACTTTTGTTATTGCTGGAATTTGCGCAGTTTTGGTGATGATTTTTCAAGTAGCTGACGTAAAAGGGTTGGGTACTAACGATACTTACACACTCAAAGCTGAGTTCGATAATATAGGAAGCTTAAAAGTACGCTCACCTGTTAAAGTTGGGGGAGTAGTCGTCGGACGTGTGGCAGATATTGGACTCAATAAAGAAAATCTTCTTCCTGTTGTCACTATGTCAATTAATGCGGAATATGATCAATTTCCAGACACATCGAGCGTGAAGATATTAACTTCAGGTTTGATAGGCGAGCAATATATAGGGTTAACACCAGGCTTTATTTTTGATGATGAAGAGATGTTGGTCGATGGTAACTATATCGAAGATACTAAATCAGCTTTGGTATTAGAAGATCTGATAGGGCAAGTCTTATACAGCGTTGGTGGCGGTGATTCAGACAAGAAGGAAGAGGACTAAGCATGTTAAAGCGGTTATTAGTGAGCCTAGCTCTGTATACTGTCACCTTGACAGTGAATGCGACTGATATTGATAAAACGCAGCCTTACCAAATGATGAAGCAGGTGTCAGAAATAGCTTTTAATCGACTGAAGTCAGAACAGGAGGCTGTTCATAAAAATCCCGATCACCTGAAGATCATTGTCGAAGAAGAATTAATGCCGTATATCAACGAAAAATATGCCGCATTAAAGCTATTGGGACCTAATTTAAAAGGCGCTAAACGTGAAGATGTTGGTACGTTTATTAACGCTTTTCGAGCCTATCTGGTGAGCTCTTACGCCCAGGTTTTAACTCAATACACTAACCAAGAGATTGAGTTTGGCCCTGAACCTAAAATAGATGCAAACAAGAAGATTACGGGCGTGAAAGTCGACATTATCGATAGCCCAAGGCCCAATATCAAGCTTGAATTTAAATTGAGAAAAGACAAAAAAACGGGTGAGTGGAAGGCTTTTGACATTATCGCTGAGGGAGTCAGTTTACTTTCCAGCAAACAATCAGAGTGGAGCACACAATTGCGTCAAGAGGGTATCTTGTCCGTTGCTAAAGAACTTGAAGAACTGGCAGCTCGACCGATTCGTTTTGAGAGTAAAGACAAATGAACTCAGAACAATGGCGGCAACTACCTGACGACAAATATCAGATACTAGGAGTGCTTGATAGAGAGTCTGTGCCAGAATTGTGGGCGTTTTTGTCTCAATGGAATCCCAGTCACTCCAATATAGAGCTAAGTTTAGAAAAGGTAGAGAGAGTCGACTCTGCTGGTATGGTGATGCTAATTCATCTTTTAGAGCATGCAAAAATTAAAAACTGTCATATAATGCTCAGTTTCGTGCCGAAACAACTGCTAACTTTGTTTCAGTTGAGCAACGTTGAAGAATGTATCGATGGGCATATAAAGAAGTAAACAGGGGTAAGTGGTGGATAGTGCCAAAGTACAGCAAATTTTAGAGCAAGCACTTCATTTAGAAGAACTTCACGTCAAAGGTGAGGGTAGTCATTACGAAGTCGTGGCGGTAGATGCTTGTTTTGATGGAATGAGTCGAGTGAAAAAACAGCAGTTGGTATATGCTCCCTTGATGGAATATATTCAACGAAATGACATCCATGCCGTTTCTATTAAGGCTTACTCCCCGGACGAGTGGGCTCGAGATAAGAAACTGATGTCTCTGTAAGGGTTAATAATGGATAAGTTTCGAGTAATAGGTTCCAAGCAACCACTTAATGGTGAAGTCACGATTTCAGGAGCAAAAAATGCGGCATTGCCAATATTATTTGCCTCTATTTTGGCACAAGAACCGGTAGAGGTAGCTAATGTTCCTCACTTGCGTGATATTGACACCACAATGGAGCTGCTAAAGCGTTTGGGTGCGAAAGTAGAACGTAATGGTTCTGTGCATGTTGATCCAAGTGGTATCCATGAGTTTTGTGCACCCTATGATTTAGTCAAAACAATGCGTGCTTCTATTTGGGCTCTGGGACCTTTAGTTGCTCGTTTTGGTCAGGGACAAGTGTCACTTCCCGGTGGCTGCGCTATTGGGGCCAGACCCGTTGATCTCCATATCCATGGCTTAGAGCAGTTGGGCGCAACTATTGTGCTAGAAGATGGTTATGTAAAGGCAAGTGTTGATGGGCGATTACAAGGTGCTCATATTGTTATGGATAAAGTCAGCGTTGGTGCCACGATAACCATAATGAGTGCCGCGACCTTGGCGCAAGGAACGACAGTGCTAGATAATGCCGCGCGCGAGCCTGAAATTGTTGATACTGCAGAGTTTCTTAATCAACTTGGTGCCAAGATATCGGGTGCAGGTACAGATACTATTACCATTGAAGGTGTTGAATACCTTGGTGGTGGTAAACATGCTGTTGTGGCAGATCGCATTGAAACAGGGACTTTCCTAGTGGCCGCCGCGGTATCACGAGGCAAAGTGGTATGCCGTAATACCAAAGCCCATTTACTTGAAGCTGTGTTAGCAAAACTAGAAGAGGCCGGAGCTAAAGTTGAAACTGGCGAAGACTGGATTTCAGTTGATATGCGCGAACGTGAGTTAAAAGCTGTGACTGTGCGAACCTCGCCGCACCCAGGTTTTCCGACCGATATGCAAGCGCAATTTACTCTGCTGAACATCATGGCTCAAGGTGGTGGAGTGATCACGGAAACTATTTTCGAAAATCGCTTTATGCACGTGCCTGAACTGATGCGCATGGGCGCAAAAGCTGAAATTGAAGGTAACACTGTTATTTGTGGTGATGTAGAAGAATTGAGTGGCGCTCAAGTAATGGCGACTGATTTACGTGCGTCAGCCAGTTTAGTTATTGCAGGCTGTATTGCTCAAGGTGAAACGATCGTCGATAGAATTTATCATATAGATCGCGGTTACGATAAGATTGAAGATAAGTTATCTGCTCTTGGAGCGAATATCGAGCGCTTTAGCGATTCTCACTGATTCTAACTCGCAAAGCTAAGCCGAAACGGGAGTTTCGGCTTTTTTATGAGGGTAAGATCAGTTAGAGTCATGGACATAGACTACTGACTGTTTTGTTGTTGGAGCACAACTAATGATTGCACTATTACGTGTATTGGCTATCGCGATTTTTGCCATTGTGATGTTTATATTTGGCTGTGGTTATTGCTTATTGAGCCCTCGAAACCCCAAACACGTTTTTACCTTTGGTCGCTTGTTTAGCAAGATGTCTCGTGTCTTTGGTGTCACTCTCGAATTACGCATACCGAGTGATGCATACCAACGTGGACAGCACGTCTACATTGCCAACCACCAAAATAATTGGGATTTGTTTACCGTATCTTCAGCTGTGACGCCTAAAGTCGTTACGGTAGGGAAAAAAAGTTTGGCTTGGATGCCTTTGTTTGGCCAATTGTATTGGTTGACGGGTAATATATTGATCGATAGGGCTAATCGCTCAAAAGCCAAAAGTACTATCGATCAAGTTGTCGATAATATGAAGGCTAGCGAAGTATCGGTATGGATGTTTCCTGAAGGAACACGTTCTCGTGGACGCGGTTTATTGCCATTTAAAACAGGCGCATTTCATGCGGCGGTAGGAGCTAAGGTTGCCGTTGTACCAATTGTGTGTAGCACGACATGTGGCCTTAAACTCAACCGCTGGAATAATGGCCATGTGATTGTTGAGATGCTTCCACCTGTTAGTTCAGAAGATTTCGATAAAGCTAATATTCGAGAGTTTGCTAACATTTGCCATCAGCAGATGAAAGATAAGCTCCAAGCATTAGATGAAGAAGTAAAAGCGCTTAATTTAGAATCTGGTGTTAGAGCTTGAACAGAGCCAGCTTTGGTTAAAAAAGGGGAAAGCAATGCTTTCCCCTTTTTTCGTTTATTGCTTTGTTCTAGATATTATCTCTCTCTATTGGACAGCTCATACAACGAGCTCCACCTCGCCCACGGCCTAATTCATTGCCGGGGATGGGTAAAACGGTAATACCCGCTTTGTCATATTTTTCATTGGTATAAACGTTGCGCTCATAGCCAATCACAACACCGGGCTTGACGGTCAACACATTATTGGCATCATTCCATTGTTCACGCTCTGCTTCATAATTATTGCCACCTGTAGTAATAATTTTGAGGTAGTCAACGCCGAGAGCTTGTTCAATTGCATGGGTATAACTTGGAACTTGCTCCACCGTCATCTCATTACTGCCTTTTGGTGTAAGCTTCCATGTGTCGAGGTCTTTTCGCATGATTTCTGGATAAACAGAGAAAGTATCAATATCCATGTGAGTCATAACGGTATCTAGGTGCATGCAAGATCTATGTTTGGGTAAATCAACAGCGATGACTTGCTTTGCTTGGCCATGACGGAACAGATTGGCTGCTAGATTCTCAACCCCTTGCGGAGTGCTGCGTTCAGACATTCCAACCAGTACAGCACCTTTTCCGATGACGAGAACATCGCCACCTTCAATATTGGCATTATCATAGTGTAAATCTTCATCACCAAAATATTTAATAAAATCTTGGCCTGCAAATACAGGGTGCCAACGATAAATCGCTCTCAAGTGATTGGTCTCTCGTTGTCTTGCAGGTTTCATCATTGGATTGAGAGAGACGCCGCCATAAACCCAACATGATGTATCACGAGTAAATAAATGATTGGGCAGGGGCTCAATCACAAAATCCAGCGGACGATGCATTTTGGGTAGCATTGAAGAGGATTGGATTGGTAACTCAGAATAAGCCAAGCCTCCAAGCAGCACAGTGGCTAGGTGTTCGTTATCCATATCGGATAGGTAATGGCGTAAATCTCTCGCAAAGGTAGGGCCATAACGAAAATCTGATATTTGGGTGTCTAGTAGCCACTCTTTTGCCTCTTTCACAGACAGTGTTTCGACTAATAAATCATGGAGGAGTAAAACCTCTACCCCCTGATTTGATAGTGTTTGTGCAAACTGATCATGTTCTTCTCCCGCAGCTTCTACGGCAAGAACATCGTCAAACAGTAGTTCATGGCAGTTTGAAGGTGTTAGATGTGTCAGTGCTCGCTCTGGTCGAGCCAAGAGTACACGCCTCAACTGGCCTACTTCTGAACCTACGTATAACTTACTCATTCTGCATCCTTACAATAATTTCCATTACCTATTTATGACAAGCTTGTTATCAAGATGCAAGTGTATTTATCGGAGTCAATGACTGGGCTTTATGTTATTTTCAGTGATAAATGCTGTTTATGGGCTGTAATTTGATTACTTTCACCTATAGTCATGGCTTGGGTAACAGGTGTTACAATGCGTCGCTATTCGCTATGTCTTCTAATGATTAGTGATAGGTTAGAAAGGTTTTAAGCATACCTATTCACACATTAACAGATAATAATGTGAAAGTTATATTTGTATGCAATTTTGATGAGAATGAATCTATGCATAAGTAGAAAATAAAAACGCATTGGTCGTTTTTATCATAGATGGCGACTATCGGTAGATAGTTCTGAATATCACTGATGATAAAAAAATGTTAATTTTTGCCATTTGTGAGCTTAATCTGTTCTTATCTTCGGTGATGTGAGCGATCAAGTTACTACTCTAGCGTTATTGTGGGTAGCAATTTAATGGTATCCATGCGATATTTCTTGGCGTTAATTTTTGATCAATATTGCCACTATCTGGAGCCGACTTATGTCTCATGAAGACGAATATCTATCAGTTGAAGAATTAATTGAGATTCAAAAGGAGGAGACTCGCGATATCATCCAAGCCTTGCTGGAAGATGGGAGTGAACCAGATGCACTGTATGACATTGAGCATCACCTTTTTGCAGAGAACTTTGAAACTCTAGAGAAAGCAGTTGTAGAGGCTTTTAAAATGGGTTTTGAGGTTCTAGAAGCAGAAGAGACTGAAGATGAAGATGGAAACAAACTCCTTTGCTGTGACGCGACAATGGAATCGGCGTTGAACGCTGAGGCAATAGATGCTCAAGTAGAAAAGCTAATTCACCTCGCTGAGAAGTACGACATTATTTATGATGGTTGGGGAACTTACTACGAGCACCCCTACGATACTGAAGAAGATGGAGGTGACGAGTGATCTTTCGTCATGATAAAAGATTAGTTTGAGGATTAATGCATCTAAGTTAAGACAACTTAACTATTTTTAGCAAGGCCTAGTTGTATAGCGACTAGGCCTTGCTTTATTACGCTTGGGTAGTTTCTTTCAATTCTCTCTGGCAGGGACAAACTCTTTGTCATATCATTCTAGCCGCCACTCGCCTTTAGAGCCTCGTAAACCACCAATGAACTCTTTCTACTTAGTCTTGTCAACATTGAGAGAATTCCTGTCGATTGTTTGTAGTTAAAGCTACTATGATGCAGCCATCTATATCATACCCGAAACTGTGTAGAGAAGGCCAAACGCGTCTTTCACATAAGAAACAATTTGAAAATCATGCGCATAAGTATGCTTAGTCAAATGTTCTATGATATGCATGGAGTGAGTTCATAAAGTTTGTTTTGGTTACCACTATTTTTAGGCTTAAGCTTTTTAGAAAGCACTAGTCAGATTATGCGCAACAATCAAGCGTATGAGTGCGAAGAGCTTGAGAAATCATCGCCTTACCCCAGCCTTTCGAAGGAAGTAAATCCGTTTCTATACACGATTATCACGCCTGAGTCATGCATCTGCTCAAGTTGCTACTTTTGTAGGGCAATCATTGCTATTTTCATGGTACTTATCATGATCCTGATTTCATTGAAAGTCGATCAACTTCAATAAGCACTGAATTAACACGCAATTAACTCAAAGTTAATATCTTTGGTTGTAACTTGCTCGATTGGTTTTTAATTCAATCAATTATGATGGTTTAATGTGATATTTGTATCAGTTTTGTTATCAGGTCGTTTACTTTTTTTTGGTTAAAATTAATTATGCGCATAGTCGTGTATTTGCATGTCATATATATGTATATCGTTCATGTTAATATAAGTTGGTTTTAGTGCGCTTGTTTTTTAATTGCTATGAATGCATTTTGCTGATGGTATTAAATAAACCATTGTTATACCGAAAGCCAGTAACACCATAAATTTAAATGAGATAGTTAACTTTATGAAAAGAAGGAATTGCTGTGAGGCTGAAGATGAGGTGTTTGTCTATCTAAGGAATAATGTATTTGTTGAGCCATTAGTTGAACATTGGTATGCATGGCATTATTTACTTTCTCCGGTTTCTCGTTCTTTTTTTATGAGAAAAAATAGAAAGCAATTAAGATCATTTCTAAAGTATCCTGAATTTCATAGCGATATATCTAGTGGGAAAGTTAGTACAGTTAGGTTATCAAAGGATGATGTGTCCTGTGTGGAAAGCTACTTAGATTGCAATCGACACCAAGAGATACAACAAGAAAAACTACTTTTAGCAGTAGAAAAGCTTGATGATTTAGTCTCACAGTTTAATGGGGACAGCTTAGAGTCTCTTTATCAGGAAGTTCCTTCAGAGTTAAAAGGTAAAGTTGAGCTTTTTTACGCTAGAAATCAGAGCGGTGCATATCGTCTTTTTGAAAATGCATTTAGTGGGATATTTGAAAAATGTGAAAGCGTGTTGTTTACATTAAAAACGGATCACACCACACGTCCGCCAGTCTTTAATACACCACGTTTGAGCCGTCATGAAACTCAGTTTCTGATTGATATTGATTTTAAAGCAAAAGTACTTGATAAGATTTTTCAGGCAAGGCGACGTCCTGTTGATTTCAATAAGCTGTGTCAAGAGATCAATTTAACTGACGAAGCGAAGCTGAAATTCAGAATGATGTTTACATCTGAGTGTGAATATAAAGGACTACCAGAGCCTAGTAATGGAAAGATTCGTTATTTCGGTCATGCGACTTTGCTGATTGAAACGTCATCTGAATCATTGCTGATTGACCCCTGGATTCAGAATGACTCTTTTTTAAAAAATGGGAAAACGTCATATTCGTTAGCGGATTTACCTGACAGTATTGATTATGTTGTGATAACTCATGGGCATGCAGATCACTTTAATGTCGAAACTTTGCTGCAAATCAGACATAAAGTGGGGAACATTATTGTTCCTAAAAGTTCTGGTGACATGATTGAAGACCCGTCACTTGCAAAGATACTCAGGAAAATAGGCTTCGAGAATGTGATCGAAGTGGACTCATTTGAAAATATCCAGGGAAATACTTTTCAGCTACATACTCTTCCTTTTTTGGGAGAGCATGGTGACCTTCGGGTTGATGCAAAGTCATCTTATTATATTGAAACGGATTCTGATCAGTTACTGATATTATCGGATTCGAAGTTTATTCAGCCAGAAATTTATCAATATTTAGTCGATAATTCACTCAAGGTTGGAAAGATGTTTGTCGGCATGGAATGTGAAGGTGCACCCTATACTTGGCTGTATGAACCTCTATTAAACCAAGGTTATCAACCTGAGTATGCGAAGAACCGGCGCCTAGTTGGCTGTGACAGTGATGAAACTGAACAACTTATTAGATTGATCAATCCTGATTCTGTATTTGTATATGCTATGGGTCTTGAACCATGGCTAGAATATTTAATTGGGAAGCCAACAAACTTCGATGACTATATTGTTAGGGAGTATAAACGCTTAGAAGATAAAATGTTGCATGAAGATATAACACTCAAGCTTTTATATTGGTCTGAAGAAATTTAAATTTTATTCTAAATAGTGACAGGAATGGAAAATTATAAAAAATATTGTCTAACGACTGAAGACCTGCAATTGATCAATCATGCTTGTAAGCAGTTGATGGCAAAACATGACTCAGTTGAAACAGATAGTTTCGCCAGAGATTGTGCTGTGTATGCGATGGAACTTAGCAGGAGCTTGAGAGAGGCTGTATTAGACTTCAAAAACACAGCTCATAGTTACGCATCATTCTTAATTGAGGGGCTTCCGATTGATATTGAAAATATTCAGACGCCCAGAACATGGGACTGTGACTGGCATCATTCTGAGACGTTTTCATATGAAGTCATCCATTCATTAGTCTCCTGCCTATTCGGTGAAATTTTTGGGTGGTCAACGCAAGAAAATGGTCGTTTTATGCGTCATGTTGTACCAATCAAAGCAGATGCTTATGAGCAGCTGGGGTCAAGCAGTACAGCTGAACTTGACTGGCACACGGAAGAAGCTTTCCATCCAACACCAGCTGATTATGTTTCGTTGATGTGTTATCGCAATACAGAACAGGCAGCGACATCATTATGCCATGTCGATAAAATTGTTAGTCAGTTAGATGAGGAAACAATTGATATTCTGTTCAGCAATTTATTTTGTATTGCTCCAGATACATCACATCACGTTAAAGAAAATAATAGTGATCATTGGGATATCGATATTCATAAGTACCATCTCAGTGATGAAGCAAAATATGTCGATACACCGATTTCAATTTTATATGGGAATCGGAAGAGGCCTTTTATGCGAGCAGATCTGCCTTATATGGCAGTGCTTGGTGAGAATAAAGGCGCAGCAAAGGCACTTGAAAAGTTTAAGTTGATTGTGAACCAATCTCTGATTGATGTCTGTCTTATTGAAGGGCAGATTATGCTGATTGATAACAGAAGGGCTGTGCATGGGAGGCGTCAATTTTCAGCGAAATATGATCATTATGATCGATGGCTAAAAAGAATCAATATCATCAGAGATCTGCGTTCTTTAACATCAGAATTTAACCAGCTTTGCGACAGGCGTATTATATAAGGGATTTTATTATGCATCATGAATATATCATTATTGGCGCTGGACCAGCTGGATTACAGCTCGCTTATTATCTCGAGAAATCAAATGAAGACTATTTGATTCTGGAAAAGGGAGATTGCTCGGGAAGTGCATTTAAAACATTGCCGAAGCATGGAAAGCTCATTTCTATCAATAAGGTTTATACAGGTTACAATGATGATGAAATAAATCTTCGTTGGGACTGGAATTCATTATTAAATGATGAAGGGTTTCTTTTTAAAGATTACTCTAAAAAATATTTCCCTGATGCAAAAGATTTAGTTGATTATTTAAATGACTTTAAAGATAAGTTTGGAATAAACGTAGCTTACAATACCGATATTGTATCCATCGATAAAGGTGAACATTTTTCATTAAGGGGTGCTGATGGTAAGGTATACACATGTGAGAAACTTATTATTGCAACTGGGTTAGCAAAAGAAAATAAGCCTTGTTTTCCTGGGAGTGAATATGTAAAAACTTACACCAAAGCTTCAATTAATCCTGATGATTACAAAAACAAATCTATTTTGATATTAGGAAAAGGTAACTCTGCTTTTGAAACGGCTGATAATTTGATTGAAACCGCGTCAGTTATACATATGTTAAGCCCAACACCAGTGAAGTTGGCTTGGAAAACACATTATGTAGGACATCTGAGAGCAGTAAATAATAATATATTAGATACCTATCAGTTAAAGTCACAGAATACTATTCTCGATGCTGAAGTGACTAAAGTTACCAAAGATAATGAAAAGTATATTGTTGATTTTTCTTATACTCACGCGAATGGGCAGCATTGGCAGATTATTGTCGATGAGATTATTTCTTGTATAGGTTTCTCTTTTGACGACAGTATGTTTGAAGGTGCTGCAGTCCCTCAGATTACAGATAATAAGAAATATCCGAAAATGACAGAATCCTGGGAATCTTCCAATGTCGAGGATATGTATTTCGCCGGAACTATTATGCACATGCGTGATTACAAACAGTCGTTTTCTGGTTTCATACATGGATTTAGGTACAACGTGAAAGCACTAGCTGAAATATTAAAAATGAAGCAAGGCAAAGATGCGTTTCACCGTGAGAAATTACATTCATTTGAATCTGTTTATAAAAAAATCATGCAAAGGATTCATAGTAATTCATCGCTATATCAGCAGCCTGGGTTTATTAGCGATATTCTTCTTATTAATGATGGCAATGTTGAATATGTTATCGATATACCAGTTGATCTCATTGAAAAGATATATCGCAAACAAAGCCATATTAGATTCACATTTGAATACGGTAAGAAAGAGCATCCCGATCCATTTAATGTTGTCCGGGTGCCGGATGATGGCGACAGCAGTACATTTATTCATCCTGTGTTCCGAGTCTATCAGGATGGTGTCATCGTAGAGGAGTACCATATCCCTGAAGACTTACAGAATGAATGGGATAAAGAAATGTATACGACTCCTTTTCAAAGTTTCTTGAAAATGGTTTTACCATTGGAAAGGAAAGAAATGTCTCAAAATGAGAGGCATGAAACGTTAGATAACTATTGTTTATAAGGAAAAAATCATGAAAAAGTCAAAGGCACAGAAAAAATCGAAAATTAGCCGTAACAAGAATGGCCAGTACTTAGGCAACCTGATCGGCTAAACCGGTATGCTCCCCATAGATTTGGGGAGCGTATGGAGAACGTATGATTGTAATTAGACCAGAAAAATATAAGCAGTTGGGTGCGTCTGAAAACTGTGATTTTGTCCTGCTGACAAATAGTGAATTCTCTGACAAGTTCGAAATATCAACGGAGAATGACTATCTATCAACAAAGATAATTGTTTGCGATACACCAGAAAGCTTTCATGACATTTTGGATAATAAAAAGTTAGCTCATCAAACCCATTTTCTTGTCATTTCTCCTCATGTCTTATTCTCTTCACCACCAGAAGAGAAAATTGCAGAGAAGTGTAAGATTATTTCAATGCCATGTAACTCTACAGAAATATTCTTGGACGATATAAGTTATTTCTTGGAGAAGATGGAGTTGACTGATCCTGATGCTCAAAAAGCTTGGGCGGATTATTTCTTTGACCATGTTGAAGAGTCCGATCACATTCAGTTTGTTGATAAAAAAAACGGTTGTGAAGCCATTTTTCTTCACGATAGTGACGAATATTGCTGGTTTGAGCAATTGGGTCGTCTTAGTTGGGGAGAGCAGCAATTTGTACCCTCTGGTGAAATCAGCGTCTTGCCGCTGTTTCACGGAAGTTACAATGCTAATAAGCGGTTAAATATTCAGGGAGAAATTGCTTTTCGTGGATATCCCATTGTGAACAGTGGCTCTGTGTCTTTTTTAAGAGAAGACCAGAATAAAATTTTCGATGCACTAGAGTCGCTTTATGAAGTGCCGGTTGTTGCAACCGTCGAGCATGGTGTGATTACTTCACTACGCAGTGACATCGAGACCCACCCCGCAATTGTGATGTTAGAGAAGTTGTTTGATATCGACTCGCGCTACAGAATCATTTGGGAGATTGGTTTTGGGACTAATCATGATATCGATTTCCAGAAAGGAAACCGTTCACCTAATGAATGTTATGGCGGCAGCAATGGTACAGTTCACTGGGGGTTAGGCTTAACGCCATGGACCCAGTATCATATCGATATTATTTGTCCGGACACTGTCGTTTATGCGTCAGACGAAGTCATGATTGCCGGCGAAGCTAACGATAAAAAGTCGCTGAGACGTGTGAAATCGGCAGGCTGTCCATGTATTAGCTAATACGCAGGTAAGTCAGACCTTAAATTGGATGTTGAAGGTAGCACAATGGAATGCAATTCACACTCACAATTCGGTACTGTTCTTGAAAAGCTCAAAGACAATGCAGAAAGAACACCTAATAAGCTAGCTGTAAATGGTGATTTAGGGTCTGTTTCATATACTCTGCTTGAGGCGCAATCTGATCAACTAGCGTCTATCCTAATCAAAGACAAAGGGATCAGGGCCGGAGATATTGTGCCACTTGTCGCTGGGCGGACAAATCATAGCCTGATTTGTATGCTGGCGTTATTAAAGGCTCGAGCTATCGTTT